>CALRLN020000016.1:0-28260 GCA_943368675.1 Chitinophaga pinensis | reverse complement strand
TTAGTACCTGTCTTAATGAAAGTTTTTCTATTTGTGAAATGGGGGTGGGGACAAGAAAAGCGAGGAGAATTTGTGCAGAAGTATGGGCTTATTGAACAATAACAGATTCATTGATTATCTCATGAATCCTTTTACGGATTCTTAAGGTATTAATTTTATTATTAGTAGAAACCGGGTATACTCTATTGGAAAGGAAAATAAAAATCAATTCCCGGTCGGGATCAACCCAAACTACTGTTCCGGTAAAGCCTGAGTGCCCGTAGGTATCGTCAGAAGCGGTTGAGCCTACAATGGGGCTATCACCTGAACTCGGTTTATCCCAACCTAAACCTCTATGGCTTTTCTGTGTATAGTTTTTAGCAAAATGCCTGACGGTTTCAGGGAACAAAAAATTTCTTCCCCCATAAAAACCATTCTGCAGATTCATCTGAAACAACTTTACGAGATCGCTGGCATTACTGAATAATCCTGCATGGCCAGATACCCCTCCCAGTAGTGCCGCGTTGGGGTCATGTACAGTTCCCTGAATCTGGGATGCTCTGAAAACTGCCTCGTTTTCAGTTGGTGCGATATTGATTTTAGGAAATCTTTGGAGTGGATTGAATAAGGTGGCCGTCATTCCTAATGGCTCATAGAGATTCTGCTCTAAAAACTGATCCAGCGGCTGATTGGTGATGCGCTCTACCAATTTTTGAAGAATCATTAAGCCTAAATCGCTGTAAGTAAAACGGTATCCTCCCAGCCTGTCGTAGATATTCAATAATTTTGATTGTATTACCCAACGCCACACTGAATCTCTGATGCTAGGTTTAATATATAAATTAGTAGCTACCTGTAAATTTGGGGGTACTTGCAGGCTATCGTAGGCAAAGCTATAGTAGTCACTTCGCAGGGTATTACCTGTTTTTGTTTTCTCCCAGAATGGCACAAACGCCACCAGACCTGCCTGATGCATCAGTATGTCTGAAACAAGCATATTCTCTTTATTAGAGCCTTTCATTTCGGGCAGGTAGGTAGATATTTTTTCGTTCATATCTATTTCTCCACGCTCGTTCAGCATCATTACGGTTTGCAGTGTTGCTGTGACTTTGGTCATTGAAGCAATGTCATACAAAGTCTGGTTGTTTACAGGCTCGTTAACTCCATAACTAAGTGAACCAAAACTACGATTATACACAACCTTGCCCTGCCGCGCTACTAAAACCTGACAACCCGGAAAGGCCTTGTTATCAATACCCTGTTGAACTACCTGCTCTATCTCATCCAGTTTACTGCTATTCATTCCTACACTTTCGGCGTTTCCGAAAGATACCCTGCCCAGTTTAGGTGTCTGGATACCGTTTCCTACTTTCAGATCAGTATCTACGGATACCGGTAAACGCCCCTTGGCAGACAGAGCCCCGAATAATATCTGAGGCACTACCTTATGTGAGATAGGGTCATCTTCGTAACCACATACCAGATTTCTGGAAGAACTATATAATTTTAAGCCATACGGATTACCAAATGCGCAGAGCACGACATTAGTTCTCTGACTTAACTGATTGACAAAATCGACAGTAGCAGGTGATACACCAAAATTACGCTCACTTTTGCTGTTCATGCCATGTACACTTACCACCACTACTTTATATTTGGCGGCTTCTTCCAGAACCCAGGCTATGTCTTTGTCTGAACTTGGTTTAAATGGTACTGTAAAGTGTTTGAAACTGGCATACTGGCTCAATGTTTTCTGAAAATCGTTTTCGTATTCTGCACTGATGGCCACCGAGGCAAAAGTAGTAGTATCTAAATGCGTAAAAGGCAACAGATTATCCTGATTGCGAACAATAGTAACGGCCTGTTCAAATAATTCAGCTTTTAGTTCAAGCGATTTTCTGCCGTTTAAATCACTCCCCAAACCTGCAATTTCGATGGGTTTGTATTTACTTAAGCCTGCCCAATATTTCGCTTTCAATATTTTCTTTACCCGTGCATTCAGTATTTGCTCCTGAATCTGGCCTGTTTCTACCGCCTGTTTGATTCTTTTGAATGCAGCAGGTAAATTACCTGTCTGTAATAATACGTCATTTCCTGCCATAAAGGCCAGAAACTCCGGTTCGCCCGGCTGCAAACCCTGGGTAATGCCACGCATATTGAGGGCATCTGTTACGGTCAAACCCTTAAAGCCCATCTGATTTTTAATCATTTCCGTAACAACCTTTTCAGAGATTGAGGTGGGGGTGTTACCACGTGGTTCTATAGCTGGCACAAATAAATGGCCTGTCATTACAGTAGCAATACTATCAGCAATGAGCCGACGGAACGGATAAAGTTCTACTTCATTTAAACGTTGCAATGTATGATTTACTACAGGCAGGGTACGGTGGGAGTCCTGGTCTGTATCACCATGCCCCGGGAAATGCTTGGCGCTTCCTAAAATATTGTATTTTTTCATGCCCCGAACATAAGCAAGCCCCTTTTCGGCTACATTTACCTGCGACTCACCAAATGAACGGAAGTTAATAATAGGATTATCGGGGTTGGTATTGACATCAATAGAAGGTGCAAAGTTGATATGAATGCCTAATCGTTTGCATTGTCGGCCGATTTCCTGACCAAACTTTTCCACATAGCTGTTATCCTGAATTGCCCCAAGAGTAATCTGCTTCGGAAAATCAATGGCGCTATCAAGCCGCATACCTAAACCCCACTCAGCATCAATGCCTATCATGAGCGGAATCCGGGAAATCTGCTGATAGCGATTGGTTAATTTAGCCTGACGATATGGCCCGCCCTGAAAGAAGATAATACCACCTATGTGATAAGTAGCAATGTTGTTTTCGACCTGTTGATAGTATTTTTCTGTACGATTAGAATAAGTAGCCACCATAAATAACTGGCCTACTTTTTCGTCCAGAGACATCGTATTAAGCAGGCTGTCGGCCCACTTTTCCTGGAGAGTCTGGTAGTCTAGAGGTTTCGGGGATAAAATAAATGAACTGAAAACTGTAAGCAAGCTCAACGCAAAAGCCCCTGTAAAAATAATCTTCCTAACGAGCACGATTCCTGAAATTTAAAACATTAACGCCGAACTGAGGCTTTTATTTTTGATTACAAACATGTTTAAATCTATGTTTTCAGTCAGAAAAATAATATCTAAACATGTTCTAAAGTAAAGGTATGTCCTGATTTGAAATCCTTATATTCGTATAGGAACATTTTAATTTTTTTTTAATCAATTTCAACCACTACACCTGCTGTTAGCGGATGGGCGACACAAGTCAGGATATATCCCTGTGCAATTTCTTTATCGGTTAAGCCTTCTTCTTCGTCCATTTTTACTTTACCCTCCAGACATTTACCCATACAGGCCGTACACATACCTGCCTGACATGAATAGGGAAGATCAATATCTATGTCCAGAGCAGCTTCGAGAATACTCTGATGAGGTTTTACCTCAAATTCGTATTCGTCGCCATCATAAATTACCTTCACTATCTGGGTTTTGAGCGAATTATCAACTTCTTCTACATGGATTTCATCGAGCATCGGGGCATGGAAATTCTCCCGGTGAATCTGGCTTTTAGCAACATTGTAAATATTCAGACCTTTTATCACATCTTCCATCATCCCCTCGGGGCCGCACAAAAAGAACTCGTCTCTAGTAAAATCCGTATAAGAGTCTTTCATGAAGCGGATACTAATTCCCTGGCTGATGCGCCCTACCTGCCCCACCCATAAATCTGACGGGCGTGAAAGAATATGATGTACTTTCAGCCGCTCACGGTATTTATATTCAAGTTCTTCAAGTTTATCTTTAAAAATAATGCTTCCTTCCGTACGGTTTCCATATACCAGAGTCACTCTTGACTCAGGCTCCATTTTCAGTATAGACTTGGTAATGGACAGCATGGGAGTAATACCGCTGCCGGCAGCAAAAAGAACCAGATGGCGTGCTTTTTCAGCATCAGGCTCAACAAAGAAATTACCCAATGGCTCAATTATTTCCAGAAAATCACCAACCTTTACCCTATCATTCAGGTAATTCGAAACCATACCCCCCAATACACGTTTTACAGTAATGCCTATCGAGGTATCTGTATGAGGTGAGGTTGACATCGAATAACTTCTACGGACTTTTTTGCCATCAATCGGTACAATTACCGTAATAAATTGCCCTGCTTTATATTTTATCTGCTCACTTAACGGGTGCCAGAAATAAATCGTTACGCAATCCGGGGTTTCGTTAACAACTTCTTTTACCTGAAGAAAATATGTTCTTATTGCCATTTAGTTATTTTGTCCCAAACTTTGATTTAGCTGATTAATCTGATTGCGCTGATTTTGATTAATAGTATTACGATTGAGTGACAATGAACCAATATCATTAAAATCACTAAATCAGCTAAATCAAAGGTTAAGACACTCTTTCAGTTTTCTATAATTAATTTCTTGATTACTTCCTGTTTTGGCGTGCTTACTTTTACCAGATAGTGCCCTCTGGGAAAATACCGGATATCTACTATTTCCTGCTGATAACCACCGGTTGCTTTTAGTTTCCTTTCGCCAATTACTGCACCTCTTATGTCTACCAATGAAATATTCACCTGGTTGTTGGCCTGCGCATAAAACTCTACTACTACTTCATGACTTGTAGGGTTCGGGAAAGTGCGGATGTTTATTTCTTTCTCTACACCTAAAATATTATTAATAGTAACCGTTGTTTCTGCTTTAGCTGTACAATTGTTATTATCTGTAACGATTACACTATATATACCGCCCATAGTTAAAGTAGCATTAGTGATAGTCGGATTCTGTTCAGCCGATACAAAAGAGGCAGGGCCTGTCCAGGCATATTTTACACCGCCTGTGCTGCTCAACTTAATAGCCTCACCTACATTAAAGGGGCCGGAATTACTGGCGGTAGCCGTTGCCTTATTTACCTGTAAGGAAACCTCATTAGAGGCCACACTGTTTTTACAGCCAGGCACACTACAAGCTGCTGTAAAAGTAGTTGTATTGTCTAAAGTCACAGAAATGGTTTTCCCCTCCTGATTATTAGACCATTTGATGGTTCCCTGTTCACAACCTGCACCCGAAAGTTTAAACGTTTCTCCTGCGCAAGCTGACATTTTATCAGCAGTGATAATTGGTGCTCCAGGTTCAGTAATGATTATTGTTAAACTATTCTGGCTTTCTACAACAGGCGAGGTTGAAACGACTTTTATTTTATAAGTTCCTGCAGCCAACGTCTGTGGTGTGGTCACGTTGATTGTTTTTCTGGTGTCGCTTCCCAGTTCTATCTGGTTTCCACCAAGGGTATCAGATAAGATAACTCTGAAATTGTTATCCAGATTAAAATTGGACCCACTGGTTGTGACAGGCACAGTAAAAGACTGGCCTGCGCAGAGCTTATCTATAATAATTGGATTGTTAATGGCAATAGCAGGCGCATCTTCTAAACCAAAGCGACCAGTTTCTGAAATATAATTCGTGTATAAATCAACTGTATAACCAATCCCATCACTTTCTTCTTTATTAGCACCCCAGAATACAATGACTCCGCCTTTAGGATAAGGAATCACGCGTGGACCGCTATAAAAAGTAAAATCCTTAAACGCTATCCCGTCGGTTCCGAATCTGGCCGAACCATTATTATCAAAATGCTGAACTGTAAGGTCGTATCCGATATTTTTTGGGGTAAGCCACAAAGTATATGCACCGTCTTTCCCATCCGGCTCCAGTTTATTCGGCAATACATAGGGTTTATCAGAGCGAGGTATAAAAACATCATTCAGCCATAGAACACCCCCTGTCGAGGTCAGTTTGGCTATTTTAAAAGGCTGCTGCTGGCTTGCTGTTTCGACCCAGGTAGCAATACCCCCGCCATCGCTGGTTGGCACAATCTGAATATCAAATGTATAATCAGACCCCATTTTAATACCATTCGTCCCCCAGATAGATTTACCTTCTATATCTACCTTATGGGCAAAAACCATTTTTCTGCCATCATCAATAGACAGGGTTCTTCCTATAACCGCATTTCCCTGATCATCCACTTTAAATAAATCAATGCGCGAATTGCCACTGACAGGATTCTGATAAATAGCAATTGGCTTGGGTATGAGAGGCGCATTGGTAGCATCAAATGTCTGAAACAGATAGTCAGACATATTATCTTTCATAATAGCCAGGAATCGGCTATTCTTTGTATCATAAATAACTTTCCCTTCTATTCTGTTATTCTCAAACAGTTTCTTTTCATCTTCTATTATTTTGCCATCAAAATCAAGCTTTTTGGTATACACGGTATTAACGCCTGTAACTGGTACGTACTGATTAAATATTAATAACAACTGATTATTATTTACTACTATATCCATTACGTCATCATAAGGCTCAATAGTCCAAAGCTCCTGGTCTGTTGCTTTTATACCTCCATCTGCCCACAAAACTACACCGTCTTTCGAAATATGCTGTATATAAAATTGTCTGCGTGCTTTATTATTAATGTCCGGCAGCAAGTGCCAGCCAATAAACGCCCCACCTTGTCCATCGGGTCTGATAACTCTCTGACTATACAGAACATCGTAAACATCCAGTACTTTCCCAATTCTTACACCATCCTTTTGCCATTGTGGTACACCTCTGCTATCTAGTTTCTGCACATAGAGTTCTATTACCCCTGTTCTGTAATCAGACCATACATAATAACTGTTAGCTTCACTATCTGTTGCATATAATTGTGCCGACTGAAAATTGATTGCACTACTTACGAATACGGGGGTCTGGTCATTTAGTTTCCATTGCGCCATACCGGATTGGAGAGAACCCAGAAAAATGGCAAGGCTAAGGATTTGTTTTAATCTCATTGTTTTTGATGGGAGGTTATAACATGACTCTAAAATATCTTACAAAATTAACTTCTTCTTGTCAGAAGAACTAATTTTCAAGGATTTAGCACAAAAAAAAGAGAAACTATTGCTTTATTTTAAAGAATTGTCTAATTTTGCAGCCCCAAAATACCACCCCCGTAGCGTAGCCCGTTAGTTCGGGGGGACAGTTAATTTTGAGAAGTAGCTGTTTCCGGAGTTGCTATGTGTTGTTTCAACACCTCAAAAATTCACGAAAAAGAGTCATAGTGTTTCATCATAGCTTTTGGGGGCAACGATAAAAACATCAATGACAAGAACTTTTTTCAAACACATTTAATATTTAAAATTGTGAAACACTTAAGTTACAAAACGATTTCTGCCAATAACGGAACCGTTAATAAAGAATGGGTGGTTGTAGATGCTACCGACAAAGTTTTAGGTCGTTTGTGCAGCCAGATTGCGAATATCATTCGTGGTAAAAACAAAACAAACTACACGCCTCACGTGGATTGTGGTGATAACGTAATTGTTATCAACGCTGAGAAAATCCGCCTGACCGGAAAGAAAATGACCGACAAAGTTTATACACGCCATACAGGACACCCTGGTGGACAACGTTTTGCTACTCCTCGTGAGTTAATGGCAAAAGATGGTCGTCGTGTAGTAGAATATGCCGTAAAAGGTATGTTACCAAAAGGCCGTTTAGGTCGTCGTTTGTATACTAATCTGTATGTTTACGAAGGACCAAACCACCCACATGAAGCGCAAACGCCAAAAACAATTGAGTTGTCGTTCTAAGCGGGTAATCATTTTTAATTTTTAGAAAATTTTCAAAAATCCTATATAATAATGCAAGTTATCAACGCAGTAGGTAGAAGAAAAACAGCCGTTGCCCGTATCTATATGAAACAGGGAAATGGAGCAGTTACTGTGAATGGTCGTGAATTAAAGGAGTATTTTCCTTCTGAAATTCTTCAGATTGTATTAAACCAACCATTTACTGCGGTAAATGCCACTGGTCAGTATGATCTTAAAGTAAATGTAAATGGTGGTGGTATTGCCGGACAAGCCGAAGCAGTGCGTATGGCAATTGCCCGTGCTTTGTGTGAAGCAAACACTGAGAACCGTCCTGCATTGAAAAAAGAAGGTTTCTTAACTCGTGACTCACGTATGGTTGAGCGTAAAAAATACGGTCGCCGTAAAGCTCGTAAGAGATTCCAATTCTCGAAACGTTAATATTTTTTACGAATTACATCTGGTTGTTATGACGATCTATCGTCGCTGGCTACATGTAATTCGTAAATTGTTTTGTCCAGACAGCACTTACAGTGATGCCGACGTGCTGTGCTGCGTATTTTATTTTTTTTCAAACACTTTTTCATTTTATCAAAAATGGCACAATTACAGTACAAAGACCTTCTGGATGCAGGTGTACACTTTGGTCACCTTACCCGTAAATGGGATCCGAAAATGGCTCCGTATATCTTCATGGAGAAAAACGGTATCCATATCATCGACCTTAACAAAACTCTGGCTTGTTTAGACGAAGCGCAACAAGTAGTAAAAGGAATTGTTCGTTCTGGTCGTAAAATCATGTTTGTTGCTACCAAAAAACAAGCGCAGGAAATTGTAGCGGAAGAAGCAAAACGCTTGAAAATGCCTTTTGTAACTGAGCGTTGGTTAGGTGGTATGTTAACAAACTTTGCAACGATCAAAAAATCTTTGAAAAAATTGCAAAACGTTGAGCGTATGTTGAAAGATGAAGCAACAGCTGGCAACATGGCAAAACGTGAGCGCTTGATGCTTGATCGTGAGCGTATCAAATTAGAGAGATTATTAGGTGGTGTAGCCGATTTATCAAGACTTCCTGCGGCGCTATTTGTTGTTGACGTAAAACGTGAGCACCTTGCAGTAGCAGAAGCCCATAGATTAGGTATTCCGGTAATTGCTATGTGCGATACTAACTCAAACCCGGAAGCAGTTGAGTATCCTATCCCTGCTAATGATGATGCTTATAAATCAGTTGCTTTAATTACCCTGGCTTTAGGAAAAGCAATTGAAGAAGGTATCATGGAGCGTAAAATGGATAAAGATAACGCCGCCCTTCAGGAAGAAGAAGATGCTAAACGCGCAGTAGACGAAGTAGCTCCGATAGTTAATAAAACAGTTGCTGAAGAAGCACCTGTATTACCTATTGAAGATGAAGCTCCGGTAGCTGCAGTAGCAGACGAAGAAACAGAAGCATAATCTGCTTTATTTATAATGAAAACAGCCAGTTGTCGATGACAGCTGGCTGTTTTTTGCTTTCGTAGAGACTGCGAAGCATTTCTTTTGGCCTATCTTACAAGATATATTCAGATTGGGAATAAATTTTCAGAAAATAGGCAATTCTCTGAATTTATAGGCTCCTGAAGACGTAATGCATTACGTCTTTACTAAAATCAATCTTACTGCATCAAAATATTATCAGAAACTTACTCCCCTCTCCCACTTTCGACGATACCTTCAGATTCCCGCCATGCATCTGCATAATCTGTCTTGAAAGGCTAAGCCCTATGCCAGAGCCTGTCTTTTTAGTAGTATAAAACGGAATAAAAATCTTCTCAAGTGCTTCCGGCTCGATACCACTGCCATTATCTGAGATCTCTATAACTTTCTGTTCGTCTCTCTCAAATGTTTTGATTGTTATCTGAGGGTTTAAACGGCTTTCTACAGACTCTACTGCATTCTTGATAATATTTATCAGCACCATGGCTATTTGCTCGGTGTCTGCCAATAATTCAAAATCTTCTTTGAAATCTGTTTTTAAAGTAATCTGTTTTTCTCTCAATTGCGGCTGAACCAGATTCAATACCTGTGCTATCAGGTCTTTTGAGGTAGTATCTTCAAATTTAGGTTTGGGAATACTCGTAAACTCACGATAGGCATTCACAAAGTTCATGATACCCTTGCTTCTGTTCTCAATAGTAAAAAGCGCCTCTTTCAAATCACTGACAGTTTCCTGAATCCCCTCTTTTTCGGTCAGATCCAGTTCTATGATTTCTCTCATGGTACTGGCCAGTGAAACAATCGGTGTTACAGAGTTCATAATCTCATGGCGCAATACCTTGGTCAGGTTTTGCCAGGCTTCCAGCTCTTTCTGTTGTAGTTCAGACTGAATATTCTGTAGGGAAATAAGTTTAATGACACGGCCGCGCAGACTCACAGTGGCAGCATTGATTGAAATCTGTTTTTCATTTGCCGTCTGATATAAAGCTTTACTGCCCGATGGAATATTTTCAAGAATATCATATAATGGTGCATGGGCTGTTTTGGCCAGTTCGCTGATATTCCGCAGGCGATAAATATTCAGGATACGGAAGGCGGCATTGTTGATTAACTCTATATTACCTGATGAATCATAAGACAAAAGCCCTACATTTACGTGCTGTACAATGGTGTTAATATAATGAAGGTTGGCTTCCTTCTCGGCACGTGCCTGGCGAAATGCCTCTAACACACCATTAAACTGCTGATTAACTTCTTCAAAGCTTTTACCGAGTTTATTATCCGAGCGAAATTTTACGGTAAAATCTGAATAACGAACCGACTCAAAAAAACGAGCTAATTTGCGATTGATGGAAGTGGTATAGTTGAAAATCCAAAAGAAGATTAACGCACCTAAAATACTGAACAAGCCTACGGCAGACCATTGGTTTTGTAAGAAAAAATAGACCAGCCCCATCAGAACTATACTAAGAATACCCACACGCCAGAGAATACCAATTGCAAAATGCCTCATGAATCTTAATTGCTTGTTTGCCTGAAATTAAAAGAAATAATCCTTTTAGAAACAATCCTCTCTAAAATAAGACCAGATTTGAAAAATCGTGGTACAATACAAAAGAAATTTTGTCAAATTTCGTTAAATACTCGGTAAAACAATAATAAAATGAGAACCAAACAACCAAATAAAAATTTCATTGCAATAATCCTTCTGGCAGCCGTGCTTTCGGCCTGTTCTGCTTCAAGAGATTTTCTTTCAGATAATTTTGCTAAAGTAAAAACTACCCACCAGAAAGTGGCTATTTTACCTTTTGATGTACAGTTTGAGAACCCTGCCAATCGTAAACCTGACCCTCGTGCCCAGAAGTTTTTCAGCCAACAGGAACGCGAAGCAAGTTTAGATACCCAGAAAGAATTGTTTGCCTATGCAGCCAAACAGGTAGAAAAAGGCAGATATGAACTGGCTTTTCAGGATTTTACTAAAACCAATAAGATTCTGGCAGAAAGTGGTATCAGATTAGAAGACCTCGGACAACAGGATAAAGGACATCTGGCCCGATTGTTAGGAGTAGACGCGGTTATCTGGGGTCAACTTGGTATTACTATTACCCGTCAGAATCGTTATTCAATGATGCCCTCTTATATGGGCAATGACGGCGTCTCAACTAATGTGAATCTATATGATGCCGCCAGTGGCGAGTTATTGTGGAAAACCAGTTTAACACAACGCCCCAACAGCCGTTTGGATACTCCCCATCACATGGCAAGCCAGTTAATTGCACAAGTGGCGAAACATTTGCCATATAAAGAGAAATAAGTGGAGTTTTAATGATTTTTTTCTAATTTCGCACTCTCAAATTCAGCCTTATTCTATAATCCGGATAAGGCTGATAATTATTAACTGATAGATTCATAATTAGTATATGGGAAGAGCGTTTGAATTTAGAAAAGCTCGCAAAATGAAGCGTTGGGGGCAAATGGCAAAAACATTTACCCGTATTGGTAAAGATATAGCAATAGCCGTAAAGTCAGCCGGACCAGACCCTAACAGCAACTCTCGTCTAAGAGCCATTATTCAGAATGCCAAGGCAGCTAATATGCCCAAGGCAAACGTAGAAAATGCTATTAAAAGAGCATCTTCAAAAGACCAGGAAGATTACAAAGAGATGGTATACGAAGGCTATGCCCAACACGGTATCGCAATACTTGTTGAGTGTACTACAGATAATACTAACAGATCGGTGGCTAATATCCGCAGTTACTTCTCAAAATGTGGTGGTAGCCTGGGTACAATGGGTATGTTAGATTTTATCTTCGACAGAAAATCTGTTTTTAAAATTGCCAAGAACGACAAAATTGATGTTGAGGAATTAGAATTTGAATTGATTGATTTTGGTGCAGAAGAGGTTTTCTTAGACGAAGAAACCAACCAGATCAATATTTATGGTGAGTTTACCGCTTTCGGCGCTATTCAGAAATTTCTGGAAGAAAAAGGTTTTGAACTCCTGCAGGCTGACTTTGAGAGGATTCCGACAGATATGAAAACGATTACAGAGGAGCAGGCCGCAGACGTTGAAAAACTGATAGAAAAACTGGAAGAAGATGATGACGTGCAGAATGTTTATCATAATATGATAATTGCCTAGTTCTTTTGACTATTGATATTCGTCAGAATCTTTCATTGCGAAGGATTCTGACGTTTTTATTTATCCACCTCACTCTTGTTCTATGCTAAATTTCCTTTACCCTTATATCCTCTTCTTTATGATACCATCCTCTGATTATACAATTTCGCTATCAAAAAACAACTGGAAGGCTCTTGACCAGAAACAGTTCAGGCACTCTACTACAGGTGAGGAAGCGCCACAGGAAACTTTAGTGAAGCTAAAGTATGACGATGAGTATTTATATGTAGACTTTGTCTGCAAACAAAATCCGTATTGGCAGGAAAATACCTATAGGACTCATAATGCAGAACTATATAATCAGGAGGTTTTTGAGGTATTCATAGCAGAAGGTACAGAAGTACCTGAAAGGTATTTAGAACTGGAAATAAACCCGAACAATGTATTGTGGATAGGGAAAATACATAACCCTACCAAAGGGCATGGTGGGGGAAGCTCGACTGATATGATTAGTTATGAAAACGCAGGCATTAAACACATAGTACAGACTGAAGGAGACACCTGGAGCGGAACCTTACAAATACCATTAACGCTGATTGGCCCCGGGCAAACGAAAGATTACCGTGTCAATTTCTATAGAATTGTTTCGCTTAAATCACATAAAAAAGCAGATTGGAAATGTAATGCCAGAGAATGTGATTTCACGTGCTGGAGCCCTACCATGAGCGGTAAAACACCTGCTTTTCACCGCCCTGAGTATTTTGGCTCGCTTCATTTAAAATAAATTTTATGCGACATTTATATTAATTCTATACCTATAGCGCATAATTAATACACCAGAATATCTTTATCTGGTGAAACTACCTTTTTGAGAGGATTATTCAGAAACTGATAGATAAAAGTATCTCCTTCTCTTCTGATTAATGGCCCATGTGAACGGCCTTTAAAAATTATACGCTGGCTGTTTGGCATAAAATGATGCATCATATCATTATAAATAGGGCGGAGCCTGATATTGGTATATCTTATGAATATTATCAAAAATCTCAACCATCCTTATCTTAATTATCTGTAAGTATTTTCCCCATATCTTCACCCATTTTCTTCATGCGGGCATAGTTCTCATATGAATTCTTTGACTTATCCATCTCTATTTTTAAACTACCCGGAGACATCTTTATGTAAAAGTTCATTTTATTGTCTAAACCGATAGTACCATCTATTGTGGAATTTTCAAAGGAGAAATCACCGGTGTTCTCCAGTTCTTTGTCCATATATTTTTGCACTTCTTTTGTTCTGTCTTTAGGGAAATAAGCCGAGAATTTATATAAATCACCGGATTCAGTACGCGAAATAGAAATATTTCCTTTGTTTTCGCATGCAGAGAATATGCACGCAAATAGTGCAGCAAACAGAACTGAGTTAAATAGCTTCTTCATAATTTTGAGAATTGAACGGTAATGTAATTCATAATTTGTGCACAAATATAGTGCGATAAAAGATACATTGTTATACATAGTACCTTGTTATTGATTAAATTTATACGAATGGCAATAGAACCGGATGAACGGTAAATTTTAAGATTAAACTTCGTCCTGCATTTCAATAGCTGATATATCAGTCAATAAAGAATACACCTTAATTAGAGACATTAGATGGCTAACAACAAAAGAAGTTGCTAAATACTAGTCTTTTTTTCTAAAGCGGCTATAAAGAGTTGTATTCATAACTTACTCATTCTTTTGCAGGTTTTATCAATTTACTCACTTTGTCCATCTTCATATAAGCCTGATTTACTCCCTGAAAATCTGTATTCGTCGGAAATCACTACTTCTGCGCCTAGCTTTTGGATACGTTTGTGCTATCATTTAAACGAATCAGCATTATGAGCAAACTATTACCTTTTATCCTCTTTTTTTTATTCCTGATACCGCAGTTATATTCTCAAACCACCATTAAAGGCAAAATAACCGATAAAAAAGGAGAGGCTCTGCCGGGTGCCAATGTTTTCATAAAAGGCAGTTACGATGGGGCATCCAGCGATGCCGAGGGTAATTTCAGTTTCAGAACCAGCAGAAAGGATACGGCCACACTTGCTGCCAGTTTTGTTGGTTATGAAAACTATACGCAGAAAATTACCTTAAATAATGGTGCGCTTGAACTCACGATTAAGATGCAGGAGTCAATGAATGTACTGAATACCGTTACGATTACGGCAGGCACTTTTGAGGCTTCGGATAGTAAGAAAATGGTGATGCTTAAGCCTCTGGACATTGTAACTACCGCAGGCGGTGGTGCTGATATTGTGGCAGTGATGCAGTTATTACCGGGTGCACAACGTGTTGGAGAGCAGGAAGGGTTATTTGTGAGAGGTGGCTCAGCTAATGAAACCAAAACCGTGATTGATGGCATGATTGTACAGAATCCATTCTTTAGCAGCACGCCTGATGTACCTCAACGTGGGCGATTTACCCCATTTATGTTTAAGGGTACTGCCTTTAGCACAGGCGGGTATTCTGCACAATATGGTCAGGCGCTTTCATCGGTACTATTATTAAATACCAAAGATAAAACAGACGATGCCAGTGGCTGGAATCTCAATGCTAATCTCGCAGGTCTGGGTGCTACTTATACCCATAAAGGAAGTATTTCTGGTTCATTATACTATACTAATCTCTCTCCTTTTTTCAATCTGATGAAGTCTAACGTTCAATTTGATAAAGTGCCTCAGGGGCTGAATACTTCATTGACAGTAAATGAAAACCTTACTAAAAACAGTACTTTAAAATTATATGGTACTTATTCTGATAACCAGTCGGCTATGTCGTTTCCATCTTATGAAGAGGTTGGTACAAAGTATCGTTTCGATTTAAATAACAAGAATGTCTTTACGAATGGGACCTATCAGGTAAACTTTGACGAGGGACGGTGGGTATTATTAACAGGATTATCTTATAGCCATAACAGCGACAAAATAAAAATAGGCAATGATAAGGGTGATAGATTAGACGAACGCACACAAGTTCGTGCAGTAATGACTCGATTATTTGGTAAAAACAATGCCAGTTCGGTTTTATTCGGGGCAGAGCTTCATGCCATCAAGGTAGGGAATATCTACAATCAGTATGATTTAAGTCTGAGAGATAATTATAGTGCGGCATTTGTAGAAACAGAGGTATATCTGACACCGAAACTAGCAGGAAGATTTGGCATGAGAACCGAATATACGAGTGTAATCAGCAAAGCCAGTATTGCACCCCGTATCTCATTAGCCTATAAAACCGGACAATACAGCCAGGTATCATTAGCCGCAGGGCAGTTTTATCAGACACCGGAGAAAAACTATTTATACCTGAATCAGAATTTAGGCTATGAACTGGCTAATCATCTCATTCTGAATTATCAGATAATTAAAAACGACCGTACTTTCAGAATAGAGGGCTTTAAGAAAGATTATAAGAACTTAGTGGTCGAACACACAACTTATTATGACCCGAATCCTTATCGTTTCCCGACTGGTTTGACAGATAATAGTGGTAAAGGCTATGCGCAGGGCTTTGATGTGTTTTTCAGAGATAAGAAGAGTATCAAAAATGGTGAATTCTGGCTTACTTATTCGTTTCTGGATACCGAACGTCTATTCAGAAACTATCTGAAAGAAATTACACCTACTTTTGCCTCTAAGCATAATATGAGTGTAGTTTATAAACAGTTCTTTGAGAAAATCGGTACCAATGTAGGTGTAACCTTTACCCATACAAGCGGTCGCCCGAATTATGATTTTGCCACAATTTCTTTTATACCTGAGTATACCAAGCCTTATGAAAATGTAAGTTTATCGGCCAGCCATATCCGCACTATTAAGGGTAATTTTATCGTATTTTATGCAACTTTAGATAACCTTTTTGCCCGCAAAAATGTATTTGGCTACCGTTACTCGGCCGATGGCAAGCAACGCTTCGAGGTAATCCCTCCTATGTATCGAACTTTTTTTGTAGGGGTATCAATCAATCTATCCAAACAAATGTCTAAGCCTAAAGAGGCTGATTTGGATAATTTGTAGTATCCTTTATTTGCGTTAGTCTGTACAGGCTTTTATTTCAGCCTTAAATATTGCTCCCTGAGTTTCAAAACCCGGTATCAATATTACGGTCTTAGCTGCCTGATAAGCTACCTTTGCAGGTGAAATTACCAGATTACTACCTGTTATCTCTTCAGATGCTTTAAGTATAATATCACCTGAAGTAATAGCACTGGCAATAGTCCGATTCAATGGATTAATCGTCAAAAAGTTATTGGTTGGATTACCTGCCAGAACAGGACTAGAGGCGACTACCCTAATCAGATATTTTGTTCCGAATGTTACATTTAAAGGAATGGTGCAATTTACTGTTCCTGCCGTATTGGTAGTTCCGATTATTGTTGGCTGAGGAGACTCAAAATTACCATACATATTCGATAACTGTACTTGAAAAGTAGTTTCCGGATTAAAGCTACCAGTTGTCGTAAAACTCACATTCAGATTGCTTCCTGCACATAAATTCGTGGTAGATAAGGTAGGCATCGAAATAGTCGCCAAATTACCCACTACCGTAAATCTGGTAATTATAGGCCCATAAGTAATACCTCCACCTTTATTATCCTGGGCATATCCTGTAGCGGTCAATGTGTATTCACCCGGATGGAGATTCCGCCCATAAAAGTAGTTCCCTGAGTTACCAAATACGGTATAGGGAGATTCATTCTTAACGATGTTCCAGTTTAAGTCAGGTCCTTGAATATTTAACTCAAAACTCCCTATCAATAATGTATCACAACTCGGAACTAAAGAAATAGTAGTCTGTTCAGCAATCTGATTTATAACCATGCCATCTGTCAGAGAGAATAAAGCCTGATAAGGATTACCCGCCATATCATAATAATAATCTACTTTTCGCACGCAAGTATCTGAGATTACTACATTGGTTGTGGCTGTTACACTACAGCTACTCTGTGTTACTGTAACAGTATAAACCCCTCCCTTGGCTTGCGTTGCATTAGGTATAGTAGGTGCCTGTAATGAGCTATTGAAAGAATCAGGACCAGACCAATTGTAATTTGCACCACCTGAGGCATTGAGTGCGATGGTTTGCCCTATAGTATAAGGCCCTGTATTGCTTGCCTGCGCTTGTGGGGTCTGGGTAATTGTCAGATTAGAATCGTTTGCCAAAGAATTAACTCCAGGGCTTGAACTAATTACCCTGATACGGTACCCATTACCTGTACTGGTACTAAGAGGGATTGTTCCCTGAATATTGCCTGAAATATTACCTGCGAAAGTTCCTAAAGTAACAGGACTCGAAAAACTTCCGCTGGCATCAGATAGTTGCGCAGTGAAAACATTGCCATTGCCAAATATATCTGCTGCAGTAAAAGGAATAGTAAGACTATTGCCGTTACAAAAAGTAACAGGATTGATAATTCCTATTTTAATAATGCTGGTATTTTGCTGAAAACCTCTAGAAACAGAAGTTGTGTTTGTAGGGCTTGCCTTAACGAAAGTCTCGCCGATACTTCTGGAGACTCGTAAATTTCCAATAGAAACACTTCCTCCTGAAGTAGATAAGACTCTAGGCTTAACACTCTGAGCCTGTAAATATCCACTGCTTAAGTATATTACCAGATATACATATAAATATACTCTCTTCATATCTATAATCTTAGACTTATCAATGGCGTATATTAATTCCGGCACTGGCATAGCCAGTTACACTATAAAAAATGTCGGGGCTTCCGTTAAGAATAGCGGTAAAAACTAACATTATTTTAGTTTGGGCTGTTACTGGGATGTTCAATCCTGTGGCGATTCCACTCAAAATAGTATGTTCTGATATATCTCCTGATAAGGCAGGAGACAAAAAAACTATCGCTCCCGGAATTAGCAGAAATTCATTACTATTGACCGAGGCTTTATATACCCGGGCAATAATTGTAAGGGTATAGGGAGTAGGGACAGATACGCCGGATACTATGTTAAGATTGGCTGTAATATCGCTGATAGTTCCGTCTACAGGCATGGCAAAAGCATAATTTATGCCCGGAGTATTACTAGGGCTTCTATTCATATCTATTTGTCCCCCGCCGAAAGCTCTAACCTCCTGGGAATTACCAAACCCAATTACAGAGACAAGAGGACCAGGATACGCGTTTACTTCTTTAGCTACTCTAAGAGTTGTGCCGGAAGCAAAAGGAATAATAGTACTATTGTTGCCTGCTGACCCGCTGTTTGCCGCATATAAGGCATAAGGAACACTCATCATTTGTGTAGTACCCAATAGTACATATCCGCTTCCTGTATCTATCTCATCTTTTAAGAATTTGCTTCCGATAGCCCAGTTAACGTTACTGAATATCGTACCATTTTGTGCAGTTCCTTGCCCTACTACAAGACTAAAAAGTCCATTAGAATCAGTAGTTGTACTATGTGTCTCTGTATACACTACCGTACCATTAGGGGCGCCATTCAATATGGTAAATCTAACCGAAATAGGCTGATTTGAAATAACAGTTTCATTAGCATTTCTGGCAAGCCCCTGATAGGGTATACCCTGAGGTGCCTGAGCAAAGCAATTTATAAAAACGAAAGGAGCGATAATTAAAAATAGTAATTTGTTTTTCATATACTATTCAATTTTAATGGTTCTGAAAATAAGATTATGGTTGTAAAAAAATAGAATCAGTTAAAGAGAAACTTAATAATAATCGCAAATTCAGCATTAAACAGTTGATTTAATCAAAAGCTGTTCTGCGTCGTTTTTTGAGAACGTAAGCTTAGTAAGTTCATACCCATTTAGAATGTAAACAGTAAAAGTTTATGCCATACTCTAATCTCCATTTGCGGAAAAATCAAAGCTAATATATCTGAATAATTAATTTGAAGGTACTTATTACTTGTAGAGTGAGGCTTTCCACCAAGATTGATAGTTATACTTTGAACGTTAAGTTGCTTCGTAAAACTACTAAAAGATAGATGTAGCGCTTCTTTTCATAGTAACAGACAAAAATTTGATAATCAAATATAGCTGGATATTCATTAAAACTAACAATTATCGGAGAAATTCTGCGAAATTTGTTTTTGCATGAAATGAATTCAGTAGTTTACATTTTTAGTTAACATTCCTTTATTTTCAAAACCCATTCCCATAAATCACCTTCCCCTTCAAATCCTCCAGCCTGACTTTATCTACTTCACAAATACCATTAGAAGTAAAGCCCATGCCTGCAATCGGGCCGAGAGATTGTTCATAAGGTTTTTCAAAAATCTTCTTATCTGCTAAATAGACTGATACGTTTTTATTAACAACCCGTATTTCTAAATCCTGCCATTGCATGAGATCACAGCCAAAGGCTGATAAGTCTGTGGTTTTACCTCTCAACTCGTGCTCACTTATTTTGCCGTTAATCTCACCAATACACCCCGGAATGGTATTGGTAAAATACATGAAAGAGTTCTTGCAAAAGACTTCGGTCATGAGCCAGGGGCAATGTGTACTTTTGATTTTGCGCAGACGGAAACGTACTTTATAACTAAAGTTATCTCCACTTATATCCATCAGTTTGGGACAATAAGTATAGAAATAAATCTGGTCTTTTCCGAAATCAATACCGTTTTCTTCAATGGCTTCATCAGTCACGCCCAGTACACCATCATGTATAGCATTACCCTTGCTGAAATACTTAGGTTTGAGTTCAGTGAAATCAGCCTTACTGTAGCAAAACCAGTCTTTAGCTGTAATATTCACATCTACCTCTTTCAGAACCTTGCCGTTTGCTATGAGTTTGGCCTTATGATAACCCGGCTCATAATAAATGTCTGTCAGCGTATGGCTGTTTTTTGCAATACCAATTTTGGTTCTCTCATTCCATGATTGCTGAAAATGAAAACTATCTGCTTCTACATTATCTATATTATAGTTAAATACTACGCTATTCGGAATGTTATATGCACTTGTTTGTCGCGCTGAAAACTGAATATCATCTGCTGCATTCCGAGAGCCTAACAAAGGCGTTTTCAATAAAAAAGCTATTGCCACAATTAATATACCCAGCCCTATAGCTATCCATGCTTTAGAACGCACCTTTGTTTGCTTAGGGGGTGCTTGTAATGCAGGTTCATAAGCAGAAGCCGGATTCTCCAGAAGTTTCTGTGTCTTGAAATCGTGCCAGCCTGTGTAACCAATAAAGATGGTGAGGGCATTGAGCGTAGATGTTTGTGGCAACCGGTCGAATTGCCCATTCAGAATACGTTTAAGGGTTGAAAGGCTGATAAGAATTTTTGTTCTGGCTTCAATAGCCTCAATCAGATGCTCCATATCACGCTGCGACAATCTGATATGCTCAGCGTAGCCCATTTGCTTTTTTAATTCAGACAAACAGCGTTGCACCAGTTCTTTATCTTCTATCGAATTCATTCTGAATGTATTTTGACCCAAATTGAACGGTTTTTGATTGTAAAAATACGATTAAAAATTTAGTTTTTTGTCCTACTTATCAACCTACAAAAAACTAAACACATTTTAATCTCTGTTTATGAAACCCTATTATAAAGTTGTTTTATTAACCGGATTTATTGCAGGCTCGCTTGACCTGACCGGAGCTATTATATCCTCAACAATTATGAACCGGAAATTCCCTGCCAAGATATTTCATTATATCGCCAGTGGGATATTTGGTAAAGACGCTTTTAGTGGAGGCAATGTCATGATTCTATGGGGCCTGCTTTTTCATTACCTCATAGCCTATGCTTTTACTTTTTTCTATTTCTGGATTTATCCCAAAATCGGTTTTCTGGCTATTAACCGGATAGTTTCGGGCCTGTTGTATGGTGCATTTGTATGGGTAATTATGAACAGGATAGTAGTACCTCTATCAAATATTAAACAAGGCCCGTTTAATATAACCCAGGCTATTGTTGGCATGGTAGTACTGATGTTGATGATCGGGCTACCTATTGCCTTCAATGCCCATAAATATTATAGTGTTGAATAATAACAATCCCCTGCAGGCTTATGAAAAAGCTTTTTGACGCATGCGGTCGGGGGCATCACCAAACCACTTTTTAAATGAATGTATAAAAGCTGCCGGTTCGGAATAGCCTAATACATAAGATATATCGGTGATTGAATACCGGTCATGTCGAATCAGCAGTTCAGAGATCTGTTTGCGCAGATCATCAGTAATTTGTCGGAAAGTTATGTTCTCTTTAAGTAATCGGCGCTGAAAAGTGCGAGGTGTAAGGTGAAATGCATCTGCTACACTGGCAAGGTCTGGTAACTCAGGCTTTGCTAAGTGTAGCGATGCTATTTTTACTTTATTGGCAAAACTCTCTTCTGCTTTCAGGCCTTCAATCAGCTTCAGATACTCAGGTATCAACACATCTAATTGCTGTCTGCTTCTATCTTGCAGGATTGCCTTTAAAATAGCAGGAGTAAAGATGACTGAATATTTTTCTGATTTCTGCCAGTCGTTGGGATAATCGTCAGAAAAGGAAGGAGATGTTTTAGTTACGCGTACTTCTGTGGTAGTCATAAGGCTAAGTTCTCTCGCAATAATAGTCAGTATATTCTCTAAAATAATGCGATTGGCTTTTATTCTCCCATTATCAATATGTAATGAAATTATAACTGAATCTGCCTCTACTATCGTTTCAATACTTACAATCGGGAAGGTTGCGTTCAGATACATCTGCAAATAATAAAGTGCTTCTTCAATAGTAGTAGCTTGCAAAGATATTCGGTAGATAAGTCCTAAAGCTCCTAAGTTCAGAAAATTACCAAGGCGAATGCCTAAGTGTTCTTCCTGTAATTGTCTGTTAAGTTTATCAATAACCGAGTAAAAATCCTCTTCAGGTACCGTTTCTGTTTCGTTCAGAAAATCGACTGGAGGGTTTTCCATTAAACCGATAAGTTTCTGCCGGGAGATTCCTCTCATATTGGCATACTCTAAAACAGAGTGCAGATGCAGCGCTAATATTTTCATTTTGTCGTGAATTATCAATCTATTTTGATGAGGCAAATCTACTTTTGTTTCATCATTAAACAATTGATATAATATGACAACTTTAAAAAATGTATTGCTCATCAATGCCCTAAGCTCAGGTGCTACTGGTCTGTTATTAATAGAGTTTCCATCTTTCACAGCTCAGCTTTTCGGAGTAGTGCAAACCATGCCTTTCATGGCTACAGGTGTTTTTCTGGTAGCTTTTGCCTTACTGGTTTATTATGCTTCACGCCAGAAACCTGTAAATAAAACGTTAGTCCGATGGATTATCGCTCTGGATATTATGTGGGTAATTGATAGTCTGATTGTAGTAGTAGGACAACTATTCGGGATTACTTTTATTGGTTATGCTATTACGCTGGCAGTAGCCTTGTGGGTAGGTCTGATGGCTTATTTGCAGATAAAAGGTTTAAAGGAAAGCTTTGTTTTGAAAGCAGAGTGATTGTCGTGGATGTAAATAGTATCAGAGGGGAAATGGCTTCCCCTCTGATTTTTACGCCCCTTCGACCACTTTTTTTATTTCATCCATTACATAGCCCCAATCACCTTCCGAGCGTTCTAAAGCTGCGTCGTCTTTAAATCCATCCTGAGTAATAGTTAATAGCGTTTCATCACCCTGTTCTTCAACCAGATAGCCTATATTGGCATAGTTTTCAGAGGCATCTTCAGTGCCGCTCATATTGCTCCAGTAATTATAGGTCAAAGATTTCTCCGGTTCGAGTGCCAGTATTGTCCCCTTATCTTCATAGGGTTTATCGTTCCATACCCCTGAAAAAACAATAGGACTGCCTACTTTCCAATCTGTTTTGGTTTCTGTACCAAAAAGGTATTTCTTGATTTTTTCAGGGTTAACTAACGCATCCCAGACTTCTGCTTTTGATGCTTTTATTGAGATTGTTTTTTTCAATTCCTTTGCCATCATTACTTATAATTTAGTTTTTATGTTCTCATTTAACGGGTTCTCTTAATATGGTTCTTAGCTTTTCAGGGGCTGTTTTATTAAAATCTGAAAGGTAAATTTCATGGTGCAAGCCATTTCTTTCCAGTTTATTTGACTTTGAAAATGCCATAATTTGTTGCAGGGTTTCGGACTCCTTGTCAAAAGGTCCGATATGCAGCATCTGTACACATTTACCTTCCTGCATTTCGTACAAGTGTACCTGCTTTGCCAAAGCAATCTGTTTTTTTGTCGCTACTTCATTGCTTATATTTTGTACAACTTCTGGTGTCACATATTCCGGAAGACGGATCAGCATTCTGTAATACCATTCGCTTCTGGGTATTAGTGTTGGCGCATTGTCCATTGCTACCCCTTTGTACTGTGCCTCATTATACCACCATTGGCCTTCCAGTTTTGCTACTACGAAATCCTGCTTTTGTGCTTTATACCTGAACTTAACGCCATAGGCCGTAGCATAGAGTGCCTGCAAAGTAGATGTATATTCAGGCCCGGATGGATCTCCTTTACCCACAATAGACAAGAATTTTGCAGCTTCTATCTGCACCAGAGCAGGCTTAGTAGTGGCAGTGTAATACGCCTTGTATTGCTTACCTAAATCTAGTTTTTCCATAATTTTGTTAAAAGGAGGCGGTTTCGCCTCCTTTATCGATTGAAATTAAAAACTTTCATCGGCACTTGGGCCATAGCTACCCGGAATCGGAATATCTAATAAGCGCAGATAAACGCCTAATTGTGCTCTGTGGTGAATAATCTGGCTGAACGACATACGCAATACATCAATTTTTGGCTCAACACTATAGATACTATCACCGCTACGTAGTGTCCAGTCTTCCTGAAGTTTGTCGGCATATTCTTCTTTCAGATAGGCCCGGCCCTCTTCCAGGTTTCTTTCAAAATAATCTAATAGCTCGCCGGTAGTATTCACATTTTCAACCTGATAAGGATTAGCGGCGAAATCTAACTCATCGGTTGTGAGGGTCATTTTTATCCACGAAGGCAACTCAGCTATATGTGTGGCCAAGCGTTTGATGGTCATGCTTTTTTCGTGCGGTTTCCAGTCATACTTGTCATTTGGAACAATCGCTAACATTTTGCGTGTGGTTTGAGCCTCCTGCTCCAATTGTCTTGAAAATTGCTGAATGATGGTCATTATTATGTCGTGTTTTAGTTTACCATACAAAGTAAATACACGCCACTGACAACCCTATGGCAGTCTGTTTTTGAAATTTTCAAAAATTTTTCAGAAAATTTCAAATTAAATTCTGATAGATGGGAAACACAGTTCAATACTCCACCGGGAGCTGATAATCGCTGAGTTTGATGTGGTTTTGTTTTCTGAAAGGCAGGCTTGTGTCATTAATTGAACGAATACGCGAGACCTTGAAATCACGATATTCTTTGCGCATATCACACCATGCTATCATGTGCCAGCTAAAGGCATAAAAAACCAGACCTATGGCTTCTACCTGCCGTTTGCTGATTTCTTCTTTATTATTGATGTATTCTATATCAAGAATATGTTTTGAGATAATGGCATTCTGAATGGTACTTAAATACTCAAAATCATTATTTAGTCTTCGGGGTACCTGCAATTTAATATTATCGGTCAGTAAATCTACCTTTTCTTTCTGACTGGTACGCAATACTGATTTGACTTTGTTTAGGGCCGAAGAATAATGTTTTCTGATAGATTTGTCAGCAAAGCCCATCGTTACTGTTTCCATAAGCAGGAGCGCATTGGCTTCTTCAATGCTGAATGCTACCGGAGGCAGAAAATACCCCGGCACAACGAAGTAACCTTTCTGAGGCTCAAAACTGACAGGAATACCCAGTTCTCCTAATGCCTTGATGTCCCGATAAACTGTACGGATACTGATTTCAAACCTCTCTGAAATACTCTCGGCACTCACAAATTTTCTGGATTGCAGCGTAGTTACAATAGCCATCAGGCGGTCTATTCGATTCATCTTTCCAGGGGTAAGTAATATTTCTCAAAAATAGCAAAGTATTTACACCTATAAAAGCCCATTTTACGCCCTCAAATCCTGTCTTTGTCAGAAACACCTGTCCGGCACTAGTGGTATGTCATAATTTTGAATCGTCAACCAGACATCAGACATCATTAATCATTTAAACTTCTATCAGAAATGAAACGGATTATTTTAACTATCAGCTTTTTATCTTTAATTTTCGTCAAAACTTTTGCACAAAAGACCGAGTATGTGGCTGCAATGGAAAATGCCATTAACTTGTTGAATGAAGTTGAAAATATAGAAAATACTAAACAAGGCGTGAGCCAGTTAGAACGCATTGCAGCTGCCGAACCGAAAGAATGGCTACCAAGCTATTGGGTAGCATACGGACTAACCAACCTGACCTTTGCAGAAACCGATGCCGATAAAAAAGATATGCTTCTGGACAAAGCCGATAAGTTTCTGGCTGTAGCTGAAAAACTGCAACCTAACAATGATGAGATTGAAGTAATGAAGGCATATCTGGCAGGCGCAAGAATGGCCGTAGCTCCACAAGACCGTTGGCAAAAATACGGTAGTGCCGTAAGCATGGGTTTACAGAATGCCTATAAGCTGAATCCTGAAAATCCAAGAGCCAAACTACTAGAGGCTCAGGGCATATTTTTTACTCCGGAGGCGTATGGTGGTGGTAAAAAGAAATCGGCCCCACTATTTGAAGATGCACTTAGCAAATTTGCCAAATTCAAGCCTGCTTCAAGCATTGCGCCTAACTGGGGTGAAAGAGCAGCCAACTGGCTATTATCACAGGCTAATTAACAGACAAGTGTCATGAAAGAGACTTATCCGTTGCTAGGTTATGCAGGCCTCATTCAGAAAACAGATACCTCTATTAAAAGGAATTTTCTCCTGATACTTAGTTTAGGATTGGCGGCAGGTCTAGGCAGGTTCTTTCAGGAAGGAGGCATGGGTCAGGTATCTTCTTCTATCCATAGTATTTTAGAAGTTGTAGTTAACGGAGCCCGGCTTTTAATAATCCTGGTTATTATTGGGCAAGGTTATGTACTGGTGGGTTTCAGAAATTTTACCAATATATTTCGCCTGAAACGTACCAAATGGCATGTAGTATGGACGAATGTAAAAGACAATTTCTCTAATAATATCCCTGCTATTATTGTAAATTTTATTATCTATATCCTAATAGCAGTTATTGTCAACATAACATTGTTTTCTTTATTTGAATACACCCCATTTTTAGAATGGCTGAAATCAAATTTGTTGCTTAGCCCAACAGCGTCTAAATGGCCGGTGTTATTATTTTTTAAGAACATTTCTATTATTCCGTTTACCCTGGTTTTTGAGACCCTATTTGTGATGTGGATTGTAGAACGAAATAAATTAATTAAGCAATGAATTATTTACCATCAGAAATACGGACCATCTCTGCTGAAGGCGTCAAAAACCTGCAAGTAGAAACCATTACCGGAAATATAGAGCTTTTAGGCAATGATGAAGACCAGATAAGAATTGAGATATATGCCTCAAAACGATTGTTCATTAATTTTTTCAGAAAAGAGCCGGTAACTTCTCTGGATATGGGTTATGATTTTGTGAATATAACACAACAAAATGATTATCTGAGAATTGCGGTTCGCAACAATGGTTTCTGGAAGTGGGACTGGCTGAGCTTTTTTCAGGTTTCTTTCAGGATTTTTCTTCCGAAAAACATTAATGCCCTGATGACCACCACGGTTGGAGATATTTATTTGAATAATATCAACGGTAAACAGACACTTCGCACATCCGTAGGAGATGTAAAAATCGCCAATACAATCGGGGAGATTCAGGGGAAAGCCGCTGCAGGTAATATAAAAATAGCCAATTGTGATATAAAGGCTGATTTTTCTACTGCCGGAGGGAATATCCTTATCCAGCATTCAAAAGGAGAAATAAACAGTAGTACCAGTGGTGGAAATTTCAGACTGGAGAACTTTAGCGGAAAACTCTATACTAAAACCAGTGGGGGCAATATCAAAGCCAGAAATATTTCCGGCGAATTTAAAACGTTTACTTTTGGTGGTAATATCCGTCTGGAAAATATGCGGGGAAATATAGGCGCTACCACTAAAGGCGGAAATATTAACATTCAGGCTGTGGCCATTAACGAATACGTATGGCTTGAAACAAGCGGGGGGAATATCAAAGCACAACTCCCTTTGAATCAGGGCTTACAGATAGAAGCCGATGGCTCAAGAGTAAGTTCACCTCATTTACCCAATTTTCAAGGTATTAACAGGGCGGGGTTTATTTCGGGTAGTATTAATGGTGGTGGTGCAAGTGTGAAACTAAAAGCTTTTGGGGGCAATGTCAGAATCTATGCCCCCAAGGCAGAATTTTACCCGGACGTAGAAGACGAGATTAAAAAAAAACAGTATAGCTGGGCCGAAAGATTAAATGTGGAGAAAGCCCCCGATATTAGTTCGAGAGTGTCTCCAAATGACATAGCCACTCCCATTGCTGAAACCACAAGACCGCATCACCATCGGGGGGAGCAGCATAATCGTTTCAGAACAGGCTTTAAAAATGCTATCAATCGGCTTAATCCGCAATTTGTGTTTTATACCTTTTTATTTGCTCTTTTTCTTATATATGGTCTGAACAGCATCCTGTATTTTTCGTTGGAGTTGCTGAATCCTACTTCATTAGAAGCCGAACAAAATAAAGCTGTTTTTTTAGCTAATCTTACCACAGGGTTTTCCTGTTTTGTGAGTCTTATAATTTTTATTTTATTCATTGAGCGGTTTCTCATTAAAAACTGGTCCAAATATATCATTCTGATAGTATTTACGTACTGCACCTTAATGCTGGTGCGGCTATTTCAAAAAGCTTTATATCTGGTAGAAAATGATGGTGGCAGATACTGGACACACTACTGGAAAATCATGTCAGTAGAATACAATGAAACCAATATCAGTAACCATAGCACCCTGTATATACTGATTCCGATGGCGGCTGTCTGTATTATATTTTACAACTGGCAACGC
>CALRLN020000015.1:0-28354 GCA_943368675.1 Chitinophaga pinensis | reverse complement strand
AACGCCACCGGAACTACAACTGCGGCTAAATCTTATTCGATAACAGATACAAAGCCTGTTTTTGGTAAAAATTATTACAGGTTAAAATTCTATGATGATACCAACAAAGAGTACATATATAAGACAGTTTCTGCCACGGTTTCTTTATTATCCGCCGAAACAGAAACAGTAAATACAATAAGTGTTTTCCCTAATCCTGTTACAAATACGTCGTTCTATGTCAAATCAGCCCATAACTTATTGGAAAATCCGTGCCTTTTTGATATAGCAGGCACAATATTCCCTATTGAAGTAGAGCGCTTAGACGCTTCACAAAGCCGGATTTCAGTCAAGCAAAATCTGGCAGCTGGCGTATACTTTCTGGTCTGGGAAACCGGGGAGAATAGAATCGTTAAAAAACTTATTGTCCTGTAAAGTGTTTTATATCTACATTTAAGCATTCAATCAATAATTAAGAACGTTTCATGCATCAATCAGATAGCTACATCGTTATCTGATGATATATTCATATAAAAATGGCCAGAACAATCAAATGGGGTATAATCGGACTTGGTAAAATTGCAGAAAAGTTTGCGACAGACCTAATGAAAGTACCTCATACACAATTGCATGCAGTTGCTTCTACTTCCATAGAGCGTGCGCAGGAATTTGCGCAGAAGTTTCAAGTGCCCCATTATTATAGTTCGTATGAGGCCATTTTTAAAACGCCTGGCTTAGATGTAGTTTATATTGCTACACCACATAGCTCACATGCCGAAAATACTATTCTTTGCCTGAATAATAAAACGCCTGTGCTTTGTGAAAAGCCATTTGCAATGAATACGAAACAAGTACAGCAGATGGTAGAATCGGCTCGTGAAAACGATACTTTCCTGATGGAAGCCATGTGGACAAGGTTTCTTCCGGTGATTCAGAAAACGCAGGAACTCATTGCAGAAGATAAAATAGGAAAAATAAAGACCATTCATGCAGATTTTGGCTTTGTTGCACCTTATACACCTGAAAGAAGAACGTTAAATCCTGTTTTAGGTGGAGGAGCCTTGCTTGACATCGGGATTTATCCTGCTTATTTAAGTCTTTTGTTATTGGGTTATCCTACTGATATTCACGCCATGAGCACCTTCGGACAAACAGGTGTTGATGAAACAACCAGTTTTGTTTTTAAATATCCGCAGGCAACAGCCTTAATGAATGCGACTTTTGCCTCCCGTACCCGTACTGAAGCATTGATATATGGTGAAAAGGGTTATATACACCTCCCCGAGCGCTTTCACGAAAGCAAAAGCCTGACACTTTATGAAACAGATAAAGAACCTGTAACTTATACTTTTGAAAGAGAAACAAGAGGTTATAATTTTGAGATTGAGGAAGTAAACAACTGCCTGAGAAATAATAAAAGGGAGAGTGTAAAAATGCCTCTTTCGATGAGCGTGAAACTGATGAGTCTCTTAGATGAAATCCGCCAGAAGGCTGGTATTTTTTACGAGGGAATTGATGGCTAGGTGGTGCGTGCTTCTTCCAACCCAATAACGTTCAAATCATTTTCAGAAGAACTTTCGTTCTGAAGTGTAAGCCAGCCGACAAAATAGTTTTCCTGTATCTGGCATCTTTGTCAAATAAAAGCAATAAAATTTATAACAAAGAAATTATTAGTTTCATTTGCAATGTTTATTATATCATTGCAATTATTTGCCCAGAAGGCAGAAGTATTTAGTACTTCAGACGGAGCTATAAGAGGCTATGATGCCGTGGCTTATTTTACAGAAGGTATGCCTGTAAAAGGAAAAGCGGATTTTTCTTACCAATGGAATAAGGCTATCTGGTATTTTTCTAATGAAGAAAACCTTAATAAGTTTAAGGCAAGCCCTGAAAAATATGCACCGCAATTCGGTGGCTACTGTGCTTTTGGGATGTCAGAAGGGCACAAAGCCTCTACCCAACCCGATGCCTGGACTATTGTAGACAATAAGCTCTACCTGAATTACAATACGAAAGTAAAAGAAAAGTGGAGTGATAATAAAGAAGATAGAATCAAAAAAGCCAACAATAACTGGCCGTCTTTGAAAGATAAAGAATAAAAATGGGCCCTGCAGAAGTTCCGGCAGGGCCCATTTTTTATCAAAAACTATTAATATTGTTCTGTTACACCAAAGAAAAACGAGCCTTCAATAGAGGCATTTTCATCTGAATCTGACCCGTGAATGGCATTTTCTCCTACCGATTTTGCATATATTTTACGGATAGTACCCTCTTCTGCATTAGCAGGATTTGTCGCTCCGATTAAAGTACGGAAATCAGTTACTGCATTCTCTTTTTCTAAAATCATAGGTACGATTGGTCCTGAAGACATCATTTCACATAGTTCACCATAAAATCCTCTTTCCTTATGTACTTCGTAGAACTTACCTGCTAAAGCCGGAGTAAGTTGTGTTTTTTTCATTGCTACAATTCTAAAGCCGGCAGCCTCAATCATAGCTATTATTCCACCAATATGATTATCAGCCACCGCATGAGGTTTAATCATTGTGAAAGTTCTGTTACTTGCCATATCTATTTAATTTTTTTAAAATTTCTGTAAAAATACTTAATTTACTTTAGTTGACGCACTGTTTATTAAGAATATGTAAAAATTCTGATACTATATAAGCAAAAACCCATTTGTTTTTTTGTTCGACAAATGGGTTTGAAATATTGCTATTAATCCTTATTTCAGTTTTTATCAACCATAACCACCACGGAACTTGTAGGTACTGGCTACTTTATCGATAGCTACAATATAGGCTGCCAGACGCATAGAAACTTTATGCTTTTGTGAGGTTTCAAACACTTTGTCGAAAGCATCTTTCATCATACGGTCACAACGGCGGTTGATTCTGTCTAGTGCCCATTTATACCCGATACGGTTTTGTACCCATTCAAAATATGAAACTGTTACACCACCTGCATTAGCCAGAATATCAGGCACTACCATGATTCCTTTTTCATTGATAATATCATCAGCACTGGCAGAGGTCGGGCCATTGGCACCCTCCACAATTAGTTTTGCCTGTATATTAGCAGCATTTTCATGCGTAATCACATCTTCTTTGGCAGCCGGAACCAATACATCAACATTCAGCGCCAGTAACTCTTCGTTGCTTATCAGTTCAGCTTCTTTAAAACCCTCCAGACTTCCTTTATTGGCATTCCGGTAAGCAATGGCTTTTTCAATGTCAATTCCTTTCGGATTGTAGTAGGCACCCGAAATATCGCTGATTCCGCAAATCGTTACACCCTTTTCCTGTAATAATTGTGCAGCATAAGACCCCACATTACCAAAGCCTTGTACAGCCGCAGTTGTCCTATAAGGGTTTAAACGCAATTTTTCCATACCCGAAAGTGCTGATACCATTACTCCTCGTCCCGTTGCCTCTGTACGGCCTAATGAACCGCCTAATACTAGGGGCTTACCTGTTACAACAGCATTTACGGTCATGCCCTTTGCTTTTGAATATTCATCCATCAGCCACGCCATTTCACGGGGGCCAGTACCCATATCAGGAGCGGGAATATCCTTATCAGGCCCAAAAATATCCAGCATTGATAAGGTATAAGCACGCATTAAACGCTCTACTTCGCCTGAAGACATTTCACGGGGGTTACAGGCAATTCCACCCTTTGCACCACCGTATGGTATATCTACTACGGCACATTTCCAGGTCATCCAGGCTGCCAGCGCACGCACTTCATCAATATTTACGGCAGGGTCAAAACGTATACCTCCTTTACTAGGCCCTAAAATAGTTGAGTGAATCACCCTGTATCCTTCAAATACTTTAATCTGTCCGTTATCCATTGTAACGGGCAAGCCGACAGTTACCTGGCGGGCAGGAACTTTCAGGATATAGTACATTTCTTCGCTGATTCCTAAAATCTTTACTGCGGCATCAAATCTTGACATCATTGACTCCAGAGGATTTTCTGTATCCTTAATCGGAGCCGGTTCTATGTAATTCATAAACAGAATTTTCTATTGTTGATGATTGTTTTTAGGGTGCAAACTTAGAAAAAAGAAAGTATTTCTTAAAATTGTGAAATTTTACAAAAACTTAACTTTATCTTAATTTTTTCTAATATACATAATCCTGAACTGGCAATTTCATACTTAGCCAAATAATTTATTGTTTTTGAGAAGTTACCTTTAAATAAATTTTTTTAAGGCTTCTCTAATATTTTAATTGAGCGGTTGTTTAAGCACGCTAAAAAAACTATATTTGCGGTGTTTTTTTAAACATGATCCCAATCTTAACAATTTACTGCATTACGATTATGGCCGTAGTTGAAGAAAAAACCCGATATTCAGAAGAAGAATTAAGGGAGTTTGAGGTAATCATTACCAACAAATTAGAGGCAACCAGAAATGAGTTGAACTTTATTAAGGAAACGCTAAGTCGTAAAAATGACAATGGTACTGATTACACCTCAAGTAGCACTAAATTATTGGAAGATGGTGCTGATGTTAGTGAAAAAGAACAATTAAGTCAATCGGCAGGGCGTTTGCAGAAGTTTGCCCAACAACTGGAAGCTGCATTAATCCGGATTAAAAATGGTACCTATGGTATTTGTAAGGATACCGGCAAACTGATACCAAAAGAGCGCTTAAGAGCGGTGCCGCACACGCAGCAAACCATTGAAGCCAAATTAAGAGCGTCGAATTGATTTTTCGAACATAGTAACCTTAAAACATTGTTTAAAGGTGTTTTTTAGCCCTTATAAACCAAATTTTTAAGGTTTGTAGATTCTTTGTCTATACAAAAAGCCTCTGTGTCAGAGGCTTTTTGTATTTTTAGGCAGAATACTCTTAATTGCTAAACAAACTACGCCTTAATACATGAAAAAATTACTACTCTTACTCTTCATCATTGCAAACTCGTATTCCTTCGGACAGGTAGCCGATAGCTATTATTTACCTCAGAATGTAAGTTATGACCCGAAAATCCCAACGCCAAAACATTTTTTAGGCTATCAGGTAGGCGAGCAACACGTAACCCCCTACGAACAGTATGCCTACATGAGAGAATTAGCCCGTTTATCTGACAGATTTAAAGTAGAGGTATACGGAAAGACCTTCGAGAATCGTGAGCTTTTACTCCTGACTGTAACTTCACCTAAAAATCATTCTCAGATTGAGCAGATAAAGACCGAGCATCAGAAACTGGTAAATCCATCGCAATCGGGTAGTTTAGATATAAAGAAAATGCCCCTTGTGGTCTGGATGGGATATTCAGTGCATGGCAATGAACCGAGTGGCACCAATTCTAACCTTATGTCGGCATATTACCTTGCAGCGGCTCAGGGAGCTGGTATTGATTCTTTATTGAATGAAGCCATTATCTTAATTGACCCTTGTATTAATGCTGATGGAGGTAACAGATTTGCCACCTGGGTAAATATTAATCGCAGCACAACCCTTGTAAGTGATATTAATAGCCGGGAGTTCAGCGAAACTTGGCCGGGTGGCCGTACTAATCATTACTGGTTTGATCTGAACCGTGACTGGCTTTATCAGCAAATGCCTGAAAGTAAGGGCCGTCTGGTAAAATTTTATGAATGGAGACCAAATATCCTGACCGACCATCACGAAATGGGTAGTGCTTCCAGCTTTTTCTTCCAACCCGGTATCCCTGCCCGAACGCACCCTCTCACGCCTAAAACTAATATCGAACTGACTGCCAAAATAGGCAAATATCATGCAGCAGGCTTAGACAAAATTAATTCGGCGTACTACACGCAGGAAAATTATGATGATTTCTATTACGGCAAAGGATCTACTCTGCCTGATGTGAACGGGTCTATCGGGATTCTGTTCGAGCAGGCATCTTCACGCGGTCATTTACAGGAAACACAGAATGGTTTATTAAGTTTTCCGTTCACAATCCGTAATCAGGTATCTGCTACGATGTCTACCCTGAAAGCCGCAAGAGAAATGCGTGTGGAGTTATTGGAATACATGCGTAATTTCTACAAAGAAAAGACTACTGATGCTGTGAAAGCCTATGTTTTTGGTGGAAGTAAAGATGGGGCCAAAACCTGGGAAATGGTGAATATGCTAAAAAGAAACCAGATTGAGGTATATAAACTGGAGAAAGATGAAACTATCGACGGCCTGGCATTTGACAAAAATACGGCTTATGCTGTACCAACGAATCAGCCGCAACACAGGCTCATCAAATCAATGTTTGAAAAGCGGACTAAATTTGAAGATAGCCTTTTTTATGATATTTCGGCCTGGTCACTCCAATATTGTATGAATATGCCCACGGCAGAGGCAAAAGGAGCCATTTCTTTAGGCGAGAAAGTAAGCGTAAATACGTTCCCTAAAGGAAAAGTGGTTGGTAACAGCAACTATGCTTATCTCTTTGAATGGAATAGCTATTATGCGCCAAGAACAGCCTATGAATTACTCAAAAAGGGCTATACCCTGAAAGTAGCCGTTGAGCCGCTGACAGCCTTTATTGAAGGTAAAGAGCAGAAGTTTGATTATGGTACTATACAAATTGTATGTAATGGCAACGACCCGGGTGAACTTCTAAAAATCCTTGCCGAAAGAGATGGCGTTGATTTCTATGCTACCACAACAGGCTTAACTCCTGCCGGAATCGACCTGGGCAGTGAGAAATTCCGTAGGTTGAAACAACCAAAAGTATTGATGTTGGCAGGTCCTGGAGTAAATGCCAATGATGCCGGAGAAATATGGCACTTGCTCGACCAGAGAATCAATATACCTCTTACGTTTTCGGATATTGAAACGGTAAACCGTGTCAATCTGGATAAATATACACACATTGTACTTTCAGGCGGGAATTATAATAACCTATCGGACGAAAAAATCAAACGCTTTGTACAAGGCGGTGGGGTGTTGGTAGCCATGACAGAGGGCGCAGAATGGACAGCAACAAAGAAAATAGTTGCGGTAACCGTAAAAGCCAAACCAAACAATGATAGTGCAGAGAAAAGACCCTATGCCCTGCAAGAAAAATATAGCGGAGCAATGGAAACCGCAGGTACTATATTTGAAGCGAAAATAGACCCTACCCACCCGATTTGTTTTGGCTATTCACAAGATAAACTGGCATTGTTTAAGGATAACAATATTTTCTTTGAAGACACCAAGAATCCATATAATACACCTCTGATTTTTACCAATAATCCGCTGATAGCCGGATACGTACACCCGAAAAACGAGGCCTTGATTAAAAACTCCCCTGCCGTTATCACCCAGAATTTAGGAACCGGCAGAGTGATATTAATGTCTGAAAACCCGAATTTCAGAGCTTTCTGGTATGGAACCAATAAATTATTTCTGAATACTCTTTTCTTTGGTCACATTATTGGCGGAGGAAGATTTGCCGGAGAAGAAGAATAAAATAAGTACTATTACACTTATGGCGCGAACTGACCGTCCCTTTCTGTTCGCGCCGTAAATAATTAAACTGCATTTTTTTGCCAAGCTATCATTTAAAATCCTATATTTAAAAGAAATATTCGCTGCTATTTTACTGTCAAACTAATCTATTAATAAAATGACAAAGAAAATCCTCTTAGGACTCGGCATTGTGCTTATAGCAATCCAGTTTATTCGCCCTGAAAAAAATGAATCAAATGATAAAACGTATGATATTTCTACCAAATATGTGATTCCGACTAAGGTAAATCATTTATTGGAGGTAGCCTGTAATGATTGCCATAGCAACAAAACCACATATCCGTGGTATTCGCAGATACAGCCTGTGGCATGGTGGATGAATGACCACGTAGAAGAAGGTAAAAAAGAGCTTAATTTTTCCACCTTTGCTTCACGTCCTATTGCAGTTCAAAACCACAAGTTTGAAGAAACCATCGAAATGATTGATGAAAAAGAGATGCCTTTAGCTTCTTATACTTTTCTGGGCATGCATAAAGAAGCCAATCTGAGTGATGAAGATAGAAAAGCCATAATTGATTGGGCTAAAGCACAAATGGATACATTAAAAGCCAATTATCCTGCTGATAGCCTTGTGCTTAAGAGAAAAACGCCTCCTCCTTCCAATTAAACCGGGAGTGAATGCCACAATATACAAGGAGTCTCTATATTATACAATTCATAAAGCATGTATTGTGTTACTTTATATTTTTAACCGTGTACATTGTGGCAAAATTTAAAGTTGCTATTAGGTAGCGTTAATTTCCCTTAAGTTATTTATTAACTGCTGCCTCATTCAATGCAATACTTCCTTTTTCAGCATCAATAGTTGCTTCTAAGCCGACAGGGATCGTGAATTTATCCTTAATATGCCCGATCATTGCCCCTGAGAAAGCCGGGATTTTTAAAGGCTTGATATGGTCTTCAAAAATATCTTCCATTGTCAGAGAGCCATAACCGCCTTTTGATGGCGGACAATCAGTACATTTGCCAAACACGAAACCCGAAATCTGAGTTAATATACCTGCCAGTTTTAATTGGGTAATCATACGATCCATACGATAAATATCTTCCCCCACATCTTCCAGAAACAAAATACTACCTTTGAAGTCTGGAGTATAAGGAGAGCCTAATATATGGCTCAATACCGTAAGATTACCTCCAATAAGCTTACCTGTGGCTTTCCCAGCATTAATAGTATAAATTCTATCATCAGTTTGCACCAGATTGTCTCCTTTCTTAACCGGATTACTCATTTGCACGGCATTGCCTTCTATGAGCATATTTTTAAAATTATCTACCGAAAAATTATTCCATGAAGAAGAACCTACCGGCCCATGAAAGGTAACAAGACCTGTCTTGGCATAAATGCCTAATAACAAGGCTGTAATATCGCTATACCCGATAAAAACCTTCGGATTCTGCCCAATAGTTTTATAATCTAAGAGTGGTAATATTCTTGCACAACCCCAGCCCCCGTGCATCGCCATAATGCCGTTAATGCTCTTATCAGCAAACATTTTGTTGATGTCAGCCGCTCTATCTGCATCTGTACCTGCCAGGTATCCGTAACGGTCAAACATATGCTCTCCTTTTTTGACCTTAAATCCTAATATTTCCAGACTCTCAACGGCAATCTGTACTTCTTCCCTGATAAAAGCCGAATAGGCCGGGCAAACCAGCCCAATAGTATCGCCTTGTTTCAAAGCAGATGGTTTCAGAACTTTAGCTTTTGTATCCGGAAATGCAAAATTCATGTTGGCCAAGCCAAAGCCAGCCAGTAAAGTGGTATTAAGAAAGTGTCGACGGTCAGGCATTGGTTTCGATGAAGTTGGTTTGGTTTTAAGATTTATCTATGCAAAGTAAATAAAAAAAGGCATTGATGATAAATTCATCAACACCTTTCAAGATTTTGTCGTACTATTTTTATACAGAAACTGTTTCCTTCATTAATATTACCAGATCTTTATCATTTACTTCTTTGATTCTATCAGCTAACTCTAAGAAACGGCTGTATGCATCATCGATTTCAGGCTTTTCTAATTTAAACCCTAAAATTTCAAGGCGATGTTTTAAGGCATGACGGCCACTTCTGGCTGTCAATACGATAGAAGATTTATCAACCCCCACCTCCTGCGGATTGATAATCTCATAGTTTTCAGTATGCTTTAAGAAACCATCCTGATGAATACCCGATGAATGGGCAAAAGCATTACGCCCTACAATAGCTTTGTTTGCTTGTACAGGCATTCTCATGGTTTGAGAAACTAAATTACTCAAAGGAGAAAGCATTGTACTTTCGATATTGGTATGTAGACCCAAAGATTTATGCACTTTCAGAATCATCGCCACCTCTTCTAATGAAGTGTTTCCGGCACGCTCACCAATTCCGTTGATAGTTACCTCCACTTGTCTTGCGCCGGCCTGAATACCCGCAATAGTATTAGCCGTAGCTAAGCCTAAATCGTTATGGTTATGCATTGAGATGATGGCCTTATCAATATTCGGCACGTTATTCATGATGTATGAAATACGCTCAAACATTTCGTGTGGCAATACATATCCGGTGGTGTCAGGTAAATTTACTACTGTTGCACCTGCTTTAATCACTTCATCAGTTAGCCTTGCCAGAAACTCTAAATCTGCACGCCCCGAATCTTCTGCATAAAACTCTACATCTTCTACGTACTTCCTGGCATGTTTCACTGCTGAAACTGCCTGCTCAATAATCTGTTCGCGGGTACTGTTGAATTTATGTTTAATGTGGATGTCTGATGCTCCGATTCCGGTATGAATACGTGGGCGTTTGGCAAACTTCAGCGCTTCAGCAGCAGCATCAATATCACCCTTTACTGCTCTTGACAGGGCACAAACCGTTGGCTCTGTTACGGCTTTTGATACTTCCACAACCGATTTAAAATCACCCGGGCTTGAAATAGGAAACCCTGCTTCAATAATATCGACACCCAGTTTTTCGAGTTGTTTGGCAATCATTACCTTTTCATCGGTTGTTAACTGACAACCGGGGACTTGTTCTCCATCTCGCAAGGTGGTGTCGAAAACATAAATCTTTTGGCTCATTGCTGAACAAGGTGTTTAGTTATTTTTACTACTTCTTTTACTCGCAAAAAAGCCCTTTCTTAAATGTGCAAGAAAGGGCTTTTGATTTATACAAAGTCTCCGTTTCTCACACTGCGTAGTTGAGTAGAAGGAGAAGTGAAATTGCGATTGCTGTTTGTTTCAATTGGTTTTAAATTTTCCAAGGACACAAATTTAGTAGAATATTTTTTTTTGGCAAAGAATCTGTACATTTTTTTCAAATGCAATTTCTTACTAAAATCCAATTAGCATAATCTGAAAGATTAGTAGATTTTTCCCGATTATTAATACGAATAGTACGGAGCTAAAGACTATTTTTATAATTTAACAATCTCAGATCCTTTCTTTATTATAATTTAATAGAGCCTTAAATACTTGATTATTAATCATTTAATCTGTTTCTTTTTTTCTTTTTTTTGTGCTTCATCATAGATTTCAAAATACTTTATTCTGTAATTCTCATAAATAGTTATTATTTTTGCGAGATTCTCAAGGCGAAGAAATATTTTATTTTAAATATGCATAGAAAAACCAAAATTGTAGCTACCGTAGGACCTGCTTCTGAAAGTGAAGAAATGTTATTAGCATTGGCTCAGGCCGGCGTAAATGTTTTCCGTTTAAACTTTTCACATGGAACTCACGAAGACCATCAGATGCGTATTGACCGCATTCGTAAACTCAATGCAGAGCATGGTTTTAAATGTTCCATCTTACAGGATTTACAAGGGCCGAAAATCAGGATTGGTTTGATGGAGAAAGGAAATGAAGGCGTTGAGATCTTTGCAGGAGATAAACTGATTTTTACCAACGAGGATATAGTAGGCAATGCCCAACGTGTAAGTACACCATATAAGGGTATGTACAGAGATGTACAACTAGGTGAAAGGATTTTGATGGACGATGGTAAACTTGAAGTAAAGGTTGTAGGTGTTGACGGCATGGACGTGATTACTGAAGTAGTATATGGCGGCTTGTTGAAACAGAAGAAAGGCGTAAACTTACCCAATACTAATATTTCTCAACCATCAGTTACGGATAAAGACTGGGCAGACTTAAAATTTGGTTTAGCCAATGATGTAGACTGGATAGCCTTATCATTTGTAAGAACAGCCGAAGAGATACAGGATATTCAAAGATATATTAAGGAGCAGGGCAGAGAATCTAAAGTAGTTGCCAAAATAGAAAAACCTGAAGCCGTTGCCAACATGGATTCAATCATTGAAGCAACAGATGCTATCATGGTGGCTCGTGGAGATTTGGGAGTAGAGATTCCATCGGAAGATGTACCAATGATTCAGAAGCGCCTGGTTGAAAAATCTAATCTTGCAGCTAAGCCTGTCATTGTAGCAACCCAGATGCTTGAGAGTATGATTGACAGCCCACGCCCGACACGTGCAGAGGTTGGAGACGTCGCCAATGCGGTTTTAGATGGTGCTGACGCCGTAATGCTTAGTGCTGAAAGTGCCTCGGGTAAATACCCGATTCTGGCTGTACAGACCATGGTTAATACAATTCTGAAAGTAGAAGAGCAGGCTGATGAGAAAAAATTGTATTATCGCCATCATACTCGTGTAACAGAGCCTGAATATGTGTCGGAAGAAAAAGAAAATGATAACGTAGTAATGACGGCTTGCCGATTAGCACGTGATTTACGGGTAAAAGCCATTATTGGGGTTACATCATCGGGTTATACTGCTGTTCGTTTATCGCATCACAGACCTAAAGCGAATACATTTATTTTTACGGGTAACGAAAAGCTTTTAACACAGCTAAGTCTTTATTCGGGTATTAACGCTTTTAGATATAATCATCTTAAAGACAGATCTGTTGAAGAAGTAGTAGCTAATATCCGTGATTTTCTTGTAGAAAACGGAGAATTAGAAAACGGTGATTTATTTATCAATACATTGAGTATGCCTTTACAGGAAAACAATCGTACGAATACTGTGAAGCTTAGCAAAGTAGAGTAATACTAATCTGAATCATACATGAGAGGGCTCATCTTAACCGATGGGCTTTTTTCTTACCCATAAGTCTACGTTTTAGTCAGAAACTCAGGGTTAATTGCCGTCCTATCATTTCGTCTTCAAACGAAAGATTAGACAAATAGATACCTAATAAACGAACACCCTTAGGCATGGGAAGCAGCGCATGAAGCATTTCATAAGATATCTTTGCCAGCAGTGTCTCTTCAAGAATGGGTAATTGAGACGTGCGGCTTCTGGTAATACTCTCAAAATCGGCAAATTTTATTTTTAAGGTAATTGTTTTACCATAAGCTTTTACTCTTGACATTCGTTTCCATAATTGTTCGAGAATATCGTCCATTTCTCTATAAAGATCATCAGGGTCTGTGAAATCCCTGTCAAATGTATTTTCTACTCCTATTGATTTCCGGATACTATCAGGGTTTACCTGTCTGTTATCTATCCCTTGGGCTATATCAAAATAGTACCTGCCTACTTTACCAAAATGTTTGGTAAGAAATTCAATGCTTTTAGTTTTCAGGTCGCGTCCCGTAAAAATTCCCATTTTGTACATTCTCTCTGCTGTTACTTTGCCGATACCATGAAACTTATTGATTTCAAGCTCTTCTACAAATTTTTCGGCCTGAGAGGGTTTTATCACGAACAAGCCATCGGGTTTCCTATAATCAGAGGCTATTTTGGCTAGAAACTTATTAACTGACACCCCGGCAGATGCCGTCAGGCCTGTTTTGTCTTTGATACGCGCTTTTATTTCCTGCGCTATCTGTGTAGCGGTTTCAATGCCTTTCAGGTTTTCGGTTACGTCCAGATAGGCCTCATCTAAAGAAAGGGGTTCTACCAAAGGCGTATATTCCAGAAAAATCTCTCTGATTTCATTAGATACCTGTTTATATACTTCAAAACGAGGTTTTACAAAAATCAATTGAGGGCATTTCTGCTTGGCAATCCGGGAAGACATCGCTGAGCGAACACCAAACTTCCTGGCTTCATAACTAGCTGCTGCCACCACTCCCCGTTCGCTGCTTCCCCCTACGGCTATAGGTTTGCCTCTAAGTTCGGCAAAGTCTCTCTGCTCTACCGAGGCGTAGAAAGCATCCATGTCGATATGTATGATTTTGCGGGTCAAATTGAGGCGGCGGGTTTAAGAAATCAGAGAAAAACATACCGTAGGGTAACTTTTGCGGTATGTTTTTTGCATAATGTCACTCATATGCGAATCTTTGTCCAAATATTAAAGGCATTAAAATTCGCACTTATATTATACATTTCAAACACAATCCTTCTATGAAAAGAGTTTTATTTTGTTTTGCTGCCTTAACTATTTCTCTCTTACAATTTAGCTGTGGCACAACGGTTCCGTTATTATCAAATCGAAAATCTTATGATGTTGACACCGCCTCTGTCTATCATTTACCAAGTCTGATTACTTCAATAGCCAAAGGTAATCGTCAGGAATTTAATGAACTTTATTCAGACTCTACTTTAAATATAAGAAGCCGTGATTTTAATCAGCATCTTCCTAAGTACATTACCCCTGTATCATTTGAATTTATGAACGCAGAGGAAGAACAGGAAATGACTAAGAGTTTTTTTGAGATAATAAATTCAGTTGAAAGAGAAAAGAAAATTAAAGGAATCAAACTAAACGATTATCTGGTCAGTTATTTAGAGAGAAAAAATATAAGATACCTTATTCTTACTTTTCAGGCAGGATTTACTCGTACATCTAGTAATTACGGTGCACAAGTTGCGAAGGGTCTTGGCATCGGGATTCTTACTTTAGGATTAGTAGTGCCGATACCTGTCAAATCCAACTCTACAATTGTTTGCTGCATATTAGACACAAGGAATAAGAATATTGCTTTTTACAGGAAACGAACTGCCGAGGTTGAGCCTCTTGATGAAAAAGTGATTAACCGCCAAATCAGGATTATTATAAATAGTTGGCTTACAGCCAGCCGATAATTACCTTCCAGACTTCTAAATTTACATCAGGTCTGGAATACTATTTTAGACCTGCTAGTGAGATACATTTTTTTGCATTTTGCTAGTGGCATTTCCTCCCCATTTTGTTTTTACCCTTAGTTTTCAGACCTTTGCGTTTTAAATCATAATCGAAGCTCATCCAAAGTCTGTTTCCTGTTAAAGACCTTGGCCCATTTTATACCCAAGAAAAAATAATGAAACTAAGCGTTGTTATTCCTGCTTATAACGAACAGGAAAGTATTCCTGAAACACTTCGCGCTTTATACGCTACGCTGAAAAAATACGATATTCCGCACGAAATATGGGTAACGAATGATAATTCCAAAGATCAGACGTTGAATGTTCTACATGAACTTTCAAGAGAAATCCCGACTCTGGTTTTTGAAACCAATAAGGGGCCTAATGGTTTTGGGTATGCTGTCCGCTATGGTTTAGAGCGCTTTTCCGGCGACTGTGTGGCCGTTTTTATGGCAGATATGTCTGATGACCCGGAAGATCTGGTAAATTACTATAAAACGATGTTACGCGAGAATGTAGATGCTGTTTATGGCAGCCGTTGGGTAAAAGGAGGTAAGGTTATTGATTATCCGCCATTGAAGAAATTCATTAACCGTATTGCGAATTTTATAATTAAAAACATGATGGGTATTAAATACAACGATACCACTAATGCTTTTAAACTATATAAAAGAGAAACTATTGAGGGCATCAAGCCTTTTTTATCTCCTCATTTTAATTTAACGGTTGAACTTCCTCTAAAAGCCATTGTAAGAGGATATACCTATGCGGTGGTACCCAATAGCTGGACAAACCGTAAATACGGTGAGTCTAAACTCAAAATCAAAGAAATGGGCAGCAGGTATTTTTTTATTCTGATGTACTGCTGGATCGAGAAGCATTTTTCAAGAGGAGATTATATGAAGAAATAAACTAAGAGGGCTGTCAATTAAATCTGGCAGCCCTCTTAGTTTGTTAATTTTTCTGCGAGTCCTGCACTTTTGAACCACCCTTCTGAGGAACACCTGGTTGTGTAATCTCGAATCCTTCTTTGGCTTTTGCATCTGCTACAATTTTGCGCACATCGGCCAATAGTTTCTTCGCATCATAAACCACTCCGTCTTTCACCGTATATTTTACGCCTCCTACTCTTATTACTTCGTTTTTATCATTTACCCTGATAGCCCCGGTACCATAAAGAGTTTTGAGGTTAGCCAGTGGGTTTTCTTCTGTTATCACAAAATCAGCCATTTTTCCTACTTCTACCGAGCCTATCTGGTCGGCCATTCCTAATGCCTCTGCGCCTTTTATAGTTGCTGCCCTGATTACTTCTAACGGGTGAAAGCCTGCTTCACGCAACAACTCTAACTCTCTGATATAGGCAAAGCCATATAGTTGATAAATAAATCCTGAATCGGAGCCTGTCGTAACACGACCACCCTTGTTTTTGTACTCATTCACAAATCGCATCCATATCCGATAGTTCTCTTTCCAGGCTACCTCCTGCTCTGTTCCCCAGTTCAACCAGTATGAGCCATGTGAGATACGGCTAGGGCCATAAAAACGCCATACCGATGGCAAGGTATACTCATCATGCCATTCTGCTCGGCGAGCCAGCATTAATTCACGGTTGGCTTCGTAGATGTTAAAGGTCGGGTCAAGGGTGAAATCTAATTTTATCAATTCGTCCATTACCTGATACCACTTTGCTGAACCCGGTTCCGCCGCTTGCTTCCACAGTTTTCCGGCTTCTTCAAAGCGATTCTGCTCATTATTGTAATTATAGTCAGGCGGATAATTCTGTAAGGTTCTTTCATCAAATAAAGCCTCCGGTAGTCCATACCAATGTTCCATGCTTGTCAGCCCTGCTTTGGCTGTGGCTAGTACATTCATGCGACCTACTTCCAGTTGTGCGTGATGACAAGCTGACCGTAAACCAATTTTCTTGTTTTCTTCCAATGCGGCCCTGAAGACATCCGGCGATGCTCCAAAGAACTTGATACCATCTGCCCCTTTAGCGGCATTGTCTCTTACCCATTGGCGGGCTTCTTCCGGTGTGGTAATAGGCTTATCTGCTCCCATACCAAAGGCAGTATAGGCTTTAATGCGTGGTGCGGTTATTTCGTTCTTTTCACTTTTCTTTTTCTGGTCAAGCGTCCACTCCAGGCCATTTCCGGCAGATGGGTCACGAATAGTAGTGATACCATGCCCTAACCATAGTTTGAAAACATATTCGGCCGGAGTACCTTGTGACTTGCCACCGATATGCCCATGCATATCTACAAAACCCGGCATCAGATACATGCCTGTACAATCCAGTTCTTTATCTCCCTCATTCAGTTTCGGGCGGCTTTTGGCTTCAATAGGCACACCGGGATAACCCACCTGACGTATCTGGGCAATCCTGTTTTTTTCAACGACAATATCAACGGGTCCAACAGGTGGTGCTCCGGTACTATTGATAAGTGTAACGCCCCTGATAATTAAACGACTGGCGTATTCGCCTTCCGCTCTTGGAGGCGCTTTTTCAATCTGGGCTGCGAGTGTAGTAGTAACAAAACTGAGAAGAAGTGTAATTTTTTTGTACATAGTCAGTTCAGGTTTTTAACAAAAATAACGTGGTTTTAGAACAATTCTACCTTAATCTGAAAAATAATATATTCCAGCCGAGCTATATTTGAAAAATACAATATTAATTCTGCATTTCTGGACAATTTCTTTAAATTGCACCATTTTTTATAGCATCTACATCTATAAAAAAACAAAATTCTGTCATTAAAATCTATGGAAATAATAGGCTTTGGCTTGGCTTTTTTAATTGGAATTACCCTGGGATTGATTGGTGCCGGAGGCTCTATTCTGACTGTAACAGTCCTCGTTTATGTTATGGGTATTAGCCCCACAAGAGCTACTACTTATTCGCTTTTTATTGTAGGGGTTTCTTCATTGGTAGGTGCAATTGATTATTTCAGAAAAGGACTAATAGATATACGTAAAGGGCTGTTCTTTTCATTCCCTGCTTTTATCATGGTTTTTATTATGCGTAAATACGTAATACAACGCATACCTGAAGTAATTTATCAGTTTGAAAACTTTACTTTTACCAAAAATCTGATGGTAATGCTGCTTTTTGGTCTGCTGATGATTGGAGCATCCTACTCTATCATCAAAAGCCGGAAAGAAGCCAGCGAAATAATTAAACCCAATGTAAGTTACTGGATTATATTTCTGGAGGGCATTATAGTAGGTATCTTAACCGGGTTTGTAGGCGCAGGCGGTGGATTTATGATTATTCCGGCACTTGTTATTTTTGCTCAGCTTCCCATGAAAGAGGCCGTAGGCACCTCACTGTTAATTATTACCATTAATTCTCTGTTCGGTACCATAGGTGATTTTTCGGCTGGTGTAGAAGTTGACTGGGTATTTCTGCTGAAATTTGTTTTTTGTACTATCAGCGGTGTACTGGTCGGAGGGTATTTGTCAAAAAGTGTTGATGGAGAGAAACTAAAACCTGCTTTTGGTTGGTTTATCTTAGTGATGGGCTGCTGGATTATTATTAAAGAAACTGTTTTAAAATAAATAACATGAATAAGTTAGAAGCTACAATACGCATGAAGTGTCCCCGGTGCCATGAGGGTGAGGTTTTTGAAACAAAAAACCCTTATAATCTGGGTAAAATGACCGCTATGCACAAAAACTGCCCTAAATGCGGACTAAAGTATGAAAAAGAGATAGGGTTTTTCTATGGTGCTATGTATGTTAGCTACATATTTAATATCGGGCTGTTTGTAATTGCTACTGTTGCTTACTATGTGTACTTCGAAACGCGTGTAGATTGGTTATGGTACATTTTAGGGTATATAGCTATCACTTTTCTGTTATTCCCGATTTTATACCGTTTATCCCGTTCTATCTGGTTACAGGTATTTAATAAATATGAGCCTGAGAGAAAAATCTCCTGAAGTGCCCCCGGGTTCTTATAACCATAAATTTATTAATGCCGGTTTACCTATGTAGGGTGTAGCATGTGCCGAATCGCTCAATACAATGGTTGAGCCATCGGCTCCTAAATCCCATAGATTTCCCTGCAAAAATACATTCATGCCTTTTTTAACACCTGCTTCTGTTCTGGCTCTTGTACCCATAGCATATTTTACCCATGCACTGCCCAAAGAGATTTTACCTACATCGGGTTTTGCCTCTTTGGGCGTTTCTGCACCTGAATAACCACTCCAGGCTTTTTCCCAATTACCAACTCCATTAGAATATGAGGGTGTTATCACAAAATCAACTCCTTTGTTTTTTAAAGTTTTATAAGCGTCTGAAAACCATGCATCTGCGCAAATCAACACACCCATTCTGCCCGCGGAGGTCTGGAATACGGGAATTTCATCTGGTTTTACCGGACAAATAAACCCTAATTCATCGGCAGTAGGAAAAGCCTTCCTGATTAAATGCGAATTTACGGTTCCGTCCGGTTCGAAAACTACTGATGTATTATAAAGTAGCCCGTTTCCGGTTTTTAAGACCCCATTCTCCACACTAGGCTCAGGCAATAATATTGAGCCACCTACAATCGTCACCTGATACTCTTTGGCTAATGTAGCAAATACTTGCTGATAGGTTTTTGCAATCACTGGTGCTTTCATGGCAAAAACACTGTATTTCACTACGTCCTTTACTGAATCCGGACTATTAATATACGTTTTAAAGAACTTACCGATATTTCTCATAACCATTATTTGGAGCCCTTCTTCAATTTTTGGGGTGTGGTAGATACTTTCCTTCTCATCTAAAGTTACCAACCATGTACCTATGTATTCAGGAAATACAACAATCGTTTTATTCGGAATCAACCAGTTTTTCTTTTTTGCCTCTGCCAGATAAAACCGTATCTTTTTACTGAAGTTTTCCTCTGATGCATAATCTATCGGTTCCATAAATGCCTGAACCCCTACTACATTCGCTGCACTGGCCGAATCCCCATGGGTTTCGGTTATGTCTAGCTGAAATTTCTGTGGAGTTTTTGAACTTATGCCTGTATTAGCCCATACCAAATACACAATCAATAGCAAAAACAAGCCGGTTGCTATCAGGAGAGAGATTTTTTTAGCAGTTTTCATTAGTTAAGTACTATATCAGATTCAGACACGAGAATATTTGACAGCAATTTCTAAAAAATATTAGGCTAAATCCTATAGATTTTTCGTAATTTTGTGTAAAATTTCTTAATCATTCAAATTCAAATCAATCCTACAGACTCTTCTTCGGGATTTTTAGCTTATGAAATTCGGCGTAGTAGTATTTCCTGGTTCTAACTGTGAAGACGATACAGTTTTTACACTCCGACACAACCTCGGACAAGAAATAGTTAAAATTTGGCACAAAGACCACGACCTGCAAGGTTGTGATTTTATCATATTGCCGGGTGGATTTTCTTATGGAGATTATCTTCGTTCAGGTGCTATTGCCCGCTTTTCTCCTGTAATGAATGAGGTAATTGCCCATGCTAACAGAGGTGGGTACGTAATGGGCATCTGCAATGGCTTTCAGATTCTGGCAGAAGCTGGTTTAGTACCGGGTGTTTTATTGAATAACATTGGCCGCAAGTATATCTGTCGTAATGTTTATCTTAAACCTCAAAGCGAGTCGGCTCTGCTTACGGCTGGTTTAGAAGACAGAGCTTATAAAATACCGATTGCTCATGGTGATGGCCGTTATTTTGCAGATGCTGAGACTTTGAAGCAAATCAACGATAACGACCAGGTGCTGTTCCGCTATTGTAACGAATTTGGAGAAATTGTTCCTGAAGCTAATCCGAATGGCAGTATCGAAAACATAGCCGGTGTATGTAATGCCGGAAAAAACGTATTTGGTATGATGCCGCACCCTGAAAGAGCTTCTGACGAGGCCTTGGGGAATATTGACGGGCGATTTATCCTGGAACAAGTAACTCAAGTTTTAGCATAAGAATGAAACCTTATATTGTTGGTATTACCGGTGGAAGTGCGTCCGGAAAAACATACTTTTTGCATCAGTTATTAAGTTCTTTTTCTCCTGCTGAAACCTGTCTGATTTCTCAGGACAATTATTATCGTCCGCAGGCATTAGTGCCTAAGGATCTGAATAATATTGAGAACTACGATTTACCTGAGTCTATTGACTTTGAGTTGTATGCGCAACATGTAGAAGATTTGAAAAACGGAAAGGTAGTTCAACAAAAGGAATATACGTTCAATAATCCCAGCATTGTTCCTAAAATTCTCACATTCCATCCGGCGCCTATTATTGTTGTAGAAGGTATTTTCGTGTTTCATTCTCCAGAAGTATCCCGCCTGCTTGATTTAAAAGTATTTATTGATGCCCGTGAGCATGTAAAGATTAAACGCCGTATTATAAGAGACGGGAGCGAAAGAGGCTATGACCTCAATGATGTATTATATCGCTGGGAAAACCACGTAGCACCCACCTACGAGAAGTTTATTGAGCCTACCAAATATGATGCCGATGTCATCATTAACAACAATACTCACTTTGAAAAAGGTCTGGCTATCTTAACAGCCTTTTTAAAGACCAAATTATAAGCCATTCAGCCCTCTTTTCAGAGGGCTTTTTTCATACATTAAAACTCCGTTTTTTCTTCTAAACAGGCACGTTTTTTGCTTCATTTTACAATGCTATTGAAAGAATCTTTATTATAACATTGTATGAAACGTCTTGCCATTATTCTGGCTACGGCCCTTTTTGGGTTTATAGCCTCCTGTACGCGTGTCGCCGACGGCGATATTGACCCCGATGCCTTGGCCAAATTAGCTAAGTGCCCATTAAAAAGCGTTACTTCCGGAAACGGAGCCCCTGTTTTTTCTTTTGAATATACGCTTGGAAGAATCAAAAGGATTGTAAACCGTGAATCTGTTGAAGTATCTTCTGTATTTACCTATAATCTCAAGAATAAGATTGATAAAATGGTGATTGAGGCGGCTGATAACTCAGAACAATACAATGTTGTATTTGAGTATGATGCAGCCGGAAAAATCATTAAGTCAAAAACCTCTATCAGAGATTATCAGTTTATGACCAACGAGTTTACTTATGATGGCGCTCATATTGTGGCAGTCAGCACACAATTTGATATTTTCGGAAGTACGGCCAAAGGTAAAACCAGGGTTGAGTATACGGGAGATAATGTCTCTAAAGTCTATACTCAGATGGATGGTTATCCGGAGTTGCTTACATTTGAAGGCGTAAGTTATGATGATAAGCCACAGTATCTGCCCGAAGGCTATAAAACTATGGCTTTAGGCTTTATCGGAATCGCCAATAATTTCTTTGCTTCGTTTGGCAAAAATAACCCTACATTGGTAAAAATTTATGACGATAACGGTAAATTAAGTGAAAGTACCCAGACGAACTACGAATATGACAAAAGTGGTATTGTGACAAGCGCTGACCAGACCCTGACTAATGCCGATAACGTTAAGACATCCCGTAAAATAGTCTTTCAGTTTGTTTGTTTATAAGCCTCATTCTTTTATTTCTGCTAATTAAGATTTGAAAAGTGTGTATACCGACGGATATTTGTACCTGAAATATTTGTCAGAGACTATTACTTTGTGCAGAATTTCAGCATAAAGCAATAAATACTATCATTTATCTTAATTATACCCATGCAAAATATAGTTTTCTGGTTTAGAAACGATTTGAGATTACATGATAATGAGGCTTTCGTATTGGCTTCAAAAGAGGGGAATGTGATTCCGGTTTATGTTTTTGATACAAGATACTTTGAAAAAAACTTTCTGGGCTTTAAAAGAACAGGGCTTTTCAGAACAAAATTTCTATTGGAAGCTGTTGAAGATTTAAGAAAAAATCTTCGTGAGAAAGGTTCTGATTTAATTATAAGAGTAGGCAATGCCGAAGAAATTATCTCAGAAATAGCTGAAGAGTCAGAAGCTGCAGCCGTATATGCAAGTAAAGAGGTAACCCAGGATGAAACAATTATTGAAGCTCTGCTCGCTAAAAGAATAAAGCCCCTCAATATCGAAATTGAGCTTATCTGGACTGCAACGCTTTTTCATGCGCGGGACCTACCTTTTCAGATTAATTTCCTTCCTAATGTATTCTCTGATTTTCAGAAAAAAGTAGAGCAATCGGCAAAAGTCCGTAAAACATTTGATGTTCCTGCGCAATTTTCAAAAATAGAAACAATTGAGCCGGGCAATCTGCCAACCTTTCAAGAGCTAGGCTTTGAATCTGATCCGGTTATAGATACCCGTACTGCATTTAATTTTAAGGGCGGTGAAACAACTGGTCTGGAACGATTAAACGAATATATCTGGGACAAAAACCTGATTAAAAACTATCATGAGACCCGTACGGGCTTAATCGGAACTGATTATTCGTCTAAATTATCTCCATGGTTAAGTTCAGGGTGTCTTTCTCCCCGCAAGGTATATGAAGAAGTAAAGAAATATGAAGCTGAGGCGGGCGAAAGTGAATCAACCCGTTGGTTGATTTTTGAGTTGCTATGGCGCGATTATTTCTATTTCACTGCCCTGAAATACGGTACACGTATGTTTAAGGCAAGTGGTCTTAAAAATGATCTCATGAAGCAATGGGTCCGTCAGAGACCTGTTTTTGATACCTGGGTAAAAGGAGAAACCGGCATCCCCTTTATTGATGCCAATATGCATGAGATACAACTGACAGGCTATATGTCGAATCAGGGCAGACAAACCGTTGCCAGATATTTAGCCAAAGAATTAGGTATTGACTGGACATGGGGCGCTGCCTATTTTGAAAGTGCTTTAATTGATTATGATGTTTGCATTAACTGGGGTAACTGGAATTATTCAGCGGGTGTAGGAATTGACCCGCAGGCAGGCAGAAAGTTTGATATTGATCATAAAAGTGACTTTAGCAAGTTGCAGGAAGAATATATAAAATTGTGGCTGGGCTAAAACATCCTTTCATAAAGGTTTTAACCCACTTATACTCATGTACCTCTTGATTATTATTTGCAAATTATTACATTTGAGCAAAATTTTTAGTTTAAACACAAAACTCGTTTAAAAAATGAAAAGAAGCACCTTAATTATAATTGGCGTAGTATTAGTTTTCTGTGTGTACGGTTGTGGTTCTTATAATGGTCTGGTTGAAAAAGACCAGGCTGTTAAAACCAAATGGGCGAATGTACAAACACAATATCAACGTCGTTCAGACTTAATTCCTAACCTGGTAAGCACGGTAAAAGGTGCCGCCGATTTTGAAAAAAGCACATTAACTCAGGTAATTGAGGCCCGTGCAAAGGCAACTTCCATGCAAATAAACCCTGAAAACCTGACTCCTGAAAACATTCAGAAATTTCAGGCCGCTCAGGATCAGTTAAGTGGCTCATTGAGTCGTTTATTGGTATCAGTAGAACAATATCCTCAATTAAAAGCAAATCAGAATTTTCTGGAATTGCAATCGCAATTAGAAGGTACTGAAAATAGAATCAGTGTAGCAAGAAATGATTTTAATGGTTCGGTTGAGATTTTTAACTCGTCAGCACTCCGATTCCCGACGGTTATTTTTGCAAAAATATTTGGTTTCCCTGAGAAAGGACGTTTCGAAGCGTCTCAAAGTGCTCAGTCTGCTCCAACAGTTAAGTTTTAATCGACCAAGCATATTGTCTGCACTTACAGGGTTTAAATATCCTGTAAGTGCTATTTATTTTTTCAGAAAATCTTATTTCGTACAACCATGTTCCTGACAGAGACTGCCAAAGAAAGGATAATAAAAGCCATCAAAGATGCAGAACTGAATACTTCGGGCGAAGTAAAGGTGCATATAGAAGAGACTTGTCCGACGGATGATCCTACCGAACGTGCCAAACAGGTATTTAAGTACTTAAGGCTTGAAAGTACAGCGCAAAGAAACGGGGTTTTATTTTATCTGGCCTATGGCAGCCATAAATTTGCTATCTGGGGAGATGAGGGTATAGATAAGGTTGTACCTGTTAATTTCTGGGAGGGTATCAGAGACAGTATGAGACAGTATTTTTTGCAGGAAGATTTTGCCGGAGGCTTGCAGATGGGTATCCGCGAAGCGGGCAATCAGTTAAAGAAGTTTTTTCCTTATCATCAGGACGACATCAACGAGATTTCGGATGATATTTCAACAGAACCTATACCTTAGCCTATAAATGTTAAAGAAACTCTTTATACTGGTATTTTTACTACAAAGCATTGCGTTTGCGCAGGATATTCCCGAAAAGCCTAGTCCTGCCCGATTTGTCAATGATTTTGTAGGCGGGCTTCTGAGCCAGGGCGAAATCAGCCAACTGGAATCAAAGCTAAAAACTTATTATGATACCACGTCTACTCAAATTGCTATTGTTATTGTTAAAAGCGTTCAACCGTACGACATCAGCGAATATGCCTTTAAGTTGGGCCGAAGCTGGGGAGTAGGTGAAAAAGGCAAAAACAATGGTATCATTATTTTGTGGGCACCGGGTGATAGAAAGGTGTTTATAGCCACAGGATATGGCATGGAAGGCTCTATTACTGATGCTTATAGTAAACGTATCATTGAGCAGGAAATAAAACCGAGATTCAAAGAACTGAAGTATTATGAAGGTCTCGATGCGGCTGTCGATAAAATTATTAATTATGCCAAAGGCGAATACAAGGCCGATGAAACCGAGGACGACGGAGGCGGTTGGGTTTTTATTGTCGTGATTTTCTTTATTATCATTCTTATTTTTTACTTCATCGGAAGAAATAGAAAAGGAGGAGGCAATAGTGGTAACCGTGGCGGTGGGTGGATTCCTTATACTACATACACCGGCTGGGGAAGCTCCACTGGTGGTTGGTCTGGTGGTGGTGGAAGCGGCGGTGGTGGCGGTTTCGACTTTGGTGGTGGAGATTTTGGTGGCGGCGGAGCAGGAGGAGACTATTAATAGTCTCCTTTTATATTACCCTCAATGCTGAAGTTCTTCTTGCTACCAATAAATAATTGCTGATAGCCTTCTATTTTATAGGTCTTCAGTTGATTATTTATTAACTCCAGAGTAAGTTTTTTATCTGATTCATAGAGAAAATTATTGGTGTTCATCAACACCTCTATATGTTTCGGAAAGTCTTTATCATCAAATGCTATCGACAATAGCTTTACTGGCATTTTTTCTCCCTCTTTTAGTACGTAATTAGCCTTCTTATCCTTTATATCAATTGTATAGGCTAATTGATATGATTGCTTGTTAAGGTCGGCTTGCAGAAATAGCTCAAGTTCTTTGTTCCAGTCAATATCTTTAGTTTCAATACGCTCTTGCTTTTCTTCAAGCACTACTGCTTTTTCAACCAAAGGTTTTTTAGCCGACAAAATGCTGATTTGCTGGTTCAGCAATCCGGCAAGGTCAAAGTATGATTTTGACAGGATTTTGTTTTCGCTGCTGGTACAGGCAGCTAAAAAAAGAAACAGGATTAATACCAGGCGCATCGGATTGGTAAGATAGGTTTTGTGTATAACAGTGTAACAGTGTAACGTAATTTATAGGCTCAGATGTTCCTGAATTGGATACAGACCCCTATAAAAAAACTTGACCCCACCGCCAGAAGCAGTGGGGTAAGCGTCCATCTATTCAACCCTAACCTATTAAACTATGAAAAACTTAATATTTTTTTCTTAGAAAATTGGGTCTTAGCGACCTAACATTTCAACCGCAACCGGGCTTACTGTGTTTTCTGGTTCAACTGACCCACCTTTTGATTGGTAATTCCACAACACATTGATGATTTTTGTGGTAGCTACTACTCTGTTTCTCCAAACCTTCGCCTCTTCGCCACGCAAATCTGCAACTTTTGCTTCTATCCTGTTTGCTGCTTCGTTAAATGCTGCCTTTTGTGTTGAACTCAATGCCATGAATCTGGCTGGTGAGTTGTTGTACATTTTCACAACATTTACAAATATAACCCAATCTTCGGTCTTTACAAATTTTTTCGCCTTTTTCGACATGAAGTTAGCGAAATTAACTTCAGCTCCCTTAACCAACATTACCTCGCTCTTAGCTGAATCGCGGTCATTTGCATTTACAATATTTGCAGAAATCAAGAATGACCCAAGTGTAACTGCAAATATAACGGATTTAAATGAATTTTTCATTGTTTTGTTCTATTTTTCTCTCGTGGATGATGATGCAAAACTACAACGAAAATTAATATAATCCAAATGCACACTAGACCCAAAAGCCAAATATTGTTCTAATTTTATTTGTTATACAAAAGTAAAATTGGAATAATATGAGCATTTATTATCTATAATCAGAATATTATTTGCATTAGAAAAATACAACTTATGTTTTATTCTAAAGTGAGCAAACACAAAAATTCTTTAAAAAGTACAATCATTCGTTGAAAAAATTCATTGTTCGCTCTACCCCAATCGTACAAAACCCGGTAATTATGTCGTCTGCCCGGTCTAATCTTGCGACCAATTGGCTCATTTCGTCTTCGTTAAAGGGCTCTAAAACGTAATTTACCTGCCTTCCGGCATGAAAATTATTGCCGATTCCGAAGCGCAGCCGACAGTAATTTTGTGTCCCTAATTTTTCTTCAATGTTTCTTAAACCGTTCTGTCCGCCATGTGATCCTTTGGTTTTCAGACGCAGTTTACCAAATGGCAGGGCAATGTCATCGCAAATCACCAAAAGGTTTTCAACAGGTATTTTTAAAGCCTGTAACCAATAGTTAACCGCATTGCCACTCAGGTTCATGTAAGTAGTAGGCTTAATGCAGTGTATTTGTTTACCTTTATATTTGAATTCAGCTGTGTAGGCAAGTCTTTCCATTTTAAAAGAAAAGTTATTCTGCGCAGCCAGACGGTCAAGCACCATAAAACCCACATTGTGACGGGTGAAAGCATATTCTGGACCAATGTTTCCGAGCCCGGCAATAAGATATTTCATTTTTTTTAATGAGTGAATTAGTGAATGAGAAAATGAGTCAATAAATTTGTTGGCAAAGTTCCGAAAATTTAGTGAGAATCTTGCTGCTACCGCATCAATCACACAATTACAATTGTATCATTTATTATTTTTTGTATGAAACGACTTATTCTAGCCAATCCGCTTCTTGACATCACCCTGAACCGTCTATGTCAGCAACTGATTGAGAACCATAAAGATTTTTCAAACTCTGTTATTTTAGGTTTACAACCCCGTGGTATATTTCTGGCTGAGCGCATTACCCAGAAACTACAGGAAGCAACAGGGGTTTCTATCAAATTAGGATATTTAGATGCTACCTTTTATCGGGACGATTTCCGTCGGAGAGATACTCCTCTGAAACCTAATGAAACCAAAGTGCCTTTTGTGATTGAAAATAAGCAGGTAATATTAATTGATGACGTATTGGCAACAGGGCGTATGGTACGTGCAGCTATTGATGCCATGCAGGCATTCGGAAGACCTGAAAAAGTAGAGTTGCTATGCCTTATTAATCGTAGATATGTAAGAGACCTCCCTATTCAGCCGGATTATACAGGTATGAAAGTAAATACCCTGGATAGCCAGCGAGTATTGGTAGAGTGGAAAGAACAAGGGCACGAAGAAGATAAAATCTGGTTAATCGGGTAACTGCTTAAGCCAAAATGCACACTATTTAACACTAAGTTTCGCTACAGTATAAATCGCCACAATTCCATTGTGGCTAATTAATACTCTCTGCAAACTCATTACATTTCTCCGCCAATAAGTCAATCTGCTCATGATCGTGCCAGGCACTTATTACAATTCTTGTATTAGGCTTACCGGTTTTTATAGGATAGGCAAAACTATAAACTAGAATATCGTTTTTGAACAGAT
>CALRLN020000014.1:0-28934 GCA_943368675.1 Chitinophaga pinensis | reverse complement strand
TCTGAGTTGTGCATTCTCGCTTTCTAACCTGACAATCTTATCATGCAAAGCTTTGATTGATTCGACTATCATAGGATCAAAATCGCCATAAGAGGCAGATAAGTAGCCTGCTTTATTTTCGGTAATTTTTTCAGGAAATATCTCTCTTAAATCCTGTGCGATGAACCCATATTGTTTGCCGCGTTCAGGGCTATCTTTTAATTCATAAGTTACTCCCTGCATGCGCAGAACTTTTTTCAGAATCTCCTGACTGTTCAGTGAAACAATATTTGTTTTTAGCCTTCTGTCTGAAGGGAATGTCCAGTTTCCTGACCCCAATGTTTTAAAAGCCTCTCCTTCAACCTGAAAAGCTTCAGTTCTGTTGGCAAAATCAGTTGCGCCATTGGTTGTAAGGTTTCTGTTAATGGTCACTTTATTATTTAAAAAATCTCCTCCAATCAGTGGAGCAGCAGTACTGCTGTTGTCAATATAAAGCCTGTTACTACCTGTTTCATTGAAACCCGCATTATACCCTATACCTACGTTATTACTACCCAGGGTATTATTCAAGGCACTTTCACCGATTGCCACGTTGTTGCCCCCTGATACATTTGCATACAAAGCATTTTTACCAATACCTACATTATAATTGCCTGACTGATTAGAATACATGGCCTGATATCCTATTGCTGCATTATTCACTCCTTCGATATTTGAAGTCAAGGCATTTGCTCCTACTGCGGTATTGCCTGAGGCAGTATTTGCCTGAAGTGCATTTGCTCCTACGGCAGCATTATAACTGCCGGTTAAATTGGCTGATAACGAATTGTATCCAAAGGCAGAGTTCCCTCCTCCTGTTATATTAGCTGTCATTGCATTACTTCCAAAGGCTGAATTATATGAGCCGTTAGTATTTTCAGCTAGTGCATTTGTACCAAAAGCTGAATTATAATTGCCGGAAATATTATTAACCGTTGAGTTAGCTTTTAAGGCATTTGTACCAAAAGCTGAATTATTAAAACCAGTAGTATTGGATGAAAGTGCTGAAACACCCATGGCCGCATTATGATAACCTACAGTGTTAGCTGTCAATGCCATGTATCCAAGGGCAGAATTGTAAAACCCTGTAGTATTGTTTTGTAAGGCCAAGCTCCCGACAGCCGTATTGAAACTGCCAAAACTTTGTCCGTCAGGTGTAACGGTCACATTTGAAAGGGCTTTATAACCAATGGCAGTATTATAAGTCGTGGTTGTAGCCAGAACAAGCGCATTTTCACCCAAAGCAGTATTATTATTTGGTAAAGTAGGCGAGGCTGTATTACCAATAATACCGGCAGGGGTAATAGTGATATTCTGGTTAGTTGAACTCGTAGCAAAGATTTGGGCTTTGGTTTGTATACTCATCAAACTCAATGCTATAAAACTAAAGATTATGAGGTTTTTCATGGTTTTTTTATTGTTTTACAATTAAATTTTCGGATGTCGCAGGCTCTTTTGGTTTTCTAAAAGCATACTTTCTTTGTTTTGGTTGAAGCATGGCTTTTAAAACCGCTATTTCTTCAACCAGATATTGATTCTGAGCCTGTAATGCTTCTGTGCGTTTTTCAAGAGCCTTTATGCCACTATAGGCTACACCAAGCAAATCAAGCGGGCTAACAGTTGTATCATTGCCAATTACACCATAATTATCTCTGCCGAAAGCCTGATAAAAATCCTGAGCCATGATTCCATAATGACGGTATTGTCGGGTATCTTTAGCTTTGAAATTCCACGAATAAAAAGGGATAGATGATATTTTCTTTAAAACAGTTTCGCCATTCAATTCCTGAAAGTTCTCTTTTTTATGTCTGTCAGAAGTATAAGCCCAGCCATTGCTGGCGGGCGTGAGATAAGCATAATTGGCTTCTGTTACCCAGAAAGTATAATTATCAAACCGCATCATCATTTGATTATCTGAAGTATTACTGGCTCCTATATCATTCGCAGCTCCTGCAATACAGAAAGAGTTTCTGCGATTATTGGTATCTGAATTTACACCCAGAGCTGTAGAGTTATCGCCGGTAGCATTTGTTTTTACGCCTATTGAAGTAGCGTTTTCACCGCTGGCTTTTGATTGAAAGCCCATTGCTGTAGAAGCATTACCAAAAGCATAGGTAAGGGATCCTGTCGAAAATGAGGCATCTCCATACGCATGTGTATAATGCCCTAATGCCATTGAATATAGTCCGACATTGGGGTTATCAAATCCCAGAACTCCGGCACGACCAACCCGCAGCGCTCCTTTAGTAGGGTACCATATTAACTTGTTACTGTCGTCGCTGGCAGAGTCTTTTCCGAAAACCACAGTTTTGCCGGCCGCTACATTAAAGTAAGCTTTAGGAGCATTTGTACCAATACCTACATTCCCTGTATTAGTATTGGTAATGTTATTTCCATTGGCCGCCCAGCCATTACCATTAGGAGCATTGGTAAGTAATATCCAGGCTGAACCGTTCCAATAGCGAAGCAGATTATTGACGTTATCAAAGTTTAATGTTCCTTTGGTAGGATTCACCGGATTTTCAGGAATTAAAGTAATAGATTGTGCAAAGCATAATTGATTGATTATAGATAAGCTAATTAAGAGAGTGAGTATTTTTTTCATAATGGGTTTAGTATTAAATTAATCCAATAATTTATTTCTTCGCTAATGCCGTTTCTGAAATAAGCGCTTTGCTTTTATAAGCAATGATTCTTCTGCGTTTGGGCTGAATAATTGCTTTTAAAGCGGCAATTTCTTCTGTAAACTGCTCATTTTGTGAGGCCAATGCTTCAATTAATTGTTGATTCTGCATTTGTAATACTTCAGTACGTTTCTCAAGTGCTTTGATGCCACTATAGGCTACTCCAAGCAAATCCAGTGGACTCACAGTTGTGTCATTGCCAATCTCTCCATAATTATCTTTGCCAAACGCCTCATAAAAGTCCTGAGCCATAATACCATAGTGTCGGTACTGGCTGGCCTCTTTCGCTTTAAAATTCCATGAGTAGAATGGGATACCTGCTATTTTCTTTAATACGTTTTCGCCATCTATCAATTGAAAATTTTCTTTTTTATGTCTGTCAGAAGTATAAGCCCAGCCATTGCTGGCGGGTGTCAGATAGGCATAGTTTGATGGGGAAATCCAGAATGTATAGTTGTCAAACCGCATCATCATTTGATTATCAGAAGTATTAGAAGCCGTTTGGTTATTGGAAGAACCATTAATACAGAAAGAATTAACATGGGTATTGGTAGATGCCTTTGTTCCTATTGCCATTGAGTAATTCCCGTTGGCAGTCACATCATTTCCTAATGCTACAGAATTACTACCGGAAGCATTGGCGTTTGTGCCTAATGCCACAGAGTTATTGCCTATAGCATTGGCATTTGTGCCCAATGCTATAGCACTCTCACCACTAGCCAATGTGTTTGAGCCTATCGCAACTGAATTAGTACCACTGGCGACCGGAGCAGCTCCTAATCCGATAGAATAAGTCCCGGCATTGGCTTCATCAAACTCATTCATGAAGTTGTATCCGGCTCTGAAGGCTGCTTTAGAACCATACCAGACCAGTTTAGTGCCAGGCCCTGAAGCATTACCGAAAATGACTGTTTTCCCGATGCCTACATTCAAAGTGGCTCCCGGTGTTGAGGTACCGATTCCTACATTGCCGGTATTGCTATTGTTAATATCATTTCCATTTTGAACCCATTCGGTTCCCGGGGCTGTATTAGTCAGAGATACCCATGCTGAGCCATTCCAATAGCGAAGCAGGTTAGTGGCATTATCATAGTTTAAGGTTCCTTTGGCAGGATTTACCGGATTGGCAGGGGCAAGTGTAATTGATTGTGCAAAAGCTATCCGGCTGATAACTACTAAATAAAAAGATAGGAATAATAATCGTTTCATGGCTTGTTTTAAATTAGTAAGTGCTTTTTTACTGCTTTTACGCAACGTTATCTGATACCTCAATCCAGCGTCTTCTCGAAATTTTAAATACAGTGCCATCTTTCATGGTTATCTTCTTATCGACTGAATTCAGGTTTTCAATAAAATTTTTATTTACAATACAAGACCTGTTAACTCTGATAAATGCTTGTGGAAGAAGCGTGTCATACACTGCCAGGGTGTATGACATTGTTTGGGTTTTTCCGGTATGTAGAAAAAAAGTTGTGTAGTTAAGGTTTGCCTTGAGATGAACAATATTTATGTGTGCTTCTCTCAACAATTTCTTATGAGCTCTTTGGGGCTTTCTGGTTGTATTTTTCATGGCTTTGAAATTTGATTTATTTGATTCCGATTCAAAATTGTAGAATCACACGAAGCCAAAAAAATAAAGGTCATCGAACTGGCAAAAAGAGAGAGTGATAAGTAAAAAATCAGGATTGAATGGTTTTGTCCATTAATTATTAATTTTTCAGAAGAAAAGTCAGATTCCTATCTCTCCATTCTGTATAATTAATGCTATAATCAGAGCATACTGTCAGGAAGAATCACGAAAGATTTGATATTAGTGGGAATGAAGCATTAAAATGAACCCATGTACTTTGTCAGATACTGCTTTCTGATTCTATAATTGAGATTTTTAAGGATTTGCTTTTAAAAATTTGTAGTGCATAGGCTTAGTTAGCACAGCTCCATACTTACAACAACGGAATTTTTACTATAAATTCCATATCGGTTTCAATAGTTTCGACAGGCTCTGATATCAGGTATTTATACAGATTCTTCAGGCTTTCGAGTCCTTGTTTATTTGAAGTTTCCACAAACTTCTTTCGTTGGAGATTGTTTTTGACTATTAAGAAATTGTCTTCAATAAAGGCACTGATAATCAATGGGTTGTCTTTTTCTATTGTATTATGCTTAATGGCATTTTCAAATAGATTCTGCAAGGTAACAGGCACAATTCTACTTTCGAGGTATTCATTATCCACACTGATATTAATCTGTAATCCTTCTTCAAAACGTGATTTCTGAAGATTAATGTAATGCTTTACAAAACCTAATTCATGTTGCAGGCTGACCATATCTTTGTCTTTATTCTGCAAAATATACCGGTAAATCAGAGACAGTTTTTGCAAGAACTTAGATGCCTGTTTTGGTTCGGTCATTATCAGACTGTTTAATGAAGTAAGACTGTTGAACAGAAAATGAGGGTTCAGATGGTTAATCAGATTTTGATATTGAATCTCGGTTTTATCTTTTTCCAAGCGAGTAGATTGCACTTGTAAATGATGAATTTTTGACCTCTGGCTGGCCCTGAAACGTACAAAAGTATATATCAACCCACAAATCAGAAAAAGGCACGAAAGCAAAAACCATTTGTTTTTATAAAACACGGTTTCAATATGAATATTCAGCATACTAACAGGTGTTTCGTAGCCGTTGTTATCAATTCCTTTTATTTTGAACACATAATCTCCGCCATCAAGATTCGAAAAAGTAGCTGTATTATTTGGTGTAGATATCCAGTCTTTATCATACCCTGCCAGTTGATAGCTGAATTTGTAGGTATTTTCATCAGGCGGGTTAAGCGTTGAAAAATACAGACTAAATCCGTTTTGGGAAGCCGCTAAATCAATAGACAGAGCTTCATTATGAAGTAAAATCTCATTATTAACCAACGCCAGTTTACTTATCAGAACTTTGTCTTTTGTAGAGGTAGGGATTAATTTTGCAGGGTCAATTATGACAACATTGCTTTTTATGAGAAAAACAATTTTTCCGTTTCGTAACGAATAAAAAGAATTGCGCCAGTTAAGATTGTAGTTCCCTTTGTTGATAGGTATTGTTTCGCTGACGGACTTTTTGATATTAGAGAAATAGACACTAAAGTCGTTGTAGGTAGCTGTCCATATATTTTCATCTTTATCGATAAACAGATCAGCTATTACATTTATATCCAGTTCTGAAACAAGTCTCTCTGTTATAGGATTAAATTTTACTACATTATAATATGACCCTATCCAGAAATCTCCGGCCTTATCTTTCTCAATTGTATAATGCCAGATTTTCTTAAAATCGGAGTCGCCCGGAATTGTTACCAGCTCAAAAGCCTGTGTTTGTTTTGAAAATTTTGCCAGACCTTTGGTTGGGATCGCAATCCATAAATTTCCTTTATTATCGAACTCAGCACACGAAATATACATAGTATTATTGGTGTGAATAGGATAGTAAGTCCATTTCCGTGTCGGAATTTTATAAGAATATGCGTATGAGTTATTACAAAAAAACCAGATGGAATCCCCCTTTTGTTTAGCATGAGAAATATGGTTACTTTCATTTGTCAGGTTTTCAGGTAAGGAGAGTTTGATCAATTTTTTTTTCTTTTTGTTTAAGAAATAAAAAGACTTTGAGGCAACTACATAAATATTGTTTTGATAATCAATGAGCGCCTCAAGCCTTTGATTGGGAGCAGAAGGGATTTCAAAGGCATCGAGTTGATTAGTTTTTGGATAATAGTGAATAAAGCTATTTAATGTAGCTGCCAGCCACCATGAATTATCTGCCGGATCTTCTGAAAATAAATATAGCTGGTTTCCATTTTTAAGTTTTTGGTATAACAGATTAAGGTCATAGATTTCATAAAAATTACGCATCGGGTTAGTAATTGAAATACCATCATTAGTACCAAGCCAGATACTCCCGTTTTTATGCTGATAAACCGACCAAAAGGAATTGGATGCAATAGTAGTTGGTTTAGAGGGGTCATTAATTAACTGAAAAGATTTCCTGGTTTCAGTGTTATAGTAGTAGCAATAGTCAAACAGATCGCTTAACCAGAGATTGCCTTGTTTATCAACAAAAATGTATCTGATTTCAGTCTGTCCGTTTTTAGTAATACTCTCCAGAGGAATCTCTTTTATCAGTTTTTCTCTCTGAATATCAAAATACCTTATTGTACGGAGATAAGAATCATATAAGATTAGGTTACCATCATGAATTGTAAGGCTTCTTACGCTTTCTGATTCAAAAACCGGATTCTTTTCAGGATTATTATTCTGATTAAAAAATTGGTTAGTAGAGAAATCGAAAAAATTAATTCCGGAATCAGTTTTAATCCATAGGCCTTTATTAAAAGGGTCATTAACCATGCCCGCTCTATCAACCCAATTATTATCTATTGATAATTTATCAGTTGGGTTATTAATAAAGTTTTCGACCTTTTTAGTTTTTTCTGAGTATCGGTAAATTCCTTTGCCTCTGATAGAAAACCATATATCGCCTTTATAATCACATAAAATATTGAAGCAGATAAATTCACTCTTATTAAACTCTTTAAGATTAGTAAATTGGTTCGTTTTTTTATCAAAATAGCCAACTCCTTCTCCTGTACCTACCCAAATTCTACCCAGTTTATCTTCACATAAAGATTGAACAACGCTATGGGGTAATGAATTCGGATTGTTTTTTTCAAGTTGAAAAATTACAAAATCCCGGCCATCAAATCTTTTTAATCCTCCACTTGAGCCTATCCATAAAAAGCCGTCTTTATCTTCTAAAAAAGTATTAACGATATTTGAAAGTGTGCCTCTGTTATCAATAAATCGCTTAAAAACAAAAGGATTATGGGCAGTTTGCGCATAAGTTTCTGATTCAGATAAGAGAAGTAAGAAAACGCCTGAGAATAGTATAATCCTTAAATAGTAAATCATTTCTCTAGCCATTTCTTAAAAATTGGCGATTTCTGACGGCTGATATCAATTTCAATTGCCTGGTTCGGTTCCTTAAGTTTCACTATCATTTTCGAATTTTCAATACCCCAGACCCGCTGTACAGCTACTCTATTGACAATAAATTGACGGTTTACTCTGAAAAACCTGTCAGGATTAAGCATTTCCTCGACCTCATCCATAGATTCATAATCCATACTGTATTTTTCATTGTTTTTTGTGATAACATAAATTAAGGTATCGTACATAAAATAAGCGATATCTTCAATTTTGATTGGCACCCAGGCATTCCGGTAATTGCAAAGAAAGTGTTCCTTATAAACCGGGGTAGCTTTCTCACCAGATTTCAGCATTTCGACTAATTGATTCAGATCTACTACAGGCTTTGCTGTATTCTTCCTGATTTTCTTTGCCTTCTCAATGGCTTTTTCCAACTCTTCGGGTTCTACCGGTTTTAATAAATAATCTATACCATTCACTTTAAATGCACGGATGGCGTATTCGTTATAAGAAGTCGTAAAAACGATGGGGCAAGAAATAGGAAATTCTTCAAAAATCTCGAAGCTGACACCATCTGCCAATTGAATATCCGCAAAAATCATATCAGGTTCAGTATTTTGCCCAAACCATTTCAATGCAGTTTTTACACTTGGCAACACCTCTAAAATTTTTAATTCGGTATCTATTTCAGCAATTTTCATGGTCAATTCTCTGGCCACCATTCCTTCATCTTCTATTATCAATGCATTCATTCAAGAAAAATAAGATTTATTGCTAAAGCATGAAATAAAATGAATGAAATGCAAAATATTTACCATGAAAAGTTAAAAATAAGGATCGAATAGTAGAAAACCGGCATTTAATTTTTTCAGGGCTCTTGTTAAAACTATTTTTTTGTATTAGCTACTATATAAATGCTGGCTAGAGATTAGGGATAACTTCAATTATATTAGAATTAAATTAGGCATAATTCGGAGATATACCCGTATATGACCGCCACGAATTAAGAAAGAGGAATATATTTTATTCCTAAGATTGAATTAACTTTGGAACTCCTAATGTTTTATTAGTTGGAATAATAAAAAACGCGTGCTCACTCTCCAATGGGTCAAAAATAAAATTCATTTGTTTTTGTGGGCAAGCATAAGTTCTGAAAATAGCAGAAGATACAGCATTAATACCTCCATTTATTTCTGATAACCCAAAAATATCAACCTCACAATCTTCAAGTAATTCTTTCTTATCAGCAACTAAACTTTTAACCTCATAAACAAGCTTTGTTCCAATTCCTATATTATTAGTTTGGATTTCATGTACAGAATGAATAGTAATTTTAACAATGTTTAAGAATTGTGATGGAATGATAAGTAATAAGCTTAAATAGGGTTGTAATGCAGAATTAATAAACTCAATAGAATCAGTATAATGTTTACTTGTTTGTAAATCGAAGAGATTCTCCAAGAATTGAGTTTTAAAATATCGCAGGTTCCTAAATTCATTTAAAGAATTAAAATAAACTTCATAAAACATTCCATTTAATAGATGTATTGCTATTTTTTTATCATACCTTTTTAAATTCAGTTTAATATTCTCCAAAAACTTTGTAGCCATAAGAGAACCACCACAAGCTGCTTGATAAATATTTCTTCCTAAAACAAAAATCTTGTCGTTATAGTCGTCTTCCTCGAAAATCTCTTCATTCGCCATTGCAAGAAAACTTTCAATTGCAGGATTTTGGCTATACCAACTGTAACTTTTCAATTCTTGAATTAATATTGAGATAAGTGACATTTCATCATGTGGGAAATATTATAGTTTCCCAGTAGCAGTTTGTCATAACATACGCATAAAGAATTGTCGTTTACTAAAGGAGGAAGATTTCAGAGGAAAGAGTGTATCAAAAAGAGAATATTTCTACGGATTTAAAGTAGCTTTATTGATAGATGAATGTGGCAATCCAGTAGAATTAGCTATGTATGCAGGGGGTTATAGTGAGCAGTCTGCCCTAAGCCGTATGAGTTTCGACCTACCACCAGGGAGTATTGTTTGGCAAGACAGTGGATTTACTGATTATGAATGGGAAGATTTTTATAAAGAGAATGAGGGAATTGAGTTTGCCACGTAAAGAAAGAAAAACTCTCACAGAGAGGATAGTTTTATTGATGAAATAGCAAAAAAATACAATAGAAAGATAGTAGAAACGGCATATAGTATTATTACATCAAGATTTCCCAAAAGAATCCATGCGGTTAGTATAGAAGGATTTCAATTGAAGGTCTTCTTCGTCATTCTTGCCTATGCCATTATCAAATATTTATAATAAGTAAGTAGCAACTTCAATTAATTAGTTAATTATGATATATTTTATTGGCTATTCCTAAAATATTCTGACACTTTTCTGACAGAATTGAAAATTTATTATATTTCTGTATTAGGCAACTACTCTACCCGAAGATTTTTTTCATTCTCATAAGTTGGTTTTGTTTGCTTGGTCGCTACAAAATTCAGCCTTTTTGCTTATAAACTAAAATCTTCGGGTAGTATAATCGTGGCAGTACATCGAAATGATTTGCCCCTCTAATTGCGCTGTTAAAAACAACTTATCGCTTATGCACTATGATTGGTTCAAACTTACAGACCGATCTCTTGGTGTTTGTAACTGCGGCGGCGGACTGCTCGAAATCCTGATTGCTTGCCATAAAAAAACTGTGACTATTGTAAAATTAGAAAATTGTTAAGTTTAGTCTTGACTCAGTTTTAAAAACAGTCTCTACAAGTTTATGTTATTGCTTATTTCTTCAAAAGCTGAAGACCCTTACATCATTATTACAATAATCCTTCTTTCAATAAGTCGTGCAGATGCACAAAACCCAGAAGAATTTTGTCTTCTACGACCACCAATTGTGTAATATTCTTTTCCTGCATCAAAGATAGTGCCGTTACTGCGTATTCATCGGCTGCTATTGTTTTAGGTGTGGCTGTCATAATATCTTTTGCCTTTAGGCCCGAAAAATCCTGTTGCTTGTTCAACATTCTGCGTAAATCACCATCGGTAACAATGCCTAAAAGTTCGTTCTTTTCATTAGTTACCGCAGTAGCTCCCAACAGTTTTGAAGTCATCTCTAAAATAACTGTATGAATATCTGCATCAGGTGTAACTACCGGCAATGCATTGTTCGGATAGACATCTCTTACCTTCAGGTACATCTTCTTTCCCAGACTTCCTCCAGGATGGTATCGGGCAAAGTCGTTACTGGTAAAGCCTCTCATTTCTAACAAGCATATAGCCAGCGCATCGCCCAATGCCAGTGCTGCAGTAGTAGAGGTAGTAGGCGCCAGATTCAAAGGGCATGCTTCTCTCTCTACATGGGCGTTTAAGACAAAATCGGCATGAGTAGCCAGATACGATTTGTCATTGCTTACCAACGCAATCATCTGGTTTCCGTGCATTTTCAGCAATGGAATCAATACCTTAATTTCGGGCGTGTCACCACTCTTTGAGATACACAAAACTATGTCTTCTTTCTGTATCATTCCCAGGTCTCCATGTATCGCATCTGCCGCATGCATAAACAGTGCAGGGGTGCCTGTTGAGTTAAGAGTTGCCACTATTTTCTGACCAATAATTGCACTTTTTCCAATTCCGGTTACCACAAGTCTGCCTTTGCAGGCCAGAATCGCCTCTACACATAATTCGAAATGGTCATTAATATAACTTTTCAAAGAAAGAATTGCTTCTGCTTCATCTTGCAAAACTTTTTTCGCTACGCTTTGTATTTTTTTTTCTAACTTCGTCTTCACTTTCTTAATAAGGTCTTTTGTCAGCAAAAGTAACGTTTGTTAAGCAAGCATCAAAAGAATAGTACGGTAAGGGAATAAAAACCATTGCAGACAATAACAACTAACTACAACAAAACAATTTATAAACAACCAAATGTATCTATTTAAAAAAAACCGCAGTAAAAATTTGTAAAACTCAAGCAAAAAAATAGTATCTTAGCAAAGGCTTAAGTAATTACTTTAAATTAATTCAAACTTTTATTGTATCTATCTGCCAGGCAAGATATAATCTCTGGCAAACTGTTTTATAAGTATCAGAATTATCCGGCTGTTGTTCTTACGATTATCTCAACCAACTATTTTTAATCCGTAAACACAGCGAGCATTACTACAGCAAATAATTATCTATAGGTTAATTTGATGATTGATCATCAAAGATTCAACATGAAATTGCTCAGATACTGACCTATTTCTAAATATTATAAATTTTCCGTACAGCAATTTTGCGTTTATGGTAGAACCAGTAATTAAACAATCATTAAAAGAAAAACTCAAAGAAATTTTTGGTTTTGATGCTTTTCGTGGCGAGCAGGAAGTGATTATCCATAACATTGTGTCAGGAAAAAACACTTTTGTTATTATGCCAACCGGAGCCGGGAAATCTCTTTGTTATCAATTACCGGCTATGGTACTTGATGGTACAGCCATTGTTATTTCTCCGCTTATTGCCTTGATGAAAAATCAGGTTGACCAGATGACAGCCTTTGGTATTAATGCCCAGTTTTTGAACTCAACACTCAATAAGGCAGAAATGACCAAGGTAAAGAATGATGTGCTGAGCGGAGAGTGTCGCCTGCTTTATATTGCACCTGAATCTCTTACCAAAGAAGATAACCTGTCGTTTTTACAAAAAGCCAAGCTTTCTTTTGTAGCTGTCGACGAAGCACACTGTATTTCAGAATGGGGTCATGATTTCAGACCTGAATACCGCCGTATCAGAGGTATCATTGACGACATCAATCCGAAATTGCCCGTTATTGCACTTACGGCTACCGCTACACCTAAAGTTCAGCTTGACATCAGGAAGAATCTGGTTATGGATGAAGCGATGGTATTTAAATCGTCGTTCAACCGTAAGAATCTGTATTATGAGATTCGTCCGAAAATCGACTCTAAAAAACAACTGATCAGGTATATTCTTAATAATAAAGGGAAGTCGGGTATTGTTTACTGTCTGAGCCGAAAAAAAGTTGAAGAAATAGCCAGTTTATTGAGCGTGAATGGTATCAAGGCACTGCACTATCATGCAGGTTTAGATTCTGATACCCGAATGAGAAATCAGGACGCTTTCCTGAACGAAGAGGCAGATGTGATTGTTGCTACCATTGCTTTTGGAATGGGTATCGATAAGCCGGACGTCCGCTTTGTGATTCACTATGATGCACCGAAATCGCTTGAGGGATATTATCAGGAAACAGGGAGAGCAGGCCGTGACGGACTGGAAGGAAACTGTCTGATGTTCTATAGTTTCGACGATATTCTGAAACTGGAGAAATTCAACAAGGATAAAACCGTTACCGAAAGAGACAATGCCAAAGCATTGTTAATGGAAATGGTAGCTTATTCTAACCTTGGTATCTGCCGTCGTCGTCAGTTATTAAGCTATTTTGGAGAATACGCCGACAAAGATTGCGGTTTTTGTGATAACTGTTTAAAACCTACCAAGAAGTTTAAAATAGAAGATGAAGCCGTGCTGGCATTGAAAGCTATTCAACAGATAGGTGAAAGGTTTGACATTCAACATATTGCAGATGTACTGACAGCCAATACTGCCAATGCTTATATTCGTAGCTACGAGCACGATAAATTAGAAGTATATGGCAAAGGCAAAAATATGTTTGGTGAACCTGAAGAAGATGATGATGACGAGGAAGATGAAGAAGAATTAGAGACAACAAACGACGATGATTCGGATGATGAAGAGGATGATGCACCTGTGGCAACAAAAAGCCCGTCACACTCATCTAAAAAAGTTGAAAAGCCTAAAAAATCTGACAATAAAAAGACGCCAAATGACTATTGGGTTTCGATTCTGCGCCAAATGATGGTATTAGGTTATCTTGAAAAAGATGTTGATACTATCTATGGTATAGTGAAACTTTCAGAAAAGGGTAAAAAGTTTATTGAAGACTCTTATCCGATTACCATTTCAGAAGACCATAATTACGATAATACCGAAAGCAGCGATGACGACGATATTTCGATGAATAGTGGTCCATCTGGTGGGGGTGGCGCTTTTGACTCGGCATTGTTTGAACTATTGAAGGCTCTTCGTAAGAAAATTGCGAAAGAAAAGAATGTGCCGCCATATGTAGTTTTCCAGGACCCTTCTTTAGAAGAAATGGCAACTACTTACCCCGTTACTGCCCAGGATTTAGCTCAAATCAATGGCGTGGGCTTAGGGAAAGTACAAAAATTCGGTAAGCCTTTTCTGGAATTGATTTCGAAATACGTAGAAGAAAACGAAATTGAAACAACGCAGGATTTAGTTGTAAAAACGGCCGTCAATAAGTCAAAAATTAAGATTTATATTATTCAGCAAATCGACCGTAAAATTGATTTAGATGAAATAGCTGAATCGAAAGATCTGACTATGGCTGAATTAATGGAAGAAATTGAACATATCTGCTATTCTGGCACTCGCTTAAATCTTGACTACTATATTAATCAGGTGATTGATGAAGAGCATCAGGAAGAAATCTATGAGTATTTTATGAGTGCTGAAACAGATAATATCCGGTCTGCTCAGAAAACTTTTGAGGGAGAAGATATTACCGAAGAAGAACTAAGATTAATGAGAATCAAATTCTTATCAGAAATGGCCAATTAATTCATCATATCTGATTAGCGTGTAAGATTCTTACAGTCTGTAACAATACAACAAAATCATAAAAAAGTGTGAGTGGCATATATCTATGCTTCACACTTTTTTATTTTTGAGAGGTTCCGTAATACGAATTAAGAATTATAAGAGAAAAATGAGCGTTTGAGGGGGAGATTTAAGGCTAAAATTATTATTTTTTAATATTTAGCATCAAAAAAAACATAATTAATAGTTATTAAATAAAATAAATATACTTTTGTATAAATTTATCAATCAAATCATACAAGTTATCATGAACATTTTTGTTGGAAGTCTTCCCTTTAGAATTGAAGAAAGTGAATTAAAGCAATATTTTGAAGAATATGGTGAAGTAAGTTCTGTTAAAATCATTACTGACAAAGTTACCGGAAGAAGCAAAGGTTTTGCATTTGTTGAAATGCCAGACGATGCAGCAGCATTAAAAGCTATCAGCCAATTAAATGGTGCTGAAATCGGTGGTCGTACAGCTGTAGTAAACCAGGCAGAAGAAAGAAGAGAAAGACCATCAGGTGGTGGCGGTGGATTCAACCGTGGTGGTGGCGACTTTAACCGCGGTGGCGGTGGTGGCGGTTACAACCGTGGTGGAGACCGTGGCGGCAATGGCGGCGGCGGACGTAGATACTAAGATTCTTCAGATATATTATATATAGAAGAAAACTGAGCTTCCATTTAATGGTGTGCTTGGTTTTCTTTTTTGGTTGTATATACTATAAAAGTATCCGGCAAATGAAAAAGCCTCTTACCATGCAGCAAGAGGCTTGTCTGTTATATCTACCCGATTAGTATTTTCAAGGCAGAGGTTTTACCATTATATCTTTATAATATACTTTGCTTTTAGGGTCATGGCCCTGCAAGGCAAAGGTTCCGCTGCTTATTCTTCTACCTTTTCTGCTTTCAGGTAATTCAGCAGGCTCATCATATTCTACTACAGTTTTATCATTAATTTTAATAATAACGTGCTTGTCTTTTACGATGATATGCTCTGTATACCATACATTGTCTTTTACTAATGTATCTTTCACATCCTGAATACCATATAAACTACCTGTACGTCTCCAATCAGTGTGTGAGTTGTTTACCTGTACTTCATAGCCCTTATCAGGCCAGCTGCCCTGCTGGAATTCTGTATGGAAATAAATACCTGAGTTTGAACCAGGAGTGGTCATTACCTGTGTTTTAAACTCGAAATTCTTGAAATCATGGTTATTGACAGGACCTACATAAAATAAATGTGCTACTGGGCCATTAACCTTTATAGTACCATTCTCTATACTAAAACTGCTGGCATTATCGCCTACTTTCCAGCCGTCAAATGATTTACCGTCAAACAGTGAATACCAACCTTTTTTTGCTTTTTGCGCAAAACTTGCATTGGTCAATAAGAGTAGTACTAAAGAGAAACAAAAAATTCTTTTCATAAGGTATATTGTTAGTTTATGATGGCGAATATCGCCCGGTTGAATAATTTAACAATTTTACGAAACTAATTCTGAATCACAATCTACTCCTGATTAAATCCTTGTTATAATCATCTGATTTAACATTCAGTAGCGCTCAATGCCAGACCAGCTTGTGAAGTCTCCTTATACTTTTTCGACATATCTTTTCCGGTGGCCCGCATTACTTTTATGACGCTATCAAGCGATATTTTCTGATAACCTGTATTGCCTGATGATGCCAGCAAATAGGCATTATAGGCTTTAATGGCACCCATAGCATTGCGCTCTATACAAGGAATCTGAACATAACCGCCGATAGGGTCGCAGGTCATACCTAAATGGTGCTCAATAGCAATTTCTGCTGCGGCTTCAACAGTCTCAATTGGGCGACCTGCGCAATAGCTCAACATCGCCGCTGCCATCGCAGAGGCAGAGCCTATTTCACCCATACAGCCCATTTCCGCACCCGATATACTCGCATTGTGCTTAATCAGGAATCCTACGGCTGCTGCTGCCAGCATTCCTTCACGCAGCTTTTGTTTATCGTAATGATAATGATTGCGCAGTAAATAAGTAATACCCGGAATTACACCGGATGCACCGGAGGTCGGGGCAGTTACTACTATATTTCCGGCAGCATTTTCTTCTGATGCTGCCATGCAATAGGCATTCAGAAATACCATGAAGCTATCCGTTGCTGAAGCATGGCTTTTGGCCTGTTCATATAAAACGGGAGCTTTTCTTCTCAACTTAATACTACCTGGTAGAACTCCCTTGTGGCGCAGACCTCTTTTAACCGCCTTGTGCATGGTCTCAAGAATATCATCGATTTTCTGATAGATTTCTTTGCGAATGAGTCCTGTTAAAGCCATTTCATTGGCTATCATCAGGTCGGTTAAGGAAAGTTTATTCTTTAGCAGATGTTCTTTCAGCTCTTTCATGGTAGAGAAAGGGAATGCGGGTAACTTATTATCAGAAGCCTGCAAATCTTCTCCCTTGCGCTGAATAAAGCCCCCACCTACTGAATAATATTCCTCTTCCAGAATGATTGCTCCATTGCTAAGTAACTGAAAAACCAGGGTATTAGGATGAGGAGAGTCATAACGACCTCTTTCGAATATAATGCTTCTGGCAGAAAGTGTAACAGGAATGTTGTGAAGACTAATTGTGTAGCTATCCTCCGGATTTTTCAATAAAGCTGTAAAAGCTACAGGCTCACAAGTGTCTGGCAGCCAACCTAAAAGCCCTGCAATTACGGCCCTGTCTGTTCCATGTCCTTTGCCTGTAGCACTTAATGATCCATACAAATGAATCCGTATCTGAAGTGATTCAGACAATAAAGAATCAGATAATACCTTTATTCGTTGGAGAAAGTCATAAGCAGCTTTCATCGGTCCGATAGTATGAGAGCTGGAAGGTCCGGGACCAATTTTGAATAAGTCAAAAATTGAAGTCTTAATTGCTTCTTTAAGCATGTTTTTGTTGATGACGGTAATTCTTTCACGAATTAATACCATTTCAGACAAAACACAAAATCCGGTTGGTTCTTTTATTTTCCAACCATTGCAGGTGGTCGGCCACGCAGGGCGCTCCAGGTATCATCAATCGCAATTTGTGTAACTGCCTGTATACCTGCCAGTTCCAGAGCCGTCCAGACTGTTTCTCTTTTAATATCACTTTTGATTTTCCCGGTTCCTTTCGGATAACAAGCCCAGAACAAACAATCGTATTTACCTGCCTCTTTTACCTGCTCACACAATTTTTCCAGTTCATCCTGCCTGGTTGCAAATACCTGAACAAAATCGTACTTCTTGCCTGCTTCTGCTGAAGAATCATAAACTATATCCTTTAGTATGGCAGTATATTCCGCAGGAGCATTTACGATGAGTATAGCCCCTTTCTCATTCAATCTTAGTTTTTTAAATATAGCGCTTGCTTCCATATTTTTATTGTTTTTGACCTAAACTGAACCAGTTGCCCGAATCATCTTTAAACAGAGCCTCAATCCCATAAAACTCCTCTTTAGGTGCCTTAGTAAATTCTACACCTTTGGCTTTCAGTTCTTCATAAGTAGCATAAATATCATTGCATTGAAAAACCGCATACCCGAAAGTACCTCTTTTCACCAGTTTTTTCATTTGTTCGGCTGATTCATCATCGAACATCATACCCGAAACAATGGGCATTAATGTAATTTCTATATCCGGTTGTTCGGGTGTGGTAACTGTCAGCCATCGCATACCCGGCCCCATCGGTGCATCAGTAGCTACCTGAAACCCCAGTTTGTTTACGTAGAAATCGTAGGCACTGTCCTGATTTAAAACGTAAATACTTACATGAGAAATTTTTGAAATCATGGTCATGTTTGTTTAAATAGTTATTAAGACAAACGTAAGCAATGCATTATGAAATGACTTCTTCAAAATTGCTTTTTTGCTTCCAGCCTTTGGCTTCTGCAAAACAACCGGGTATATACCTTAAAGGCTTTGCTAAAATCTCAGCCTGACGATTTAATTGCTCCTGCTGATAGGCCGATGGAGTTTTACCTATACTTCTCTTGAATAAACCTGTAAACGAACTCACGCTATCAAAACCAACTCCGTAGCAAACCTCTGCCACAGGTATGTCTGTCTTCAGCAATCCTTTGGCTTTCTCAATTCTTACATAGGTAAGGTATTGATGTGGCGTTTTTCCATAAGTATTCCTGAAAAGCCTGATGAAATGAAATTTTGAAAAAAACGCTTCATCCGCAATATCATTCAAATCAATATTTTCGGGATAATGCTTATCAATAAAGAGTTTAGCCTGAACGATTCTGCGGTATAGATATACTTTTGGGTATTGAGCTTGCATAAAAGTGAGTATAATATGTTAATGCCCGGCCTTCTGGTAACTCCAGCCCTCTTCCTGCTTCAATACAGTTTCAGCAATGGCTGATGGTACAAAAGAGGCTGTGGGCAACATATCGGCTTCTGTTAGCTTATATCTTTTCATGGTATTACGGCAAACAGCAAATACTACCCCATCTTTTTGTAGTTTTTCTATTTGTGTTGCAAATGGAGAAGTGCCTTTTTTGATGGCAGAAACAGCAGGCCCGTGTATCAAAACTTCTATTTTAGTATCAGGCAATTCGCGCCATAAATTTCTGATTTGGCGCAGCACCGTAGCCTGGTCCGTTGTATCCGCACTATTTAAATCTATTAATAGCTTATGCGTTTTGGTTTGTGCGTGGCTATCTGAAAGCGAAAATAACATCACTCCGAATGCTAAAACAAAAATCTGAACAAGAGTTTTCATACTATATCTGGTTTAATTTGTTTGATACTTACTCTACTTACCATCCTTATAACGGCTCTTTAATGAGTATGGCATGGATAATCACATTTTCTTTTCGTACCATTGCTTAATAGGCGCAAATGGCCCGAATTTATGTTGCTGTTCACTAAATAAATCTGCATAAGGGCCAAACGGATGATCTATGGGTTTCTTAGAAATGTCAGGCCAGTCGGCACTTAAATCTTTTGTCGGGCGAGGCATTGAATTGACAAATGCGGCTACGTCCCAAGCTTCCTCATCGCTTAGTTTAGGTTTTTCGTAGCTTGTACCTAAAGGCATATTGTATTTAACGTATCCGGCAAACATGGATACTCTGAACAAACCTGCCCCTGTATTATAGCTATGCTCGCCCCATAGTGGTGGATAGGTATAAGTTTTACCATCAGCCGCCCTAACACCTTGTCCACCCGACTGATGACATGACTGGCAATTTTTCTCATAAACGATTCGTCCTTTTTCTGGGTCTGCCGCTCTTGCCAGATACTTTACTTTAAAGATACCTGTTCCCTTTGGCGATACCTTTTTGGGAACATCTGTACCCAGCCATTTAATATAAGACTTTATTGCCTGCATTTCGTAGCTTGTTGAATCTAATGCCTTACCATTCAGGCTACGTTCCAGGCAATCATTAACCCGTTTGGCAATACTTTCTTTAGTTCCTGACCTCGCCCGAAATCTGGGATAAGTAGAATATACTGCAAAATAGTTATTGCCCCAAGGCTGTGTACCTGCCTGCAAATGACAATTCTGACAATTCATTCCATTCGAAATATGCTTTACACTTCCGGCAGGGCCGAGATATTGGGCTGTATGTGCTATCAGCTCACGACCATAATGTATTTTCTCCTTTTCTTCTTTAGCCAGCCTGTCCATTCTCCATTCAGACGGGGCTGTCCAGAGACTTACAAAATTTGTATCAATTTTAATAAATTTCTTCTCATTTGCAGATAAATTTGAGGCAGATTCAGGAATAGGGAAAAATATTTTCAGCAATAATCCCAGAATCAGAAAAGCCACAATTGAGACTAAAGCAACAATCCATTTAAGGCTGGCAAGGATTGTTTCGATAGTTTTATCAGGCTTTTGCTCAGGAGAAGACATCAGAATAGGGTTCGTTTTCTTTATGCTTATGCAAAATACACAATTTCCATTAATCGCAACCAACTCCAAATAATGAAATTTCTTAAAACACTTCTATTTATACTGGTTCTTCCTTGCATCAGCTTTGGTCAGCAATACGTTAGGGTCAATCAATTAGGTTATATGCCCGGTGCCATTAAAGTAGCTGTACTTTTATCAAAAGACAATTCACCTATTCATTCTTTTGAAATCAGAGATGCGCTGACTGATAAGACCGTATTTACTTCAAACAAAGTCCAGTCACGTGGCGCTTTTGGCAATTTTGCAGCCTCATACCGTTTAGATTTTTCAGCTTTTAAAAAACAGGGCGCTTATTATATTTATCTGCCAAGAGCCGAATCTGTTAAGTTCAGAATAGCCAGCGAAGTATATGCCGGAACAGCCGATTTCTTACTGAAATATATGCGTCAGCAAAGATGTGGGTACAATCCTTTTCTGAAAGATTCCTGCCATACCCAAGATGCATTTATTGTCTATCACCCTGATTCCAAAAAAGACTCCACTCATATTAATGTAGTGGGTGGCTGGCATGATGCCTCAGACTATCTGCAATATACTACCACTTCGGCCAATGCTATTTATCAGATGCTATTGGCATATCAGCACAATCCCTCAGCATTTAAAGATGCGTATAATGCTAACGGGCAGGAGGGCGCCAATGGAATACCTGATATTCTGGATGAAGCAAAGTGGGGCATTGACTGGCTTGTGCGCATGAATCCGGCCTATGGAGAAATGTACAACCAGATTGCGGACGACAGGGATCATTCAGGGCTTCGTTTACCAACACAGGATGTGGCCAATTATGGCAAAGGGAAAATGCGTCCGGTGTATTTCTGTACAGGTAAACCACAAGGTGCTTTTAAATACAAAAGCAGAGCAACCGGCATTGCCTCTACGGCCGGAAAATATGCTTCAACTTTTGCACTCGGGTCAAAAATATTGCAGAAGTATTATCCGGATTATGCCAAAACGCTGAAAACAAAAGCAGTAGAGGCATACGATTGGGGGAAGAAAAATCCCGGGGCTTGCCAGACAGCGCCATGCAAAGCACCTTATTTTTATGAAGAAGACAACTGGACAGACGATATGGAGCTGGCAGGGGCTGAGTTAGCGAAATTGACTGCTGATAAGAAATATCTGAAAGATGCCATAGATTTCAGCAAGCAGGAAACCGTTACACCCTGGATGATTAACGATACAGCCCGGCACTATCAGTGGTATCCGTTTATGAATGCAGGGCATTATCAGATTGCCAATCAGACAGTTGATAAACTGACCTATAAAAACTATTATGGAAAAGGCTTGAAAGCTTTACAGGCAAGAGCAGAAAAGAATCCGTTTCTGAATGGCATTCCGTTTATATGGTGCTCCAATAATCTGGTATCTGCTACGCTTACCCAGCTTCACTTGTATCGTAAAATCGGAGGAAAGGGCTTTGAAGAAATGGAAGCCGCCTTGCGGGACTGGCTATTCGGCTGTAATCCGTGGGGAACCAGCATGATTGTGGGTTTACCAAAAATCGGAGATTCGCCGGAAGACCCTCATTCTTCTTTTACCATAAAATATAATTATCCGATTGACGGAGGTCTGGTAGATGGACCTGTTAGAAATTCTATATTTTCGGGGCTTAAATATGTGGCTTTACGTTTCCCTGATGAGTACGCTGATTTCCAGTCAAATCTGGCAGTTTACCACGATGATTTCGGCGATTACTCTACTAACGAACCTACAATGGATGGCACAGCTTCTCTGACTTACTATCTATCAACACTTGAAACTGCCAATTTGACTGTTAGTTCAGTTAGCACACAAAAACCGACTTTTACCAAAGGGGCTATTACACGTTTTAATCCTCAACAAAAAGTTATTCGTTTAGCTTTTACAGGGCATGATTTTTATGAGGGTGGGCAAACGGTCAGACAAACATTAAAAAAACACAATGTAAAAGCATCCTTCTTTTTTACAGGTGATTTTTACCGGAATCCTGAAACGCAATCACTCATCAAAAACTTACAGCTTGATGGCCATTATTTAGGAGGTCACTCCGACAAACATTTATTATATAATGACTGGACGAAGCGGGACTCGCTATTGATAAGCAGAGAAGAATTTGAAAATGACCTGAAAGCCAATTATGAAGCCATGCAAGACTTTGGCATAACCAAAGAAAAGGCGCTTTATTTTATGCCTCCTTACGAATGGTATAATGAAACAATAGCCGATTGGACAAAAGCATCCGGCCTTCAATTAGTCAATTTTACTGCAGGAACAGGTGCCAACCGTGATTATACCTATCCCGAAATGGGAGCAAGATATGCTGATAACCAGACTGTCATGAACGATATTCTGAAATACGAAGCCAATGCCAAAGATAAACTCAATGGCTTTGTGCTATTATTGCACTTGGGTACTGACCCACGCCGGAAAGAAAAATTTTATACCCGATTAGACGAATTGGTTAAGGTTCTGAAGAAGAAAGGTTATAAATTTGAAAGGCTGTAAGTTTCGTTTGATTAAGAAACTGTTTCAACCCTTTATCTGTTCTGAATTCATTGTATTTATTTAAACACCATTTTTTATGTCTTTAAAAGCAGGCGACCAGGCACCCGATTTCAAATTATATAGTACCGATAAAAAGGAGGTAAATCTTTCTGATTATCGTGGTAAAAACGTGGCAGTATTGTTTTTCCCACTTGCCTTCACAAGTGTTTGTACGGCAGAGCTTTGCCAGATGCGGGATGATATAGCCACTTATTCCAGATTAAATTCTGATGTACTGGGTATTTCTGTTGACTCTCTCTTTACACTTGGTAAATTTAAAGAAGAGCAGAATCTACCATTCCCTTTATTATCAGACTTCAACAAAGAGGCTTCTCTGGCATTTGATTCTTATTATGAAAATTTTGCGTTTGGTATGCATGGCGTATCAAAACGCTCTGCTTTTGTGATAGATAAAGATGGAATTATCAGATATGCGGAAGTACTTGAAAAAGCCAGCGATGTACCTGATTTTATAGCAATCAAAAGCACTTTAGAGAGTTTGTGAAAATCCTCATGGTATAATATAGAATCCCCCTTTTGTCAGTACAAGAGGGGGATTCTGGTTTTAATCCTGAAAACCGCCAACTATACTGTTTACAATTGATAGGATAAACCCGAAGATTAAAGGTTGTAAAAAGCCATCTACAACAAAACCCGAAACTAAATATGCACAAAGATAAACAACGGCCACATTTACAACCAGATAGAAAATTCCCAATGTAAGAATAGTAATCGGCAACGAAAGAAGCTGAAGAATTGGTTTGACAAAAGTGTTAAGTATACTCATTACAAAGGCTACAATTACTGCGGTTGTAAAAGTATCAACATGAATTTTACTTAAAATGGCAGGCATAAAATATACTGCGGCACCACAGCATATTAAACGGATAATATAATTGAGCATGGTAAAAAGTCCTCCTTCCCCATAGGAGTTAAGGTTTAGAGTTAGTATTAACACCCCCTCCCGGGGTACCTTTTAAGGACGAGGGGTATGCCTTTTTATCAAAACATCGAGTACTTCGTCAAACTCGTAGTTTTTCTGTTCTAAAAGTACTAAATAATGATAAAATAAATCAGCCGCCTCTCCCAAAAATAATTCTTTGTTATCATCTTTAGCTTCAATTACTAATTCAACCGCCTCCTCTCCAACTTTCTGCGCCACTTTATTAATGCCTTTTCTGAATAAATGACTTGTGTAAGACTCATCCGTAGGGTTTTGTTTTCTGCCTTTAATCACTTCCCGTAAATGATTCACAAACAGAATTTTTTTATCTGCTGCACTATTTACCTCATTAAAACAGGTATCCGCTCCAGTATGGCAGGTAGGCCCATCCGGTGACGCATGAATCAGAATAGTATCGCCATCACAATCAACGAGAATTTCTTTTACGTGCAAAAAATTATTGGAGGTTTCCCCTTTTGTCCAGAGTCTTTGTTTGCTTCTGCTGAAAAACGTCACAATATTATCCTGTTGGGTTTTTTCGTAGGCTTCTGCATTCATATAGCCAAGCATCAATACTTTACCCGTCTGATAATCTTGTATAATAGCAGGTATGAGCCCGTCAGGTGATTTATCAAAATCAATTTTCTTATCCATTCCATCAATATTTTCCACAAAAGTACAGATGTTCAAAAACTAATACCTATAAAAGTCTTAAAATTTGTGGATACTGCTTTGTTCTTTTTCAGTGTCTTTCATTTGTTCAGATTTTCTGAAGAAAATTTTTAGCTCAAAAGATTCTCATAATCAATCGTTTATAACAAAGCGCAAAAAAAATATTGATTTTTTTTCATCTGGGTCTTGACATATATCAAAACAACCACTACCTTTGCAGTCCCATTCAACACCAAATGAATGAAATGCGGAAGTAGCTCAGTTGGTAGAGCGTAACCTTGCCAAGGTTAAGGTCGCGAGTTCGAGACTCGTCTTCCGCTCTGAAATTTCAGCACCCTTCAAAAGGTGCTTTTTTTTTCAAATAATCACCATCCGCCGGGGTGGTGGAACTGGTAGACACGCAGGACTTAGTTCTTTGACATTTTTAGTTCGAATTAAATTTTCTTTCTAGTTTTGTAGAAATATGTTTTACAAAGATGGCAAGATATAAGTTTGATAAGCCGTTTGAAGAATCTTTTATTGAGGTTTGCAAAAACTCAATAACTATGAATCAAGCAGCTATTAAATTGGGAATGAACTATAAAACTTTGTGCTTTCACGCAAAAAGATTAGGCTGTTTTAAACCTAATCAAGCAGGCAAAGGAGTGAATAAAATTGTAAAAAGTAATATTATTCCTCTCTCTGAAATTTTTAACGGTAGAGCAACTTATCAAAGTCATAAATTAAAAAAACGCTTACTCAAAGAAAATGTAAAGTCTCATAGATGTGAATGTTGTAACCTCGAAAAATGGCTCAGCAAACCAATTCCTCTGGAACTTCACCACATTGATGGAAATCGTTATAATAATTCTTTAGAAAACATTTCTCTCTTATGTCCTAATTGCCATGCACTGACTGAAAATTATAGAGCTAAAAATATCAACAATTTGAGTGCCTTGATGGAAACATCAGGAGTAGAATCGCTTAAATTCGGGGAATCCTTCACAATGAAAGTTGCAAATGGCAATCCCGAGCCAAGTCTCACGAAAAGTGAGAAAGGTGTAGAGACTTAATAGGCGATACCTAAAGTTTAGTAAACTAAACCAAGGTAAAGAGAAAGTCCAGACCACAAATCCATTAATGAATGGAGCGGCGAAAGTCGTAGCTGGTAAGAAAATCCTGTGAGCCGAAACGCTCGTACGGGTTCGATTCCCGTCCCCGGTACAAAACTGCTCACAAATGAGCAAACAAAAGTAAAACAAAAAGAGTATAAGAAGCTGATTATTAGCAACTTATACTCTTTTTTGTTTTATTAGTTGTATCTTGTTAGTTGTTGTTTTCTTAAAAACTGTCAGAATTTTCATATTATTAAAACTTCTTTTGATAAATCTTACAAATAAGGGTTTTATATTAGTATGGACACTTAATAACAGACCATGTCCTAAATCAATATCTAATAAAACGGGTTATTAAATGCCTTAAAAAAAGCAATTGCAGATGTGCATTCAAAGGAGGTAAGAAGCTACAATATGAGCAAAATCAGGGGAAAACATACTAAACCCGAAATATTGGTCAGGAAATTCCTTTTTTGCAAAAGGCTTAAGATACAGATTGCATGACAAAAAATTACCAGGCAAGCCTTGACATGATATTCCCGAAATATAAAGCAGTACTATCTATTCACGGCTGCTTGGCGTGGACATGATGGATGTAAATATTTCGTAATACCCAAAACCAGAACAGAATGATGGATTGGCAAAATTAATACAAACAAAATGAATGATGATAAAGCGATAAACAAATTAGTGACTGATGGTTGGAATGTAATAACAGTTTGGGAATGTGAACTGAAGAGTGATAGAAGGGAAGAAACACTTAATAGACTTTATCAACAAATAGTAAATTTAAAATGATTCCAATAATTGACATATTTGTGGGACCGGGTGGACTGGGTAAGGGATTTTCAGCACTTCCTGATAAAAACGGGGGAAGAATATTTAAAATTAAGCTTTCTATTGAAAAGGATACTTATGCTCATCAGCCCCTGAAACTTAGAAGTTTTTTTTCGACAATTCGCTATTAATCAGATTCCTGAAGATTATTATTCATTCGTTCGTGGTGGAACAACAATCGATGAACTTTACAGTCTATACCCGGAAGAAGAAACTCTGGCGGTGGAGGAAGCTTGGTGTGGTTCATTAGGTGAGCCAGATGAAAACAATCAGATAACATAATTAATTAACACGCGCCTATTTTGATAATTAAAATATCAATTTTTATGCAGCATACCGCAATCTATTATGATGGGCTGACAAACCAGCCGCATGAAGCACAGGTTGTGATATTTGGCAATTCATTGAGTATTTATTACGATGGGAAAAAAGTGGTCTGGGCTATTTCTGAAATCGGTTATGGCTCATTTTCAGGCAAAGGCAAAACCATGTTGCAATATGGGGCATTTCCACATCAGTATTTAGAATACCATAATAATACACCTCTCGCTTCGGTTTTGAACGGATACCTTTCCCGGCCTCAAAGTGGTTTTGGCGTTTTAGCTAAAGAATACAATGCCGTGCTGAAAGGGGCATTGATAGGTATCACTATTTTTTTAGCTATTGCAGCCGGTATTTATTTTGTTCTGCTTCCATCTATTGCTTCATACATTGCCGGGAAAATCCCGGTAAAGACTGAAATAGCCCTGGGAGAGAAATTCTACGATAGTTTCATAAAAAATACAGAAATAGACAACGAAAAAACAGAACTGTTGAATGGGTTTGCCCAAAAGATAGATTTCAGGACAAAGTATCCTTTAAAATTTACAGTAGTGAAAGAGGTTCAGGTGAATGCTTTTGCCTTACCCGGAGGAAATATTGTTGTATATAGCGGAATTTTAGATAAAATTAAATCTTCTGACGAACTGGCCGCTTTGTTATCGCATGAGGTTAATCATGTAAAACAAAGACATTCGCTAAAGGTTTTAACAAGAAGTATAACAGGTTCATTGCTCATCTCATTGATTTTTGGTGAATCCGGTTCTCTGGAAAGTATTCTGGTTAGTCGGGCTGACGATATTTATCAGTTAGGTTTTTCGAGAGAAATGGAAAAAGAAGCTGATCTGAAAGGTTTAGAATTGATGTATGTCAATCACCTTCGCCCGGAAGGGATGGTGCACCTGATGGAACGATTGCATGAGGAAGAGCAAAAACAGGGTAGCAGTAAAATGCTTGTTTATCTCAATTCACATCCTATGACAGAAGAGAGAATTATTTACATAAAAGAAAATAGTCGGGGTAAAAGCGGAAGAAGTAATAAAGAACTGGATTATATCTGGCATCAAATGCAGAATGCACAAACCAGACCATATTAGAATAGTGATATTTTATTAATCGGCAGGGAGTGTATTGGTTGCTGCTTTTACCCTTCAATAAATATTTCAAAATTTTGACATCAGGCTTACAATATTTTACTTATATTTGTGTTAATAACAAGTAAAAACTACCTTGTCCCATCATATAACTCGTCCTGAACCTGTCTTTTTCTAAGTTCAGCTTGCTTTTAATTATTTTAGAAGTGGACGAACTACTAATTTAAAATATAATTAACTCTACCTCTTATCTATAAAAACACCAAAAGTGTAAGAGTACTATATTAAAATATTTGTATTCTTAGTTTTAAAATTATAGCCATTTATTTTTTATTTTGGTGCTTGCTACTATTTTATAAACATAATTATTAGTTTAATTTAAATTGTTAACTTAATTTCTATTTTATACGAAATGAGCTTTCCTTTGTATGTGTTTCAGGGGCGTTATAAAATCTGTATTAACCTGACTTTTATTTTAGCGGTTGGCTTTTGCAGTATTTCTATTATTGCCAATGCCCAGGATAAAGTTCTATTCGGTAAGGGTAATGCTACTAATGTCACTGTATCTTCCTCCTCTAATGCCGTTAATCAGACCGGCATCAAGACTCTTTCAAGTTCGGGGTATCTGCCTAACAAAAATGCCTCTGCCAGATTACTTTCACAGGCTACTTTAGGTACTACCTACAGCGAAATTGAAAATGTGGCTACACTCGGGGTCGAAAAATGGGTTGACCAGCAATTAGCCATGCCGAATTCTTTTAAGATCACTCCTTATCTCAGGAATCTTCATAAAGCGCTTGTAGATTCTTTGAGACGAACCGACCCCGCCAGAGATTCACTGAATGTTTTTTTGGCCGATTGGTATTTTGATATTTCCTGGTTTCAGGGAAGCATGACTGCCGCAGACATTCTGAGATGGAGAGTGGCTTTAGGCTTAAGTGAGATTTTTGTTACCTCCCGTATTTCAGCTTTTGAGGGGAATCCTTATGCTTTAGCGAGCTATTATGATGTATTACTGGAGAATTCTTTTACCAATTATCGCACACTGATAGAAAAAATCACCTATCACCCATCAATGGCGGTTTACCTTACCTACATGAATAACCATGCCACAGATTTTAATAATGGTAAACAGATTT
>CALRLN020000013.1:0-29059 GCA_943368675.1 Chitinophaga pinensis | reverse complement strand
AGATTTCAAACCTGTTGATTTGATTAATGCCCGTACGCTTTCGTCGGTTATTAACTCATTCTTCGGTACCAACCAGCTTTCGCAATTTATGGACCAGACCAACCCATTGGCTGAAATTACGCACAAACGTCGTATGTCAGCTCTTGGACCAGGAGGTTTGAGCCGTGAGCGTGCAGGTTTCGAGGTTCGTGACGTACACTATACCCACTATGGTCGTTTGTGTACGATTGAAACACCTGAGGGACCAAACATCGGTTTGATTTCGTCGCTTTGTACTTATGCCAAAATCAATGGTATGGGCTTCATCGAAACACCATATCTGAAAATTGAAAATGGTAAACTAACCAATGAGCTGGTTTATCTGACTGCTGAAGAAGAAGATGGTAAGAACATTGCGATGGCAACGGCAGACGTAGATAAAGATGGTAACTTCTCTGTAGAAACTTTGAAATGTCGTTACGAAGGGGACTTCCCGATGAAAACGCCTGATTCAATCGACTACATGGATATTGCCTCTAACCAGATTGTATCGGTAGCTGCTTCGTTGATTCCTTTCATTGAGCATGATGATGCCAACCGTGCCCTGATGGGTTCAAACATGCAACGTCAGGCTGTGCCATTATTACGCCCTGAGGCGCCAATTGTAGGTACAGGTCTTGAAGGCCGTCTGGCTCGTGACTCACGTACCCTTGTGGTAGCTGAAGAAGATGGTGTGATTGAATACGTAGACGCCAATGTTATCAAAGTTCGCTATAACTGGACCAAAGAACAGAATTTAGTTAGTTTCGATACCAACCTGACTTCTTACGAACTGATTAAACACCGTCGTACTAACCAGGATACCTGTATCAACATCCGTCCGATCGTATTGAAAGGCCAGGAAGTGAAAAAAGGACAGATTCTGGTAGAAGGTTATGCTACACAAGGTGGAGAACTTGCTTTGGGTCGGAACCTGTTGGTTGCCTTCATGCCTTGGCAGGGGTATAACTTTGAGGATGCGATCGTAATCTCTGAAAGAGTAGTACGTGAAGATATCTTCACTTCTATTCACATTGAAGAATACGAACTGGAAGTACGTGATACCAAACGTGGTGAAGAAGAATTAACTGCTGAGATTCCGAACGTTTCGGAAGAAACCGTTAAAAATCTTGACGAAAACGGTATTGTTCGTACAGGTACAAGAGTAAAAGAAGGAGATATTCTGATTGGTAAGATTACACCAAAAGGTGAGTCAGACCCGACTCCTGAAGAAAAATTATTGCGCGCTATCTTTGGTGACAAAGCCGGTGACGTAAAAGATGCTTCTAAGAAAGCGCCGCCATCAATGGACGGTGTGATTATAGATACAAAATTGTTCTCTCGCCCAAGTAAAGAAGAACGTTCGAAACACAAAGATGAGCTGAAAGCTTTGATGAAGAAACACAGCAGAGCATTGCTTGAGCTTCGTGACAGAATGCTGGACAAAATGACAGAATTGCTTGACGGCAAAACCACTGTGGGTGTGAAACATAAATTCGGAGATGAGTTAATATCGAAGGGCATGAAATTCAACCGTTCGAATATTGCTAATAACTTATTCCCTGATAAAAACAATTATGTTGATGAAAGCCAGTACAACGTTCCGGAAGAAGTAAACCTTTTAGGTGATGTGATTCTTGACGGTTGGACAGATGATCTTGAACTCAACAAATTAATAGTTGCCCTTTGCAAAAATTATCTGGCTCGTCGTAGTGAAGTAATTGGTCGTTTCAAACGCGAACGCTTTGTGCTGGAGGTTGGAGATGAGCTACCTGCAGGTATCGTGAAATTAGCGAAAGTATATATTGCTAAGAAACGTAAACTGAAAGTGGGTGATAAAATGGCGGGTCGTCACGGAAACAAAGGGGTTGTTGCCAGAATTGTACGTGATGAAGATATGCCATTCCAGGCAGACGGAACGCCAATGGATATTGTATTGAATCCACTTGGGGTACCTTCCCGTATGAACATCGGTCAGCTATATGAAGTTGTACTAGGTCTTGCAGGTCGTAAATTAGGTCGTAAATATGCCACACCAATCTTTGATGGTGCTACTGAAGCAGAAGTAACAGCAGAATTGGATGAGGCAGGATTACCACCATACGGACGCTCACAGCTTTATAACGGATTAACAGGTGAGCCATTCGACCAGAAAGTAACCGTAGGTATCATGTATATGATGAAACTGGGCCACTTGGTTGATGATAAAATGCACGCCCGTTCAATCGGACCATACTCATTGATTACTCAACAGCCGCTTGGTGGTAAAGCACAATTTGGTGGTCAGCGTTTCGGAGAGATGGAGGTGTGGGCATTGGAAGCATTCGGTGCATCGCATATCCTTCAGGAAATCCTGACAGTTAAGTCTGATGACGTGGTGGGTCGTGCGAAAGCATACGAAGCTATCGTAAAAGGCGAAAACTTACCAAAAGCTAATATCCCCGAGTCATTCAACGTATTAGTACACGAATTGAGAGGCTTGGCACTAGAGATTACCTTGCAGTAAGCAATAATATAAGCGTGTCCGGGCTGAAAAGTCAGGACACGCTAAAGATTCAAAAAATCATTTTCACATCAATCATAAGGAAAATGTCTTTAAAGAAAAATAAAAAACTTAATAGCGACTTCAACAGCATCACCATTAGTCTGGCTTCACCCGAGTCAATTCTGGAGAGTTCGTTTGGAGAAGTAACACAACCGGAAACGATCAACTACCGTACTTATAAACCAGAAATGGGCGGTTTGTTTTGTGAGCGTATTTTCGGACCTGTGAAAGACTGGGAATGCCACTGTGGTAAATACAAACGTATCCGCTACAAAGGTATTATCTGCGACCGTTGCGGGGTAGAAGTAACCGAGAAAAAGGTTCGTCGCGAACGCATGGGACACATCGAGCTTGTTGTTCCGGTTGCTCATATCTGGTATTTCCGTAGTTTACCAAATAAAATCGGGTATTTGTTAGGTATGTCGTCGAAGAAACTCGACCAGATTATTTATTACGAACGTTACGTAGTAGTTCAGGCGGGTATCAAAGGCGAAGATGGTATCTCTGCCAATGACTTCCTTACAGAAGAAGAGTATCTTGACATTGTTGATAAACTGCCAAGAGAAAACCAGATGCTTGACGATAAAGACCCGAACAAATTTATCGCCAAAATGGGTGCAGAGGCATTAGAAATGATGCTTTCTCGTATCAAACTTGACGAATTATCTTATGATTTACGCCACGCTGCGGCAACGGATACTTCTCAACAACGTAAAGCGGAAGCTTTAAAACGTCTGAAAGTAGTAGAAGCCCTGCGTGATGCCAATACACGTATTGAAAACAAACCAGAGTGGATGGTAATCCGCATGGTTCCGGTTATTCCACCAGAATTGCGTCCGCTTGTACCTCTTGATGGGGGTCGTTTCGCAACATCTGATTTGAACGACCTTTACCGTCGTGTGATTATCCGTAACAACCGTTTGAAACGCCTGTTGGAAATCAAAGCGCCTGAGGTAATCTTACGTAACGAAAAACGTATGTTGCAAGAGGCTGTCGATTCATTATTCGACAACTCTCGTAAAGTAAACGCAGTTCGTTCAGAAGGTAACCGTGCTTTGAAATCCCTTTCAGATATGTTGAAAGGTAAACAAGGTCGTTTCCGTCAGAACTTATTGGGTAAACGTGTTGACTACTCTGGTCGTTCGGTTATCGTGGTAGGTCCTGAATTGAAACTACATGAGTGTGGTTTGCCTAAAGATATGGCCGCTGAGTTGTTCAAACCATTTATTATCAGAAAGCTGATTGAGCGCGGAATCGTGAAAACAGTAAAATCTGCTAAGAAAATCGTTGACAGAAAAGACGCCGTAGTTTGGGATATTCTTGAAAACGTTTTGAAAGGACACCCTGTTCTTCTAAACCGTGCCCCTACGCTTCACCGTCTGGGTATTCAGGCTTTCCAACCTAAATTGGTGGAAGGTAAAGCTATCCAGTTGCACCCCTTGGTTTGTACAGCTTTCAACGCCGACTTTGACGGTGACCAGATGGCGGTACACGTACCACTAGGTCAGGAGGCCATCATGGAAGCATCTATTCTGATGCTGGCTTCTCATAACATTCTGAACCCTGCTAACGGAGCTCCGATTACTGTACCTTCTCAGGACATGGTATTGGGTCTTTATTATGTAACAAAAGGAAAAGTATCATCAGAAGATGATAAGGTTCCGGGTGACGGAATGACATTCTACTCGGCAGAAGAGGTAATCATTGCCATGAATGAGGGTAAAGTTTCAAAACATGCCCACATTAAATGCCGTGTGAAAGTAAAAGACGAAAATGGTCAATTAGTTGATAAAGTAGTAAATACAGTAGCTGGTCGTATCCTCTTCAACCAATGTGTGCCTGAAGAAGTAGGTTATCTTGACGAATTATTGACCAAGAAAAAACTGCAACAATTGATTGGTCGTGTATTCAAAGAAGCAGGATATGCCCGTACAGCGAAATTCCTTGATGATATTAAAGAACTGGGATACCAGACGGCCTTCAGAGGTGGTTTGTCTATCGGTCTGGATAACATCATCGTTCCGCCGGAAAAAACAAAACTGATTGCTGATGCGAAAGCAGAAGTTGAAGAAGTTCAGAATAACTATATGTTTGGTATCATCACAGAGCGTGAGCGTTACAACCAGATTATCGACATCTGGGGCCGTGTAAATACACGTATCCGTGAGGTATTGTTGAAACAATTGGAAGCTGATCAGAAAGGTTTTAACCCAATCTATATGATGATGCACTCGGGTGCACGTGGTTCGCAGGAACAGGTGCGTCAGTTGGGCGGTATGCGTGGATTGATGGCGAAACCACAGAAAAATATACAGGGTTCAGTAGGAGAGATCATTGAAAACCCGATTCTGTCAAACTTTAAAGAAGGTCTTGACGTATTGGAGTACTTTATCTCTACCCACGGTGCACGTAAAGGTTTGGCCGATACTGCCTTGAAAACGGCTGATGCCGGTTATCTGACTCGTCGTTTACATGACGTTGCTCAGGATGTGGTAGTGAACGAAGACGATTGCGGTACACTACGTGGTATTCAGGTATCTGCTTTGAAAGACAACGAAGATATCGTTGAGCCATTATCAGAGCGTATCCTGGGTCGTACATCGGTTTATGATATCATCGACCCTCTTACCAAAAAACTGATTATTAAATCAGGTGAGGAAATCACAGAAGAGATTGCTGCTCAGATTGATGAAACAGCAATTGAAACTGTAGAAATCCGTTCGGCATTAACTTGTGAAACACAAACAGGTGTTTGCTCGAAATGTTACGGACGTAACCTGGCTACAGGTCGTATGGCCGACAATGGTGAAGCAGTAGGTGTAATTGCCTCGCAATCTATTGGTGAGCCTGGTACACAGCTGACACTCCGTACCTTCCACACAGGGGGTACTGCGCAAAACGTTGCTTCTGAAGCCAATATCAAAGCCAAATTTGGTGGTGTGATTCAACTGGAAGAAATGCGTACGGTACCATCTGTTGACCGTGAAGGTAACGAAATTACCATCGTGTTGGGTCGTCGTGGTGAGATTCGTATCGTTGAACCTGGTACTAACAATATCCTGATTACTAATAACGTACCTTACGGTGCTACATTAGAGGTAAAAGATGGAGATATAGTGAAAAAAGGTGATGCTCTTTGTCATTGGGATCAGTTCAACGCCGTTATCCTTTCTGAATTAGACGGTACAATTGAGTACGAAGCTATTGAAGAAAACATAACCTTCAAAGAAGAGGCCGATGAGCAGACAGGTTTCCGTGATAAGGTAATCATTGAGTCGAAAGACCGTTCGAAAAACCCTGCGATCATTATCAGAACTGCCAGTTCAGAAGATGACAAAGCATATAACTTACCTGTAATGGCTCGTCTGACTGTTGAAAACGGCCAGAAGATTAAAGCAGGTCAGGCTATTGCAAAAATCCCTCGTGCTATCAACATGAACCGTGATATTACAGGTGGTTTGCCTCGTGTAACTGAATTATTTGAGGCTCGTAACCCATCTAATCCGGCGGTTGTGTCTGAAATTGATGGTATCGTTCAGTATGGTTCTGTAAAACGTGGTAACCGTGAGATTTTCGTAGAAGCAAAAGATGGTGTTAAAATGAAATACATGGTACCTCTATCAAAACTGATTCTGGTACAGGATGGTGACTTCGTTTTAGCGGGTGATCCACTATCAGATGGCGCCATTACACCAGCCGATATTCTACGTATCAAAGGGCCTACCGCTGTTCAGGAATATCTGGTGAACGAGGTACAAGCCGTTTATCGTCAGCAAGGGGTGAAGATTTCAGACAAACACATCGAGGTAATTGTACGTCAGATGATGCAGAAAGTTGAAATCGTTGATTCTGGAGACACCTTATTCCTTGAATACCAGATGGTAGACAAATGGGTGGTGCGCTTGGCTAATGATAAAATCATGGACAAGAAAGTGGTCATGAATGCAGGTGCTTCGGATAAATTCAAACCGGGCCAGATTATCACCGCTCGTGAGATGCGTGATGAAAACAGCCGTTTGAAACGTGCCGACCTTGCACAAATTGAAGTACGTGATGCAATGCCTGCGGTTTCTCGTCCGACATTGCAAGGTATTACAACTGCTTCTTTGGGTACTGAGTCATTTATCTCTGCCGCATCGTTCCAGGAAACCACAAAAGTGTTGTCAGAAGCTGCTGTAAGAGGTAAGCGCGATACACTCGAAGGTTTGAAAGAAAACGTTATCGTAGGGCACTTGATTCCTGCAGGAACGGGTAACCGTAGATATCAGAACATCATCGTTGGTAATAAAGCCGAATTGGAAGCAGCCGCCGAAAAGCGCCGTGTACAGGAAGCCTCTAAACAACGCAGAGAGTATGTTTAAATGAATTCCCGTAGGGGTCAGAATTCTGAACCCCTGCTATATAATAGCGCCTCCTTATCTTGTGGTAAGGAGGCGTTTGTTTTTATAAGACTTTGTAAATGATGATTGCTGAAATTCTTAACGTATCTTAATATACTTTCATTTCAGTTCTGCAACTGCTGGGGAAGAAAATACCCAACGCAAAGGTCCGGTTTAGTATTAAGCTACTATTTAATTGCTCAAAACGCTGTTTTTTAAAGCTGGAACACTTTCTTCACTATCAATATTGAGCATTTTATGCTCACAAATAAAGTATTCACAAAAAATAACAAAAGCATGAAAACTATCTCATTATTATTAGTGTCTGCTTTGATTTCACTGGGGACATTTGCGCAAGAAACTACTGATAGAAAAGTTATGGTTGGTGGTAGTGAAATGAGTTCTTATAAAAATGTTGTTTCAAACATTATGAACTCCAGAGACCATTCAAAACTTGTATCAGCTTTAAAGTCTGCGGGTTTGGTAACAACGCTACAAGGACCGGGACCATTTACTGTTTTTGCTCCTACTAACGACGCTTTTGGAAAGATGGGTGCTACACCCGCTAAATCAACCTTAACAAAGGTTTTAAAATACCATGTAATTGATGGTAAATGGGATTCGAATGATATTATGGCAGGTATAAACGGAAACGGTGGTACTCTTTCAGTAAAAACCATGCAGGGAGGTTCATTGAAATTTTCAATGAGCGGAGATAAATTGATGGTTACTGATGAAAACGGCATGACAGCCACAGTCACAACCAAAGATATTTATCAAAGTAATGGCGTTGCTCACGTTATTGATACAGTGTTAATGCCATTTGATAATAAGAAAGTAGTAAGTATGAAGTAATTCAGATTTTAAAAATCGGGTATATATAAAAATGCAGTGAAGAGTTGTTTATTCAGCTTTTTACTGCATTTTTTATTAAAACAAACGCAATTGCTCTTCTTTAGGCAGACTACCTTCATGGCGCAAAAGCCATTCTTTTCGCCATAAATCACCACCATACCCAACCAGGCTTTTATCTGAGCCTATCACTCTATGGCATGGGAGAATGATAGTCAATGGGTTATTGCCATTAGCAACCCCTACTGCCCTTATGGCCTTTTCGTTTCCGATCTGGCGTGATAATGCCAGATAAGAAGTCGTTTTACCATAAGGAATACTTTTCAGAGTCTCCCATACTAATTTCTGAAAATCGGTTCCTGATGGTTGTAGTGGTAATTCAAACGCTTTCAATTCTCTCTTAAAATAGGCATCAAATTGCCTGATACATTCCTGAATAACAGGAGAGTCCTCTGGTGTTTCCTGCAACTGGCGGCTGGGTTTTTTCTGTGCTTCCCGAAAAAGCACATGCGTTAAGTGTGTATCAGTTGCAATGATTTCCAGTGTACCTAAAGGAGACTCGTAGTGTTTGATATAAATCATAGTGCTTGAATTTTATGATTATTCTGATAACAAAAAAGTCGCTAAATTTTAGCGACTTTTTCACATTATTTTCTTGATTATCTTAATCAACCAATACGGCCTTTCCGCTAATCACATCCTCTTCCACATGTTTGTATTTTACTTCCCGTTTCACGGTGCCGTCTTTATACTGTACACTTACACGTTGGTTTCTGTCAGCAATTTTCTGCGTACGTGCCGGAGTAATGGGCTTTGAGCCTGAATCCGGGCCTCCGCTACCACCTTCTTCACTCGCCTTATTTGTTTGTAATTTAGGTTTCTCTTCTTTCGGAGGTGCCAGTTGCTGGAATCTTAATTCCACTACATTGGCCTTCATTAAGAAACTAACGGTATCAGCATTTACTTTATTCAGGAAGTTTTTAAACAACTCTACCGCTTCGAATTTATAGATTAACAATGGATCTTTTTGCTCATAAGAGGCATTCTGTACCGATTGTTTCAAATCATCCATATCACGCAGGTGCTCTTTCCATTCCTGGTCAATTACCGTCAGTGAAATATGTTTTTCTATTTCTTTGATTAACTCTCTGCCATCACTTTCTACGGCGTTTTTCAGATTGCAATACATGCCGATGTTTTGCGTACCATCACCAATAATCGCAATAAATTGCTCATCTACCAAACCCTTGCGGTCTTTCAGAACATCCGTCAGCACAGGCACCATATTCTTACGGATATTGTCGTTTTTGGCCTTGTAAGTTCTCTCGGCCTGCTGGTAAAGTCTGTCGATTAGTTTGGCATTCCCTTTCGAAAACTCATGGCGCTCAATTTCGGGCTTGATGCTTAATTTCTGAATACTGCGTAGTTCAAACTCATCATAATTGCCCTCAGCATTCATTACAATATCACTGCATGTATCATACATGATATTGGCAATGTCCAACGATAATCTATCACCGAAAAGGGCATTTTTACGGCGTTTATAAATCGTATCACGCTGAATATTCATTACGTCATCATATTCAATCAAACGCTTACGTGTGCCGAAGTTATTTTCTTCTACTTTTTTCTGAGCCCTTTCAATCGAGTTGGTAATCATTGAGTGCTGAATTACCTCGCCCTCTTCCATACCCATTCTGTCCATTACTTTTGCAATACGGTCAGAACCGAACAAACGCATGAGTTGGTCTTCCAATGAAACAAAAAACTGCGAAGTACCCGGATCTCCCTGACGACCCGCACGACCTCTCAACTGACGGTCAACACGACGTGAGTCGTGGCGTTCGGTACCGATAATGGCCAATCCTCCGGCATTTTTGCTCTCAGGTGTCAGTTTAATGTCAGTACCACGACCAGCCATGTTGGTTGCAATCGTTACAGTGCCCGGTTTTCCAGCCTCTGCTACAATATCAGCCTCACGGGCGTGTTGCTTGGCGTTCAATACCTGATGCGGAATTTTACGAAGCGTAAGCATTCTGCTCAGAATCTCCGAATTTTCTACCGAAGTTGTACCCACAAGCACAGGGCGACCAATGCTTACCAATTGCACAATTTCATCAACAACAGCATTGTATTTCTCACGTACGGTTTTATAAACCTTATCCTCTTCGTCTTTTCTGACAACCTGTCTGTTAGTAGGAATAGAAACTACGTCTAATTTATATATTTTCCAGAACTCAGCCGCTTCTGTTTCTGCGGTACCGGTCATACCCGCCAGTTTGTGATACATACGGAAGTAATTCTGAAGCGTAATAGTTGCGTAAGTCTGTGTAGAGTCCTCAACTTTTACATTTTCTTTGGCTTCAACCGCCTGATGCAGACCATCTGACCAGCGACGACCGTCCATAATACGACCTGTTTGCTCGTCAACAATCATTACTTTATTATCCATCACCACATATTCAACGTCCTTTTCAAATAAAGTAAAGGCTTTTAATAATTGGTTAACAGCATGGATACGCTCAGCCTTCAACGAATAATCACGAATCAACTCGTCCTTTTTCAGAATTTTGTCCTGCTCAGATATGTCTGATTTTTCAATAGCTGATAAATCAACACCCAGGTCAGGCATAATAAAGAAGTTATGATCTTCACCTTCGCCTGTAATAAAATCGAGACCTTTATCTGTTAACTCAATTGAGTTGTTTTTTTCTTCAATGGTAAAGTACAATGGTGCATCTGCTTCCGGCATCAATTTCTGGTTTTCTGCCAGATATATCGCTTCTGTTTCCTGCAATATTTGTCTCATACCTTGCTCAGACAAATATTTAATCAAAGGTTTGTTTTTAGGTAGACCTCTGAATGCACGGAATAACGCTAAACCACCTTCTTTTTTGTTACCTGCTGCAATCAGTTTTTTAGCTTCATTCAGGTAGCTGTTTGTCAGAGTTTTTTGTGCCTCTACTATACGCTGAATGCGCGGTTTTAACGATAAGAATAGTTCTTCATCACCAGTACGCGACATCGGCCCACTGATAATCAATGGTGTACGGGCATCATCAACCAATACTGAGTCAACCTCATCCACCATTGCGTAGTGGTGTTCACGTTGTACCAGTTCATCAGGGTGATTTACCATGTTGTCACGTAGGTAGTCAAACCCGAACTCATTATTAGTACCATAGGTGATACCTGCCTGATAGGCATTTCTACGTGCCGTTGAATTGGCAGAGTGTTTATCGATACAGTCGCAGGTGATGCCATTAAATTCAAAAATTGGCCCCATCCACTCAGAGTCACGACGAGCCAGGTAATCATTAACCGTTACAATATGCACCCCTTTACCCGCCAGCGCATTAAGAAAGGCCGGAAATGTAGCCACTAAGGTTTTACCTTCTCCGGTCGCCATTTCGGCTATTTTACCTTTATGCAGAGCTGCGCCACCTATAATCTGTACATCGTAGTGTACCATGTTCCAGGTAATCAGATTGCCTGCTGCCAGCCATTGGTTTTGCCAGATTGCCTTATCGCCTTCAATTCTGATATGGCCTTTTTTCATGGCCAGTTCCCGGTCAAGATGCGTAGCAGTAACAACAATTTCTGTATTTTCAGTAAAACGGCGGGCCGTTTCCTTTATTATCGCAAATGCCTTTGGCAGAATCTCCAGAAGAACTACTTCCAGTTCTTTGTTTCTGTCGAGCTTCAACGTATCAATTTGTTTGAAAGCCGCTTCTTTTTCATCAATCTGCATATCAGGATCCTGATCTATACTTTCTTTCAGCTTATTAATCTGTCCGTCGATATGAGAGAGTTTCTGTGCAATATAATCCTGTAATTCAGTCGTCTTGTTACGAAGTTCATCATGGGAAAGATTCTGCAACTTGGCAAATTCTTCATTTGTCAGCCCTACATAAGGTTGTAACTCTTTATTATCCTTATCAGACTTCGTTCCAAAAATCTGTGTAATTCCCTTGGTTAAAAAATTCAGCATTTGTATATCTTGTTCTTAATTTCTTATTGATATGAATTTTTACTTGTCAAATACCTTTCCAAATCCAATAAACCTGCCATTTTGTCAAATTTTAAATGATTGATGGCCAGGCGTTTCGATTTTTAAGGTTGCAAATTTACGCTTTTATGACAGTTAAATAACAACAAAATTAGGGGAATATTGTTAATAAACGTCCATGTTATAAGGCGAATGCTGAAATTTTAAAGTTTATTTAATTCTTTCTTTATCAGATACATAGCAAATCTGCCTTTTCTTCCTCAAATTTGAACTCAAAAAACAAAACCCGATGTTTGAGTCATTGCTGAAAGATTTTGAGGGAGAATTATACTTCAGAAATACCATTACCGATGAGGCTATCAAAACTGTTTATGCTACAGACGCCTCAGTTTATCAGGAAAAACCCCTTGCCGTAGCACTGCCGAAGAGTAGCCAGGATATTCGCCGGTTAATACATTTTGCTAATAGCAACCAGGTCACCTTGATTCCCCGTGCGGCAGGCACATCGCTGGCCGGGCAGGTAGTCGGCAACGGATTAGTAGTAGATATTTCCAAAAACTTTATCAATATTCTGGAAGTAAACCGGGAGGAGAAATGGGTAAGGGTGCAACCGGGGGTAATTCGTGATGATTTAAATGCCTATCTGAAACCGTATGGCTTGATGTTCGGGCCTGAAACCTCAACCTCCAGCCGTGCCATGATTGGCGGTATGATTGGGAATAACTCATGCGGTTTACATTCTATTATCTGGGGTACAACCAGAGATAATCTGCTGGAACTTAAAGTTTTGCTGTCAGATGGAAGCGAAGCATCCTTTGGCACGCTCAGTCCTGATGAATTGGCAGAAAAATGTAGCTTAACAAACAAAGAAGGACAGATTTACAAAGAACTGGTTGCCTTAATTGATAATCCTGAAAACCAGACATCTATCAGAAACGGATTCCCTAAAAAGACAATTACCAGACGAAACACCGGCTATGCACTTGATGTGATTGAGGAGATGTGGCAATCTGAAAAGGGAAAGCCGTTTAATTTGAGCAGCCTGATTGCCGGATCGGAAGGGACTTTATGTTTTGTGACAGAAGCCAAACTGAAACTGATAGATTTACCGCCTGCTGAGGTCGGCATGGTGGCAGTGCATACAAGTAGCCTGCATGAGGCATTAATGGCCAATCTGATTGCCATGAAACACCAGTGTTCGGCTTCTGAGCTGGTAGATGATTTTATTCTGGAATTTACCAAGACCAATATTGAGCAGTCAAAAAACCGCTTTTTTATAGAGGGTGGGCCAAAGGCTATTCTGATGGTAGAGTTTTTTGCTGAAACCGAAGCAGATGTCAGGGAAAAAGCCGGCAAGCTGATAGCAGAACTACAGGCCAACGAATTGGGCTATGCGTATCCGGTTTTGTTGCAGGAAGATGCCAAAAAAGCCTGGGATGTGCGCAAAGGGGGTTTGGGCTTATTGAGAAACTTACCCGGGGATATACAACCTGTTAACCTTATAGAAGATTGTGCAGTTGATGTAGAAGACTTACCCGCTTATATTGCCGAACTGGAAGTATTATTGAAAAAACATGGTGTGCAATACTCTATGTATGCCCATGCAGGGGCAGGGGAGTTGCATGTAGAGCCGATGGTGAATCTGAAAACAACCGAAGGCAGGCATCTATTCCGCACTATTCTGGCTGAAACCGCAGCATTGGTTAAAAAATATGGTGGTTCACTTTCAGGCGAACATGGTGACGGGCGTTTGAGAGGCGAATTTATTCCTTTTATGATGGGAGATAAAAACTACGGGCTGTTCAGACAGGTAAAGCGGATTTTTGATCCCGGAGGTATCTTTAATAAAGGAAAGATTGTTGATACACCGCCCATGAATGAATTTCTGCGTTATGAAGCCGATAAAGTTAGCCCTGCACAAAAAACTGTTTTCGATTTTTCTAACCAGGAGAGTTTTTTACGATTAGCAGAGAAGTGTAGCGGCTCAGGAGATTGCCGGAAGACAGAGATTACAGGTGGAACTATGTGCCCAAGCTATATGGCCACCCGAAGCGAAAGAGATACTACCAGAGCCAGAGCCAATATATTGAGGCAGTATCTGACTGATACTTCTGAAAATAAGGCTGCCGGAATGGATGAGACCAAAGAGATTTTAGACTTATGTTTATCCTGCAAAGCCTGTAAGTCAGAGTGCCCCTCAAGTGTGGATATGGGCAAAATGAAAGCAGAGTTTACACAACAATATTACGACAAACACGGCATACCATTTCGCTCAAAACTGATAGGGAGTTTCACGAAACAGATGCGCCTGGCAGGTATAGCCCCCTGGGCTTATAATTTTATCTTTAAAACAGAGTTTACCCGTCGCATGGCTAATCGTATCGTGGGTTTTCACCCTGACCGTTCTATGCCTTTGCTGCATAGCCATACTTTGCGGAGTTGGTATAAGAATGCAAAAGAGGTCAAAGACTTTAGTTCTGCAAAAAAAGTATATATGTTTTGTGATGAATTTACCGATTTTAATGATGTGGAAATTGGTAAAAAACTGATTCTGCTTTTGCAGAAATTAGGCTATCAGGTAATAATTCCTGATCATGCAGAAAGCGGAAGAACCTATTTATCAAAAGGAATGATTCGGGAAGCACAGAAGATTGCCATCCAAAACGTAAATGCGCTGAAAGATTTTGTAAAAGATGAAATACCAATTATAGGTATAGAACCATCCGCCATTCTGACATTAAAAGATGAATATCTGGAATTGGTGCCAGAGAACCTTAAAGAGGCAGCTCAACAAATTGCTCATAATACGTTCATTTTTGAAGAATGGTTTGCCCGTGAAATAGAAAGAGGTAATATTAAGAAAGATTCCTTTTCTGCTGAAAAAAGGCTTATAAAATTGCACGGGCATTGCCACCAGAAAGCTCTTTCTTCATTGACCCCAAGCAAAAAGAGTTTATCATTACCTGCTAATTATGAAGTTCATCTCATCCCATCAGGATGCTGTGGTATGGCAGGGTCATTTGGGTATGAGGCTGAACACTATGATGTTTCGATGAAAATAGGGGAGTTGGTGCTTTTTCCGACGGTAAGAAAACAGCCGGAAGAAGTAATTATTGCTGCGCCGGGAACCAGTTGTCGCCACCAGATAAAAGACGGAACAGGGCGCATAGCCAGGCACCCGGCTGAGATTTTGTATGATGCGTTAATATAAATTGTGGCGCGAACTGGAAGCGCCGCTCGCTTCCGGTTCGCGCCATATACAATTTTAATAAGACTCTTTCTCGTTAGGGAAATCAGAAGATTTAACGTCTTTCGTATAATTCATCACGGCTTCTGTCATGACAGTATGCAGGTCGGCATATCTGCGTAAGAAACGGGGAGAAAATTCTTTGTTAATACCCAGCATATCATGCACTACTAAAATCTGTCCGTCACAATGCTGTCCTGCTCCAATGCCTATAGTGGGTATACTTACACTTTCAGTAACTTTTTTTGCCAAATCAGCCGGAATTTTTTCCAGAACCACGCCAAAACAGCCTACTTCATCAAGCATTTTAGCATTTTCTATCAATTGTGCAGCTTCATCTTCTTCTTTGGCTCTCACGGCATAAGTGCCGAATTTATAGATAGATTGTGGCGTAAGCCCAAGATGTCCCATTACCGGAATACCTGCACTCAGAATACGGACAATGGATTCTTTTACTTCTATGCCACCCTCTAATTTTACAGCATGTCCTCCTGACTCCTTCATGATTCTGATGGCTGAACGAAGCGCCTCTTCTGAATTGCCCTGATAAGAGCCGAAAGGCAAATCAACTACTACTAATGCCCTTTTTACTGCTTTTACTACAGCCTGTGCGTGGTATATCATGTTATCGACTGTAATAGGCAAAGTAGTTTCATGGCCAGCCATGACATTAGAAGCGGAATCGCCCACAAGAATTAGCTCTACTCCTGCACCGTCAACGATTTTGGCCATTGAGTAGTCATAAGAGGTAAGACAAGCTATTTTTTCGCCCTTGCGTTTCAGTTCCTGAAGTGTGTGGGTGGTAATACGTTTTATTTCAGAATGGGTAGACATGGAAGAAATTAGTGAATTAGCGATTTAGTGAATTAGTGATTAATTTTTAACAGATTCTACTATAACGTTTCTGTGTTCTTTTAGTTCTTGAAGCAAAATAAAGAAGCCTATTTTATAATGTCTTACCTAGGTACCAACCAGTTTTCAGGGTTTAGCCTTTCAGTATTATGCCATATCTGAAAATTGATTTCAGTGGTTCCACCTGATTCTCCTGCTGTGCCAATGGTTTCTTTGGCGCTTATTTTCTGTCCTACAGAAGCAAACACCTGGTTGAGGTTGGCATATACTGTAAAATAATCGCCGTGTTGCACAGCCACTACTTTGCCCAGACCCGGAATCTCAGTTATGTCTTTCACCACCCCACTATACACAGACCTGACCGTGGCATTGGAGGGTGTCTGAATATCTATGCCATTATTGTTAATCAGCACCCCATGCAACACAGGATGTTCTTTTACTCCGAATCTGTCAGAAATAAAACCTCTCTGAACAGGCCAGGGTAAACGTGCACGAGAGGCACCAAACGAACGACCAAGTGTTGTTTCTGCTTCATCCAGATTCATAATAGGCCGGTTGTTTTTTCTGGCAGGTTTCGTTTTAGACAGCTTAGCGTCGGTGTCCTGTTTTAATTCTCTTTCCTTGTTTTTCCGGGCAATTTCTCTCGATACAATTGTGGCTATCAGGTTATCCAGTTTTGTAACAGACCTTTTGCTGGCTTCAATTTCTTTTCTTAAATCCTTCTCTTTTTTTGATAACTCTCCTACCATTTCAGTCTGCTGGTTTTTGAGTTGTTCAAGTGTTTTGGCCTGAATCACTTTCGCTGAAATCAATCGCTTTTTATCAGAGCGTTTCCCTTCAAGATTAGTTTGTCTTTCACGAAGCAAAGCAGCCACTTTATTCATCTGTTGCACCTGTGCTTTACGGTTTTCAGTATATTGTTGCAGATACTTATACCGCATCAGAAACTCGTTGAAAGAAGAAGACGAGAAAAGAAAACTAAGTTTATTAATTTTGCCGTTATACTTTGAAGCAGTGTAGAGCATAGCAGCATATTCTTTTTGCAGTTGAAGGAGCTTCTCTTCAAGATTAACCTTGGCGTTGACAATATCCTGCATTTCAACATCAATCAGCTCCATGTCCTGTTCCATCAGGCCGATTTGTTCTTCCTGCGACGAAATCTGTTCCTTTATGGCTTTAATATTGCCAACAGTCAGTTCTTTCTTTGTTTTTGCATCTTCTAAAGCCTTTTTGGTTTCTGCAATTTTTTCCAGGTTCCTTCTCTTCTCATTCTCCAGTTGTGCACGGGATTTCCGGGTGCGTTGAGCAGACGCTTGTTGATTTATCAGTAAGCACAAAAGAAAGCAGGTAAGAAAAAAATATGTTCTGTTTTTCAAAGGCATCAGGTTTGATTTAGGCTTAGCCGGGCTATTTAGCCGAATACCCTTTCGGGATACTGAATGAGAATCCCGGGCTTTCGTCTAAAAATTCAATTCTATTATGCTGCAAATTTATTAAAGTCTGGTTTGTTTTATCATCTTTTTGTGCATCAATCTTAGCAATAATAGCCTGGGGGAACAAAAAATTGTTAATAGCCAGAAAATTACTGTAGTCTATCTGCATTTTGCTGCTGCCTGTTGTATCAGATGCGTTCAGTTTTTGAAGTTTTAAATTAGATTCTCCGATATAGTTTTCAATCTGTACGTTGTTTTCATTTTGTGTAATGACAAAACTGCTTTCCTGCTTTGTGATTTCGTCACCTTCACGTTTTTTTATAGGCATATTGCCAATAAGGATAGATTGCACAAGGTCGTAACTGAGATTAAAATTGAACTGTCTGCTCAGACTTGCAAAATCATATTTATAATAAGTGCGATGAAGTCTGTCAAGAAAGATGATTGAGTCCTGCGTGATAAGCCCTCTGGCTACTTCCAGACCAACAGCAATAGATAACCAGATTTTATTGTCTTTTTCGATATGGGCAGTAACCGGAAAAGACTGGCTCTCGGTACCGGACGAATAGTCAATTTTTGATCGTATTTTCAAAAACTTAAAATCTATTTCGGCTGGATTTACATCAATTTTAACCGTTGAAGCCGGATTACTAAGACTATCTGTATTGGCAGGCATATCAGTCTGTGCGACCGATACGCTGGTCGAATCTTTGGTTTCGGTTTTATGTATTCTCTGACGCTTGCAGGAAGACGTAAATAGTACTATCAAACAAGACAAAGACAGAATAAAATAACGGATAGACATATTTGTGTGAGTTTATAAAATTTGCTTCGAACACTTTATTCCGATGCAGTCATCTGAATAATAAACGTTTCAGGGCAAATGTATCAACAGGTTTAAAAAAGTGAGTAGAATCTATTCGATTAGCTGTCCGGATTGTATTTTTTTATCTATATTGATGCTGTTTTCACCCATCTGGCGGGCTTTTTTCCAATGTTCAATGGCTTTGTCTTTCTCTCCCAGCTGATACAATACATCTCCATAGTGTTCAACTATGGTGCCACTTACATTACTACCTTGTTTAACGGCACGCTCCAGAAATTCACGTGATTTCTGATAATCTTTCATCGTATAAAGCACCCATGCATGGGTATCCAGATAAGTTGGATTATTGGTGTGTTTTTCAACAAGTTTACCTGATAGTTGCACCGCACGGCTCAGTTTGTCTTTTCTTAACGATAAATAATAGGCATAATTATTCAACACGTGTTCATCATCCGGATCAACTTTCAATACAGCTTCATAAGCATCATCAGATTTGCTGTATTGCTTTACTTCATTGTAGGCATCACCCAATAAGCCGTTTACATATTTAGTAAGTTCTTTATTATCCAAAGCCAGGTTTCTGGCTTCTTCTAAAGATGAAATGGCCTTTTCGTAATCTTTTTTGGCAAAATTAGCTACTCCATTATGATACCAGAAGAAAGACTGATTCGGAAAATACTCAATGGCTTCTTCCGAGTGCTTGGCAAGGCTATCAACATTATTAAGTTTTGAGTCTATTTCAACAATGGCTAACCACACTTCAAAAATAGATTTATCAAATTGCGTTGATTTAACATAGCTTGTTTGTGCATCTGCTACTTCGCCTTTTTTCATCAATAAGTCACCTAATACTGCATACGCCTTTGCTTCATTGGGTGCCTGCTTGATTAACTCTCTTGTAAGACTTATAAGGTTGTCCAGTGTTTTGTCACCCTTATCGTCCTTCATCATAAGCATATAGCTTGAAAGAATCTTGAACTTAACCTCTGACGAAAGATTTTTATTGGCAAAAGCCACTTGCAGTTCCTGGCTGCATTTGTCCATATCGCCTTTCTTACGATAAATTTCTGCTAAAAGTACGTGTGCCTCAGCAAAATCAGGATTACGCTTCAACGAACTTTCAAGCATTTTTAAGGCCTGGTCGTAGCGCTCATTAGAAATCAGTATCTGCGCCTGCTGCACCACATATTCAGGCTCAGTTGGTTCAGAAGCTATCAGTCGGTCTCCCTCCTCAATGGCTTTCTCAAGTTTGTTTTGTTTCAGATAAATCAATTGTTTCTGATGCGTTATTTCTTCGCTCATACCAATTGTTTTCTCAATTTTATTATAAACCTCTACTGCATCAGAGTATTTCTCCTGCATGATGTAGGCATTCGATAAATCAAGGTAATTATCAACATCTGTTGGGTATTTATCAGCGAGTTTTTCATAAAGCTGGGCAGCTTCTTTATAACGTTTTTGTTTGATGTATACATCTCCTAAAAACTTCTTGTAAAACTTATTATTATCATCCAGTTTTGCCGCTTTTTCGCTATAAAGTGTGGCATTGGCAATATCATTAGTAGCCAGAAAAGACTTGGCAATCATAAAATTGGCACCTGAACTGGCCGGATTCATTTCTGCAGCTTTTTTAAAATGCGTGATGGCTTTATCGTAGGTTTCGGCTATAAAATATTTCATGCCGTCAGTAAAGACAGCCTCAGCCTGTAGTTCTTTTTCAGAGATAGTGCCATCACTGACCTTTTTATTTTTCTGCGCTATAGCTACCGCAGGAAGCAGCAGAAAAGCCCATAATATGATTCTTAGTACTTTCATTCGTCAACTGATTGTAGGTATTTTAACGCCGGTTTGCCCTGAATATTGCTTAAGCATTTTGCAACATTCCTTCCATATAATGAAGTTGTTTAGGATTTTCGTTACTTTTTAAATGAAAGGAATAATCCTAAACGACTTCAAAATCAAAGTTCTTTAAATTATCTTATATTACAAAATAAGAACATCAATGCCGCAATTATGTTTCAGGTTCTCAGGCAATGTATATATATTATACGAAATTAACAACAATAAGCAGACGAGCGGAAAATAAGCTATATAAAACACTGAATTATTGCATTGGCAAGATAATTGGAATATTTTTGTAGACCCGATTAACCTATCCGATGGCAAAACATAAGTCTCAACCTAAGCAAGGTATTAAAAGAGAGGCAGCACCGGCACCCACTGCTTCCAGAACTACACAAGCATCTACACCAGGCACAAGTTTTTCAATTGATGAAAAATGGATTCCGGCTATTTTAAGCATTTTAGTATTTGTAAGTTATATTCCTGTCTGGCAAAACAATTTTGTATGGGACGATAAACCCTATATCGTTGTTAATGAATTAGTCAAAAACTTCGACATAAAGGGTATTTTTACAGAATATGTAGTAGGAAACTACCACCCGCTTACAGTACTCAGTTTAGCAATTGAATATGCTTTGGTAAAAGAGCAGACATGGTTGTATCATTTAGATAATATTATTCTGCATATCATAAACAGCTGGCTGGTTTTCAGGATTATCCAAAAGTTGAACGGCAATTTCCTGGTTTCGTTCGTTACGGCTGTTTTATTTGCCATTCACCCATTGCACGTCGAATCTGTGGCATGGGCAGCAGAACGGAAAGATGTATTGTATACCTTGTTTCTGTTGTTGTCATTCTGGTATTATATTCGTTTTGACGAGTCAAACAATAAAACGCAGTATATCATTTCAATCCTGTTATTTATTGCCTCGTGTTTGTCGAAAGGTATGGCAGTAGTATTGCCTGCCATTTTGCTGATTACCGATTATTGTTTTTTAAAGAAGCCGATAGACTTTAAAATACTGATTAATAAAATACCTTATTTTATTATTACGCTGATATTTGCCTATCTGGCTACCCACGCACAAAAAGATGCAGGTGCCGATGCCTCAACTGTAATCGGGAGTGCCTACAGCGCTGGCGAGCGGGTTTTATTAACAGCGTACGCCTTCTGTTTTTATTGGGTAAAAACACTATTGCCTTATAACCTTTATCCGTTTTACCCATATCCTAACAAAGCTACGGGTAGCATTCCTTCTATTTATTCTCTGGCTTTTTTAGGTGCATTGCTACTAATAGGTGCAATTATTTGGTTTGGACGAAAAGATAAACGAATCTGGTGGGCAGGTGCTTTTTTTCTAATTGCTGTTTCTACCGTTTTGCAGATATTGCCTGTGGGTAGTGCCTTAGTAGCCGACCGCTATTATTATCTGTCTTCCATTGGCCCATTATTCCTGATAGGCTTATTAGTCAACAAACTCTACATCGCCTCTAAAAGTGCTCTGGCCGGGTTTATCATTGTGGCCTTGGGATTATGTGGTATGACTTTCGTTCAGACCGGGAAATGGAAAAATGAATTAGTGCTTTTTACAGATGCTGATAAAGCCTTCCCGAATGATGCCATGATTCTGAGTAACTTAGGCTGGTATTATCTCGACCACAAGGATTTTCCGACGGCGAAGCAGTATCTGATGCGGGCAGATGATGGCGGCTTTAAGAATGGAGATGTATGCCGCACAATCGGTTCCATGTTTCTGGACGAAGGAGATAACGCAACTGCCCTGAAATATTTTCAGAAAGCCACCCAGTATTTACCCAAAGCGAATCGTACAAACTGGCTTTTTGCAACAGTTTATTATAGAATGGGTGATTATAAGAATGCTAACCAGTATTATAAAATTACACTCGACAATGAGCCTGAAAACGCCGAATACTGGACAGCTTACGGCTTGTCGCTCATGGGCAGTGAGAATTTTGAAGAAGCCAGAAATGCCTTTAAGAAATCAATAAGTATTAAACCTGATTATTGGGATGCCTACCTGAATCATGCCTTTTCTTATCGGAAACAGGGGAATTTTGACCAGGAGATTAAAGAATTAAAGGTATTAATCGAAAAAGCGCCCCAATACGTTCCTGCTTATAAAAACCTGGGAGTTACCTATATTGACCTTAAACAGGATGATAACGCAATAGAATATTGGTCAAGGGCATCAGTAAGAGATTCTACAGGTGATTTTGAATATAATATCGGCATTAATTATGCCAATAGAGGTAATATTGAAGCCGCCAGACAATGGTATATCAAATCGGCAAAAGAGGGCAATGTTAATGCACGCACTATTTTAAAAAATAATGGTGTAAGTGGTTATTGATTTGCTGTATCATTCAGGAAGTTGATAAAAATAGTCTAATGGATTTTTGAACAGGTAGTGATAACCCGACTTCTCCAGCCATTTGTCGCCATTAATGATTTTATAAGGCTGCGGAGTAGGAGAGTCTACAAACTCCGGCATTTCGAAGCCCAGTTCTTCACAGTTCTGAGCATAAATCTCTTTTCTGATCGGGTGTACAGGAGATACAATATTGAAGGTGTCACCCCAGATGTCTTTCTCTATTATGGTTTCGATAATCCTGATTACATCATCTCTGTGAATATAATTTACCGGAATATCTCCGGTAGTTAAGCCTTTCCAACCTGCAAAATACTTCGCAGGAATACGGTCATAACCCATTAACCCGGCAGAACGTAAAATAGTTACATCCGCAGAGAAGGCTTTCAGAAGGTTTTCTGCTTTTACCATCGTTGGACTGGCGGATGTTTCGGGTGAGGACACGTCGTTTTCTACCATCTCGCGGTTAAGCTCAGGATAAACCGAGGTGGAACTTATATAGATAATTTTTTTGATAGACGAGGTTTTAACAGCCTGTAACAGATTGGCAATCTGTTCTACGTGGGCATCAGTTTTCTGTAGACTGATTCTTGGTGGTATATTAATGATTAAAATATCACTATCAAGAAAGTTATCCACATATTCACATTCTAATTGTGGATTAAGTTTGAGTAAGAACGGTTCAATACCATTTTCCTGCAAGGTTTCCAGTTTTTCAGTATGTGTGGTACTACCCTTTACCAGATAATTTTTTTCTGAAAGATATTGCCCGAGAGGTAATCCTAACCAACCACAACCAATGATGCTTATTGTTTTCATGTGATTTCTGCTGATAGCCTATTTATTCAAAGATCTCCTTTACCTCCATTTTAAATCCTTTTATCACCTCTGATTCTAATATTCCGTCTTTCAGTTTTTGTGACAATTCAAATTTCCTTTCATTTAATAAATACTGCTCAATAGTCTGATTATCAGTATCTACTATCCAGTATTCTTTCACATCGTGTAGTGCATAATCTTCCATTTTTATACCGTAATCCCTTTCTTTGGTAGAATCAGACAAAATTTCAACTATAAAATCAGGAGGAGGAAATGCAGATTGCTTTTTTTCGAAATCCCTGGATTTTTCTTTTGTCCAGAAACAAATATCAGGTTCATAATCATTTCTTGTAAGCCTTACCATTACCTTTTCATAAGCAACTTCTCCTAAATTGTTATCATAAACAAATGGAATCAGGTGGCGTGTAATTCTTGTAGAGGCTTTCCAATGATGGCCGTAAACAGGAGAATGGTAAATAATTTCACCTAAAATAAATTCAGCTTTTATATTTTCATCTACAGTTGCCCAAAACTCATGCCGACGTTTTTGTTCGTCTGTCCATAATTGCTCTAATTCATCAAGCACTTCTCTTAAATTAGGAGCCTGCAATAAATCTGTGATACTCATAGAGTTTAGAAATTATAAACGAATTTAAGGTTTTATTGCCAGATTCAAAAGACTTAATTAGGACGCACCCTTATATTGGCGAGTATAAATGTGTTGCGATAACTAAAAGCGAAAATATTTACTAAGCCCTAAACTTCTACGCTCTACAAATGCAATGATAAATAAAAACAGAAAGCTCAAGACCAGATGAAACGGTATAGAATAATAAGGATTCACTATTTTGATTTGCCATGATGCATAAATAAGTATCCCTGCCCCAACGAGATAAACTACAATGCTATTTAATTCATAAGGAATCGGATAGTATTTCTGTCCGAACCAATAGCATAGCACCATCATAACGAACGACGATATAGCAAATGCTAAAGCACAGCCCACATAACCTAACTGAGGAATCAGAATAAGGTTTAACACAACCGAGATAAACATACCCACAAAAGTCAGGATAGTGCCAAAATGAGTTCTGTCGCTCAGCTTAAACCAGATAGACATATTCTGATATACTCCAATAAACAAGTTGGCTAATAAGAGAATAGGAACAACTTCAAGACCGTATCGGTAATTTTTACCTAATATGAGGCTAATCAAATCTATATTAAGGCTTACACCAACCCAGATAAGAATACAGGCGATTGTAAACCATTTGGTAGCCAGAGCTATCATACCCGGAGAGTTTTTGTCTTCGGCTTTTGAGAAGAAAAAAGGGTCGGCTGCATAACGGTAGGCTTGTACTACCAGAAGCATAAAAATAGATAGCTTATAAACATTGGCATAGATACTAAAAGCTGCATCGGTTGTCAGTCCATTATAGAATCCCACAGGTAAAATATCCCTGAACATGATCCGGTCAGCTACCTGATTGACAGCTCCAGCCAAACCCATAATTAAGAGAGGGTAGGCATAACTAAACAAAGGTTTGAATTTTTTGAAATCAAAAACGAACCGGAAACCGATAAATTCTTTCCATAGCAGCAGCAATGTAACCAGACTAGCTATAAAGTTTGCCCAGACGATATAGTCAGGCCCGATAGCAGGATTATAGAAAAAATCAGCAAAAGGTTTCCAGCCGGGCAGGAAAAGACCATCGTGGATGTATTTACAAAACATCAGATAAAAAACATTTAAACCGATATTGATAAATATGTTGGCCAGTCGAATGGCTACAAACTTTTTGGCCCTGTTCTCTGCTCTTAGTTTAACAAATGCTATTGCTGCAACCGCATCAGTTGCCAGAATAATAGAAAACCATACAATAAGCCTTTCTTTGCCGGGGAAACCCATAGCATTGATAATTGGCGTAGCAGCAAAATAAATAATACCTGAAAAAATTACACTGGTAAGTATAATGTAGGATAGAATGAGATTATAATATTCCTGTCGGTTTTCTTTTTTACTGGCATACCGGAAGAAGGCCGTCTCCATACCATAGGTATAGATAATATTTAATACAACAACATAGATATATAACTGATTATTGTCGGCAAGTAATCGTTGTTGCTCAAAAACACGGGTATGCACTGCTACCAAAAGCCAGTTCAGAAATCGTCCGACAATGCTACTCAGGCCATAAAGAGCTGTATCGCCTGCTAATTTTTTTACTACACTCATGATTTAATTCAGGGAGGTGAGGTACTTCTCAAAATCCGATTATTTGAACTTTGTCATTATTTTTTGCCAAAATTAGCATATTTTTCTTAGCTCCCTTTACTAATTTCATTTGGCGCACCTGTCCGCTGATGTAAAGGCCGGTGTCTTTTGATTTTAATAACTCAAATTGCCCATTTCCTTTACCATGCAAAACCAAACCATGATTGCTATCATACCGCCCGATTTCGGGCAGTACGTCGAAGAAGTTACCAGTAAGAATAATGTCTAACCGATTATCATGGTCATAATCACAGGTTTCAATGCCATATATAGGAGAAAATTGTACTTCGATAGGTAATGGTATAATGCTGAAATTCCCTTTGCCATCATTGATGAAAAATGAAGTTTGAGGGTTAACGACAGTTTTTTCTATGATTCCCTCTTTTTGCGTACTGGTAAATATTTCATCTACCGATTTATTGGCGTAATCTTTATGATAGACGAATCGCTCTTTGATTGATGGAATAACACGTTGCAGGTCGGGTTTTTGCATAAGGGGCACCAATTTGCCATTATTATAGACACAAATAAGTTGCTCTACCAAGCCGTTTTTGTCAAAATCATTGACACAAAGCATGGCAGGTTGACTCTTTGATGCTCTCAGTTTGGAATTAAGTCCCAGATTACCCACAATCAAATCGGTGTCACCGTCATTATCTATATCTGCTACTTTAATGGTATTCCACCAGCCGGCCGAATCAGGTATTGGCATTGGTGTTGACGATATCTTGCCTTTATTATTTTTAAGTATGGTTACAGGCATCCAGTCTCCGGCCAATACCAGCTCCTGCCAGCCATCTTTGTCAACATCAGCCCACGCAGCGTCGGTTATCATCCCGATTTCACCTAAATCTTCTGCTGAGAAATTCCCTTTGCCATCGTTTCTTAGAATATAACTTTTTGGACTTTTGCCATACTGAGCACTTATCAGACGAGAGCCGACAAATAAATCTTCGTCGCCATCTTTATCAAAGTCTGCCGCTGTAACACATGAGGTATTTTCAAAAAGAGGAGGTAAACTGCTTAATGAGAAATTCCCTTTGCCATTATTGATATATAAGTAATCAGCAAGCAAGGGGCTGTGTAGCGGAAATTCATTACCACCTGTAGCTATGTACAAATCTAAATCTTTATCTCCGTCGGCATCAAAAAAAGTAGCCGAAACCTCATCAGCATGAGGATTGGTGCTAAAAATACTTTGTTTCGATAATTGAAACCTCCCTTGTGCTTGCTGCAAAAATAATTGTCCTGTTGAATTAAATGCAGCACCCAGATACACATCGTCCAGACCATCACCATTTACATCACCTACAGCCAGGGCTGGGCCTTGTCTTGAAAACATCTGCTTGAGCGTGGCATCTCTGTTGTAATCAACAAATTCGTTCTCAATATGAGTATAGTTTATACCTGACTGCGTACTAATATCTGCAAAGTATCTATGTGTTGCGGGTGGCGTTAAAATATATTGTTGAGTAGCACTCCTTTGCTCCAATACCAGTTCTGTATCTGCCTTTGGGCTCCTCAGAGTTTGTTTCATATCATTCTGCCAGATAACGGTCACGGAGTCAATGGTGGGATTATTACCTAAACCAAAAACTAATATATGGTCGCTTGAGGACTGAAACCCATGATTGGGCATGGATTGCAAATATTGAGTTTTGCCTTGCTGATAAAGATAAACTTTTGCTCCGATACCAAAAGTGTTTTTATCTGCGCCTTTTAGATTAACTCTCAAAAAGTGCTTTTTGAGTTTTTCTGAGGATCTGTTACGATAGACCGACAAAGGCATATTGTTGTTATTGACAATCAGATCAAGGTCGCCATCATTATCTAAATCGCCATAGGCAGAGCCGTTTGAAAACCCCGGCTGACCTAAACCCCAGTCAGTAGCTTTATTTTCAAATTTCAGATTCCCAAGATTTTGAAACGCATAATTGGCAATAGGCTGAGAAGGCATTTTCTCAACCATTTTATTGATATTAAGTCGGCCATTTTGGTCGAGCATCTGAGGAACCGTATTTTTATCTGCCAGGAAACTGATAAAATCCTGGTCGGTGAGGTCATGGATAATGCCATTGGCAACGAAGATGTCTTTCATACCATCATTATCCATATCAAAAATCAATGCTCCCCAACTCCAGTCAGTGGCGTGCAAACCTGAGAGGGCGGCTACTTCGCTGAAAACCGGAATTCCATCATGGTTATCACCATTATTGAGTTGTAGTGTGTTCCGTGTATACTGGTGATAAAAATCTCTTTGCGTTTTAATCTGCTCTAATTCGTATGTTTCAAAACTCGAGGTTGTTTTGAGTCGGTAATCATCATTCGGCAACATATCTGTAACAAAAATATCCGGGTAGCCGTCGTTGTTAATATCACCGATATCGGCTCCCATCGAATTAAGGCTTGTATGACCCATCGACTCTTCTACCGACTCTTTAAAAGTACCGTCTTTCTGATTGATATAGAGGTAGTCACGCTCATAAAAATCATTAGAGATATAAATATCCAGCCAGTTGTCATTGTTCACATCTCCTACTGTTATTCCTAATCCGAAGCCAATCAGACTACCATAAATGCCAGCCTGCTGGCTTACATCAACAAATTGATTATTATCGTTTCTGAATAATTTATGTCCGCCAAAGGGGTCTCTCTGGCTGCGCAGGTTCTGGTATTGCAATTTATTAACCTGTATGAAACTATTATTTAGCAGGTACATATCTAAGTCGCCGTCACGGTCATAATCAAAAAAAGCAGCATGTGTCGAATATCCCCCGTCAAACAATCCGTATTCTTTTGCCATTTCTTTGAATGACGGAATACCATTCCGGCCAACACCCTGATTAATGAATAATTCGTTTCCTCTGGTATCATTTCGAAGTTCACCCGAATTACACACATAAATATCCAGCATGCCATCGCCATTTACATCGGCAAAGGTGACACCTGTACTCCATGCCTTGGTTCCGCTTACACCTGCCTGTTTCGTAATGTCTTCAAACTGAAAAGAGTTATTACCTTTTGCACCTTTATTGAGATATAGTTTGTTTTCACCCTGATTTGCCGTCAGATAAATGTCTGCAAAGCCATCATTGTTTACATCGCCTATCGCTACTCCGGCACCGTTATAGAAGTTACGGTAGTTGATTATATTCATTTCCGGTGTATCCTCAATCTTATTAGTAAAGTCAATACCCGTTTGAGAAACATCAAGTGTTTCGAACAGAAAATCTTCTGAGGCGTCCTGACATGAAAGCAGAGAAGCAAGAATTAAACAGTAAAGCAGTAATTTCGTCATCGGATGAATATAAGCCTGTAAAAATAACAATAGAAATTGAATTCTATACTTATCACGATGTTGCGGATTGGAATTTACTAAATTGCCTTGGTAGGATAGCTCCCACCAAGGCAATTATTTATGTGTCATTGCTTAAGCACTATTAATTTACAGTCCGCTTGAATACCTGCATTTTATCGTTATTTCTTAATACAAAGTATAGCGGCCCTTTCGGGGTATTTACTACTTTTATATCACGAACATCACCTTCCTGCAAGAAACCCGTATCGGTTGG
>CALRLN020000012.1:0-29625 GCA_943368675.1 Chitinophaga pinensis | reverse complement strand
AGGAATGGCTCAGCCTATAAAACTGAACTTTACCTGAATTGGAGAAAACCTGCAATGTCCCATTGTTTTTAAAGAACAAACACTCGCGTGTGTCTCCTGTAAAGTCAAGTCCACTTCGTTCAAAATCCATTGATTGGAATATCCCCTTGCCATTACCCAGTAAAACCGTTCCTCTTGAAGCATCCTGCCTGCCCTGATGGGCTTCATTGGCAAAGAAGTTGCCTCCCAAGAGCAAATCAACGTTGCCATCATGGTTGAAGTCTTCCGGTATTATAGAAAACACCGGCGATTGTTGAGCCTGCCATGGAAGCGGAGTCAGTTGGAATTCTCCGTGGCCATTATTAAGCGCCACACAAGTCCGCAGGTCATAGACTTCCTTTCGCATGGCACCTTTTTTGTCGTTTTCAGTAAATAAATCTTCAAATGCAACTGCAGAGTATTCTTTGAAATTAGTAAACCTTTTCCGGAAGGAATTGATTTGAAGGTTCAGGTTTTCACGTGGATGGACCGGAACTAATTCATTGTTAATATATTGCCCCATGATAGGGTCAATTCTGTTATTATTGTCAAAATCTTTAGCCAGGAGCACGATAGGGTGCTGGAGAGTAGTTTTATAAAAGGAGTTTAAACCTTCATTGCCCAATATCAGATCCGGATGGCCGTCTTTATTTAAATCGGCTGTTTCAAGTGTGTTCCACCAACCTTCTGTTTTTTCTTTTTGGATAAGTGTTAAGTGTCCGCGATTGTTTTTAAGAATAGTCAAAGGCATCCATTCACCCACTATTACCAGATCTTTGTAGTTGTCTCTGTCAATATCCATTACTGCGGCATCACAGACCATTCCCAGTTTATGTAAGGCGGGAGCAATCTGAGAACTAATATCTAAAAACTTTCCGTGGTCGTTCCTTAGGATATAGCTTTGAGGAGCAAGTGGATATTGTTCGGGTGAAATACGACCGCCTATAAAAACATCCAGGTCATTATCATTGTCTATATCAAGGGTTGTAATCACATGGCTGCTGACTTTAAGGGACGGTAAATTGTTAGTATTTTTAAAATTCCCTTTTCCGTCGTTTATCCATAGCTGTGGCTGAAAAGCCTCTGATTTTGTTAACGGGCTTTCGCAGCCTCCTCCCGCAAAAATTAAATCCTGGTCACCGTCTGTATCAGCATCAAAAAAGTGGGTGGCACCAACTTCCATGGTTTTACTGGTAGGAATTTCTAAAATCTTTTTAAATTTCCCGGAACGCTCCTGTATAAAAATGCATGTTTCAGTGCCGGATAACGCACCGCCTATCGCCAGATCTTCCAGTCCATCGCCATTGATGTCTGCTTTCGCTACAGCAGGCCCCGCTTTTGAAAACATTTTGTGCAGTGTAGCAGTCTGATTAAAGTCTATATAATTAGATTCCGAATGCTCAAAATCCAGTATCCCATCGGTAAGCTCGAAAAGTTTTTCCAGAGGTGTAATTGACTGATTATTCTGATACGCTTCAGAATATCTTAAAGTCAGGTTCCGTTTCATGCTGTCAATAGCATACTTCTTCTCAGTTTTCCCATCAGGCCAGGTTACTAGTAATGAATCAATTTTTTTGTTACCCCTACCTATTAAAATGTCAGAAGGCATGGAAGACAGATAGCCGCGAACAGGATAATTTTCAAATAGAAGCATTTCATTGCCAATCCAGGCAGTCAGCCGGGCTCCTATGCCTGCCTTATTATTTTCATTACCTTCGAAATTAATTTTTATGCTGCGATGTTGGTTTTGTTTTTCGGAAGAGTTTCTGAAAATGGAAGCTTCACTATCTACATTATTTACTATTAAATCCAGGTCACCGTCATTATCAAGGTCGGCATAGGCTGCACCATTGGCGTAAGAGAGCTCACTCAGCCCCCAGCTATCAGAGACATCTTCAAAGGCAAGACTATTCTTGTTTTTGTACGCATAGTTTTTCAGGGGTATTTCGGGTACTTTATCCATTAAGTTCCGGCGATTCTCAGCCCTTGACTTGTCAGAGCCAAACATATCTTTGTTGCGGTAATAGCTGATGAAATCGAGGTCTGTTACATTTTTTCTATAGCCATTAGAGACAAAAACATCTTTCAGCCCGTCATTATCAAAGTCACAAAGCAGGGTAGACCAGCTCCAGTCTGTTTTTGCGATTCCGGCCAAAAGGCCATTTTCACTGAATTGCGGAATACCGTTTTCGTTGCCTACATTGACTTGCAACATATTGCGCATGTATTGCAGCTGGTAGTTGTAGGGAGGGTTGATACTCATTTGTTTTTTATCATAATCAGGCTTCCCGAGCATCTGTTTCTGTCGGGCGTTAGCTTCGGGTAACATATCCAGCTGAAATATATCGACCTTCCCATCCTGATTAATATCGGCTGCATCTATGCCCATACCCGAAAGAGCCGTATGGCGTGTAGCTTCTTTGATAACATTCACGAATTTCCCTTTTCCTTTATTTAAATAGAGTATGTCTGAGCTAAGGAAGTCATTGGAGCAATAGATGTCCGGTAAACCGTCGTTATTATAATCTGAAACTACCACCCCAAGGCCCAGGCCTTCATAAACAATCCCGGCTTCTTTTGAAACATCTCTATAAACCGGGTGTCCGTTTATCAGACCATAGTTTTCAAAAAGTTTACTTGCTGACGGGTGAGTACCATCATTAATGCTTGTTCTTAAGTAGCTTGGGTTCTGCGTATCAGGTGAGGTATTCAATAAAAATACATCAAGATCGCCATCTATATCATAATCAAAAAATGCTGCCTGTGTAGAGTATCCGGCATAATCTAGTCCATAATCTGCGGCTGCTTCTTTAAAGCTTGGCGTTGGGGTCTTCTGATTAATAAATAACAGATTACGGGTGTTAGCCATTGATGGATGATAAGCCACTGAAATGTAGATATCATCCCAGCCATCATTATTAATATCCACTACCGAAACCCCATTACACCATCTGTCTGTTGTAAGCCCTGCTTCCTTTGTGATTTTCCCGAACCTGAATTGGCCTTTATTGAGATACAATTCAGAGCTCACCTGATTTCCTGTCAGGAATATATCGTCGAGGCCATCATTGTTAAAATCGCCAATGCCTACCCCTCCGCCATTGTAAAAATTAGTAAAAGTAAAGGCGTTCAGATCCTCGCCGGATTTTAGTGTATTGATAAAATCGATGCCGGTTTCAGAACCTGGTAGCTTTTCGAAGAGTTTATTGGTATTTGTTCGGCATCCTGACAAAAGTGTCAGGCAGAGTAAGATAATCAGGGTCGGTTTCATATTTGAAAAGTAGAAATTGATTGTGATTTTAATGAAATATTTCAAGAAAAAGTCAGGCAATTGTTAAAATAATACTAACTGATAAAAAAATAATCATATTAAGTTTTTTTTCTCATTATTATGTGTACATTTGACACATATTTATTTGTGTTAATTTGACACATATCAAAATTAGACAAAAAAAAATTATAAAGTTTCTATTCTTACAATTTATTTTAACTTTTTACAAATGAAGGTAAACAATTACAAACCGACCATCCAGCGAGGTTTATCACTAAAGTCGATAAGGCTGTTGCTGGTTTTATTATTGTCTTTATTTTCGATGGGAACACTTCTGGCTCAGGTCAGAGGAGTTGTCAAAAATGAAAATGGTGAGGCATTTCAAGGAGTAAACGTTGTGATTAAAGGCGACACCAAAGGCACCATAACAGATGCTAACGGGCGCTACGAACTAATGGCCTCAAGTGAGGCAACCTTAGTATTTAGTTTTTTAGGGTATAAACCCCTTCAACTAAGGGTAGGGAATCAGAAAGAAATTAATGTTTCAATGGAAGTAGATGATGCACTGATGGAGGAGGTGATTGTTGTTGGATACGGTACCCAGAAGAAATCATCGCTTACAGGAGCGGTATCTTCTATTACTAATAAGGAATTGACAACGCAACCTGTGATAAGTGCTACCCAGGCCATGCAGGGGCGTGTAGCGGGGGTTTCTATTGTAAATAACAGTAGCCCCGGAGCGGAACCAACCGTACGTATAAGAGGGGTAGGTTCTATCAGTTTGAATCCCAACCCTTTATATGTAATTGATGGCGTTCCGGCAGGTGGATTAAATACCATTTCTCCTAATGATATTGAATCTATCGAAGTGCTGAAAGATGCAAGTGCCTCTGCTATTTACGGGTCACGGGCAGCCAATGGGGTAGTTCTGATAACTACCAAAAAAGGAAAGTCAGGCAAATTAAGTATCAGCCTTGATTCGTATGTCGGTACACAATCGGCATGGAGAAAACTGGACCTGCTTAATAGCGATGAGTATATAAAATATGGTACTGCTCTGCTGACTGCCTCAGGCCAGCCGGTTCCAGGGCGTTTTTCGGCCATGAATACGCCGATTTACAATGGCGCTACTACTACCTTCGCTGATACAAAAACAGACTGGCAGGATGTGATGTTTAAGAATGGGCCTATTCATAACAACCAGCTTTCACTGGCCGGGGGTACAGATAAATCAAAATTCTACCTTTCTCTGGGGAACTTCAAACAAGAAGGGATTCTGCCATATACGGAATATGGGCGCCAGAGTATAAGAGTAAATTCAGACCACAATCTTGCTAAATTTATTTCAATCGGACAGACGCTGATGGTCTCAACAGATAAACGCATTGCAGAAAGAGACGCAGGAGGCAGAAGCATGGTTATGAATATTATGCGCATGACCCCTTATTGGCCGGTAAGCGACCCTACCAAGCTTGGAGGCTATAGCACAACTGCCCAGGGGCTTGATGCTACAGACCCCGAAAACCCAATGCGCATTGCTGTGCAGGAACAAAAAGACCAGATTGACCGCTCTTTCAAAATGCTGGGTACTGTATATGCTGAGGTTAAGTTCTTTAACTGGCTGAAATACAAGTTTACTATGGGTGGTGACTATTCAAGTTCAATTTTTACAGGGTTTGTTCCAATTTATAATGATGGTAATCGTAGTCGCCAGACGGCTGAACTTTCTCAGAACAGAGGGCAATATTTCTCAACCATCTTTACTAATCAGCTGACGTTTGATAAAACATTCGATAAGCATTATGTCAATGTTACAGCCGTTCTCGAAAGACAGGATGCTACATTTAAATCAATCAGCCTTACCGGACAACGACCTGATAATAATATTAAGGAGATTCAGGGAGCAGCCAATATCAATGGTAATACGTCGAGTTCAGAGAATACCTTGCTTTCTTATGTGGGTCGTTTAAACTATGAGTATAACAGTCGGTATCTGCTGAGCGCCTCAGTGCGTCGTGATGGCTCATCAAAATTTGCTCCCGGTAAGAAATGGGGTACCTTCCCTTCAGTATCATTAGGCTGGAGAATCAGTGAGGAGGCGTTTATGAAAGAAGTATCAGCCATTAATGAACTGAAACTGAGAGGTAGTATCGGGGTGACCGGATACAACGCTATCGGTGATTATGACTGGCAGCCATTGATTTCAGCAAATAATACAAATTATTCGTTCGGGAATGCATCTCAGTTAGGTTCTTATTTCAATAGTCTTGGTAATACAGGATTAAGCTGGGAAGAAACGACCATGAAAAACATCGGGCTTGATTTATCATTATTCAGCAATAAAATCAGTATCTCTACCGAGGTTTATTCGCGCAAAACAAATGGTCTGCTACTGAGAGTGCCTCTGCCGGATTCAGAAGGATACTCAAATAGCCCATTGGCTAACGTGGGTAGCATGCAGAATAATGGCTTTGAATTATCGTTGGGATATCATATAGATAAAAAAGACTTTAAATCAACCATCACCGGAACATTAGATTTAGTCAGAAACAAAGTTTTAAGTCTGGATACCCCCAATGCAACAATAAATGCGGGTAATAACGCAGATTTCGGTGGATTTGACATAACCCGCACAGAGGCAGGCCATCCATTACAATCTTTCTTTGGCTGGCAGGTTGAGAAAATCTTCCAGAATGAGGGTGAAATAGCCGCAGCAAATGGGGCAGATGGCGATGCAAAAACCCCGTATCAGAATGAAATGACAAAACCCGGAGATATTAAATTCAGGGATTTGAACAATGATGGTAAGATAGATGCCAACGACAGAACATACCTTGGCAGCTACCTTCCTAAATTCTCTTATGGTCTGAATTACTCTGGCACCTATAAGAATTTTGATTTTTCTATCTTCTTTCAGGGGGTCTACGGAAATAAAATCTACAATGGAACCAAAGTTATCGGGCAGGGAATGTTGAGATTATTCAATGCAACTACCGATGTGCTGAATGCCTGGACCCCAACCAATACTAATACAGATGTGCCAAGAGCAGTAAGTGGTGACCCTAATCAGAATGCGAGAACTTCGGACAGATTTATTGAAGACGGCTCATACCTGAGATTGAAAAACCTTACGATAGGGTATACTTTACCATCAGGCAAGATTGCCAAACTGACCAATAATGTACTGACAAGAGCAAGGATTTATTTCACAAGCCAGAACCTGCTGACTTTTACAAAATATACCGGATATGACCCTGAGATTGCCTCGAGAAATAACAACTTACTGACAAACGGGGTAGACTATGGTATGTATCCGCAGGCACGCTCGCTTACTATTGGTTTAAACCTTGGTTTTAATTAAACAATTGCCAAAAAAGATTAAAAATACTTCGAAATGAAAAAAATAGTATTTCTTTCAGGTTTCCTAAGCCTGGCCACCGTCATGAGTTGTAGTGACTCTGTTTTGGATAAGGTTAATCCAAATGGTGTAACGTTTGAGACATATTTTACAAATGATAACGAACTCGTTGCAGGTGTAAACGCAGCCTATGCTACCGTACAGGGTTTTGGCCTTGCCGCCCGGGAATGGTTCTTTGTGCATGACCTAAGAGGAGATGAGATGGCTACCGGTGGCGGGCAACTCGAAGCACCGCGTAATCAGTTGCTTATCGGTGTGAATGACCCGGCAAATTCAGTAGCCAATTCGGTTTTTACCGGCTGGTTCAGAACAATACACAGAGCTAATGTGGTGCTCGAAAGTGCCAATAAAAAAGAGGCTACTTTTTCGACAGACATCAAAAACCGTGTTACAGGTGAAGCAAAGTTCCTGCGTGCATGGGCTTATTATGAACTGGCTTCTTTATGGGGTGGTGTTCCGCTCTATACTGAATATGTTAAATCAGTTGATGGAGCAAAAGCCAAATCAAGTCAGCAGGAGGTTTATAAGCAGGTTATTGATGATTTGAAGGCCGCAGAAGGCTTATTACCTGCTACGTATCCAGCCAGTGAGTATGGCAGAGCCACCAAAGCGGCTACACAAGTGCTGATGGCACGTACTTACTTACAGTTAGGAGATTATGCCAGTGCAAAGACTGAACTGGAAAAAGTGGTTAGTTCTGGTCTTTATAAAATTGTTGATAATTATCTTGACCTCACAAATGAAGAAGGTGAATTTAATGCAGAGTCAATTTTTGAGGTGACATTTTCACCTTCTAACGGTGCTTTTAACTGGAGTGGCCCTGATGGCGACGGAACCAGTGCACAGGAGGAAACAATCAGAACGCAGGAGTATTCTCCTATTGGTTGGAGAAACCTCATTCCTTCAGATAAAATGATAGATAATTATGAAAGAACTTCGAAAGGAGACGCCAAAAATGACCCTCGTTTCGATATGTCTTTCTGGAAAGCAGGAGATAAGTTTAATAATGGCGCTGATGTGATCAATGATGCAAATGTTCAGGGTAACTCATCAAAACTGGATGGCAAAACACTTAAAATCAGTTGGAGAAAATATTCGGTGCTGTATAAATCAAATTCAGGATTTACTACAAGTGGCATTAATATGAGAATCATGCGGTATGCAGATGTACTGCTGATGCTTGCCGAGTGTGAGAATGAAGCGGGGAATTCAGCACGGGCAATTCAATTAATGAATCAGGTAAGAGCAAGGGCGTCTGTTAATATGCCTCCGTATCCGACTAAAAATTATCCCTGCGATTCTAAAGCAAGTGTATTTGCGGCTCTTCAGCACGAACGCTATGTTGAACTGGCGGCTGAGCAGATTCGTAATTTTGATATTCTGAGATGGAGAAAGAATAAAAAACTGGCCTCTGAGCCTATATCTTATTTCGTGGCAAGTAAACATGAATTATTGCCGCTTCCTCAAACGGAAATTGATAATAATCCGAAAATTGATCCAAAAGACCAGAATCCGGGGTATTAATATGCATCAGGGAGTAGACCGTTTAACAGCGGTCTATTCTTATTCTAATAGTGTTTAACAACAGGGGCGGAATCCTTCGCTTTGAAATAAAATGAATTTATCGGGTTGTTTTCGGGAGAGATATGAATATAACTCTCAGTATAAAATATTGTCAATCCTGAGGCTTTACGAAAAGCCCGGATGCAATTATAGAAATTGAAATTGTAAAATTATTTCTTTTTTTCTTACAATAATTGGGCTGTTATCTAATATTAATTACATTTGTGTAGGGGTGACACATATCTGACTTGTGTTAAAAATTAAGCCCTGTAAATGATCATAAGATCTTTTGATTATCATGGTGCAGGTAAAAACACGAATCCTTTTTTTTTATTCAGACGAGATCTCTCCGGCAATTATTTCTGAGAAATCAACCATTAAGCCGCTTGTTTTGAAAGAAACCCAATTATTTGATGTGCCAACACAAAAAGGCAGACCATAATCCTTGTTGGTATGTAAACCTTAACTTATACAATTGAAAATGATAAAAACAGTATCAAAGCTTTTGTCAATTGCGTTTTTATGTCTGACAATCAGCGTGGCTCATTCACAAACAACTTTAATCAATCCCATTCTTACGGGCTTTTACCCTGACCCCAGTATTGTAAAGGTTGGGGCAGATTATTATTTAGTCCATTCAACGTTTTCTTATTTCCCTGGTCTTCCGGTTATGCACAGTAAGGACCTCAAAAACTGGAAACAAATTGGTAATGTGATAGACCGCCCCTCACAGATGGATTTTATGGGTGAACGCATGACGAGAGGTCTTTTTGCTCCGGCTATCAGCTATTACAAAGGCACTTATTATGTAACCTGTACAGATATTGACCACGATGGGAACTTTGTAGTAACTGCTACAAATCCGGCAGGACCGTGGAGCAACCCGGTGAAAATTCCACAGGTAAGAGGCATTGACCCCTCTATTTACTTTGACGAAGAAAGTGATAAGGCTTATATTATCTATAATAGTGATGCCCCTGACAGAAAACCCTTGTATTCGGGACATAGGACCATCAGAATGTATGAATTTGATTACCAGAGTCTTAAAGTAGTTGGCGATGAAAAACAGTTAGTAAATGGCGGTGTAGACCTTTCTAAGAAGCCTGTGTGGATAGAAGCCCCACACATTATGAAGCGTTTCGGATGGTATTATTTATATGCGGCAGAAGGAGGAACGTCCGTTAATCATTCGGAGGTAATTCTGCGCAGTAAATCAGTATGGGGACCTTATGTGCCTTATGAAGGAAACCCTATTCTGACCCAGAGAGAATTACCTGCTGATAGAAAGTATCCGATAACCTCGGCCGGACATGCCCAGTTTGTGGATGGCCCGGACGGCAGAATGTATTGTATTTTTCTGGCTGTAAGGCCCTATGAAGGTGATTATTATAACACAGGGCGTGAGACATTCATTGCTCCGGTTATCTGGAAAGATGAATGGCCTATGATTGAGCATGGCGAAAAAGCCATTGAGTATAGCTATAAAACCAATATTAAAGAAATTAAACCAAAAGGGGCCTTACCTCAAGCAGGCAATTTTCAGTATACGCTTACTTTTGACAAAGGCCTTGACCTCTCATTATTGTTTATGCGTACGGTTGATAGCAGTTCGTTCAGGACATCAAAAGCCGAGGGACTTACGCTAAAGCTAAAACCAGAAACAATACTGGAATTTAAAAACCCCTCATTTGTCGGAAAGCGTCAGCAGCATCTTAATAGTATTGCAGAAACTGAATTGAAGTTTTCTCCAATTTCTGCCAATGAGAAAGCAGGATTAGTGATTTTTCAGGATGAACGACATTTCTACTTTATAGCCAAATCTAAAAAAGACGATAAAGTCGTAATTCAGCTTTTCAAAAGTCAGCCCAAGGAAAAATCAATGGAATTGCTCACTGAAGTGCCCTTAAACGTTAATGCATCTAAAGTAACTTTCAGAATCAAATCGGAAGGTGCAGATTATAGCTTTTATTATTCTACCGATGCTAAAAACTGGCAACTGCTGAAAGACAAAGTAGACGGCAAATTCTTGAGTACGAAAGAAGCAGGCAGTTTCATTGGTTGTCTGTATGGAATGTATGCCACTTCATCAGGCGAAAGTTCTACGAACAGCGCTTCATTCAAATTTTTAAAGTATAGTGGTAACGACCCAATGTTGAAATGAAAAAGATAATAGCAATCATAACGGTATTGTATGCCGCATGTATCGGGCATATAGTTCAGGCGCAGGAAGGGAAAGCAAGGAACCCAATCATTTTTGCCGATGTGCCTGATATGTCTATGATACGGGTGGGTAAAAATTATTATATGAGTAGCACCACCATGCACATGAGTCCTGGGGTACCCATCATGAAATCAAACGATTTGGTCAATTGGCAAATGCTTGGGTTTGTATATGATACCCTTGCCAGCATTCCATCACTAAATCTAATGGACGGAAAAGGTACTTACGGGCGTGGCTCATGGGCAAGCTGTATAAAATATCATAGAGGACTTTATTACCTAACCACCTTTGCCCAGACTACTGGCAAAACACATATATACACCACAAAAAACATTGAAAAAGGCCCCTGGAAACATACTTCGTTTGCGCCAAGTCTGCATGACCACACCCTGTTTTTTGATGATGATGGCAAAGTATACATGATTTACGGCAATGGGAAACTGAAAATCATAGAATTGAATGCTGATGTATCAGGCATTAAAAAAGGAGGACTTGACCAGACTATTATCGAGAATGCCAGCGCTCCGGCAGGTACTAATATCATGCTGGGTGCAGAAGGCTCACAGTTATTCAAGGTAAACGGTAAATATTATCTTTTCAACATTGTGTGGCCAAGAGGTGGTATGCGAACCGTAATTGTGCATCGGGCTGATAAAATTACAGGACCTTGGGAAGGGCGGGTGGCCTTGCAGGATTTGGGCGTAGCACAGGGCGGATTAATTGATACACCTGAAGGACGTTGGTTTGCTTATCTGTTCCGTGATTTTGGTGGAGTGGGGCGCATTCCTTATTTAGTGCCTGTCAGATGGCAAGATGGCTGGCCGATTTTAGGTGAAAACGGCAAAGTACCCGAAATCCTTGATTTACCCGCAAGCAAAGGTTTGATTCCGGGAATTGTTCATTCGGATGAGTTTACCCGTAAAAAAGGAGAGGCAGCTTTGCCTTTGGTCTGGCAATGGAATCATAATCCTGATAATGCGCTATGGTCGGTGACCGAAAGAAAGGGCTTCCTGCGATTAAAAACAGGCAGGCTGGATACCTCATTTGTATTAGCCCGTAATACCCTTACCCAAAGAACAATCGGTCCTGAATCTTCCGGGTCAGTATCCCTTGATATTTCAAATTTGAAAGATGGAGACTTTGCCGGACTGGGTTTATTACAGAAAAACTACGGACTGGTAGGTGTTAAAAAATCGGAGAGTGAGAAATCTATAGTGATGGTAAGTGCCAATACTGGCAAACCAAAAGAGATTGAGAAAATTCTATTGACACAAAACACGGTTTACTTCAAAGCCGAATGCAATTTCAAAAACAAAGCGGATATAACGCATTTTTATTATAGTCTTGATGGTAAATCATGGAACCCGATAGGAGAACCCTTGAAAATGCCATATACCATTCCTCATTTTATGGGGTACCGATTTGCTTTATTCAATTATGCTACCAAAATTACGGGTGGTTTTGCCGATTTTGATTATTTCAGAATTTCAGATACCATTTCAGCAAATTAGTAAGCATCATTTAGAGCTATTTTAAAACTATGAAAAAAAACATCTTTTACCTTCTATTACTTACTCTGTTATTGCAGGGAATCGGAGCATTTGCCCAGAACCCTGACTTTCATATCTATCTCTGTATCGGGCAGTCGAATATGGAAGGGGCAGGGAGAATAGAAGCACAGGATACAATTGGTATTGATAAGCGTTTCAGAATACTGGAGGCAGTGGATTGCCCCGAATTGAAGCGAGAAAAAGGCCAATGGTATACGGCAAAACCCCCATTATGCCGTTGTAAAACGGGCCTGTCGCCAGCAGATTATTTCGGGCGGACAATGCTTGAAAATATGCCTCAGTCGCAATCATTAGGCCTTGTTCATGTAGCAGTGGCTGGAAGCAAAATTGAGATTTTTGATAAAGTCAAATATCAGGCCTATCTCGACACATCGGCTAAAGACAAACCCTGGATGATAAACATGGCTAAAGAGTATGGTGGAAATCCTTACCAGAGGTTGATTGAAATGGCCAGAATTGCGCAAAAATCAGGTGTAATTAAAGGTATTTTGTTGCATCAGGGAGAGTCTAACACAGGTGATAAAACATGGCCTGCGCAGGTTAAAAAACTGTATGATGATATTCTTGCTGACTTAAATCTGGCTCCCAATTCTATACCTTTACTGGCCGGAGAAGTAGTAGGTGCCGACCAGGCCGGCAAGTGTGCCAGTATGAACGAAATCATAGCCACCTTACCACAAACCTTGCCTAAAGCTGTTGTGGTTTCTTCGAAAGGCTTACCTGCTGTGCCCGACAAACTGCATTTCAACAGTGCCGGGGTACGGATTTTCGGTAAAAGATATGCGGCTGCTCTATTGGCATCACAAGGCAAAAAATTAACTATTGATGAAAGCAGCATTGCGGCATCCGAAAAAATGCTGCTCTATCCTGAAGGTGTACCTAATTCAAAACCTTCTGAAATGAAAGAAACAGGGGCAGAGAACGGCGTTTATAAGGGAATTACAACGCCTACTTTAGAGTACTTTAAACCTGAACCCAGTCTTGCTACAGGTACTGCCGTCATTGTTATTCCAGGAGGCGGATATGGCGTAGTAGTATATAATGGAGAAGGAATTAGTATAGCCAAAGCATTGGCCGAGAAGGGGATTGCAGCTTTTATACTTAAATATCGGCTCCCAAGCGACGAAATCATGCCTGATAAAAAAATAGGCCCATTGCAGGATGCACAGCAGGCATTGAAAATTGTGAGAGAAAATGCCGGGAAATGGGGCATTGACAAAAATAAAATAGGAATCATGGGCTTCTCAGCAGGCGGACATCTGGCAAGCACAGCTGCGACCCATTTTGAGAAAGTGTGGGTAAGTAATCCAAATAACACCAGTGTCAGACCCGACTTTCAGATTTTAGTATATCCGGTTATTAGTATGAGCGATAGCCTCGCCCATAAGGGATCTAGAGAAAATCTGCTTGGCAAAAATCCACCAAACGATGCTAAAGACTATTTTTCTAATGATTTACAAATCAAAGCTAATACCCCTCCGGCATGGATTACCCATACAGCTGACGACAAAGTAGTTGATGTAGATAACAGTATATCGTATTTTGAGAAACTGCGCAAGAATAAAGTAGAAGTTGAAATGCACATTTTCCCAAAAGGTGACCACGGATTTATATTCAGGCACCCGGGCTGGATGAATCCTCTTTTTGATTGGATGAAGCGCAATGCCTGGATAAAATAAAAATAATGATGATGAAAAAGTATTCTAAATTCTGGCTTAAAGTTCTGCTGTCGGCTATCCCTTTTTCAGGGGTGTCTCAATTGTCAGGCCCCGTAAAAGTACATGAAGGGTTGGTGCAAGGGACGATCGAAAACGGATTATCTGTGTTCAAAGGAATACCCTTTGCTGCCCCTCCTGTGGGAGAACTCAGATGGAAGGCTCCTCAGGCAGCAAAAGGCTGGGAAGGAGTTAAAAACACAACAACGTTTGCACCTGCACCGTTTCAGGGTGGTAATCCGCCATCAGGCAAAAGTGAAGATTGTTTGTATCTGAATATCTGGTCGCCTGCTAAAACCCCTGCGGATAATCTGCCTGTAATGGTTTGGATATATGGTGGCGGGTTTAGTTTCGGGGCTACCTCAGAGCCTGTTTATACGGGTGAAAACCTTGCTAAAAAAGGAGTTATTCTGGTGAGTGTTGCGTATAGGGTAGGCCAGCTTGGTTATCTGGCTCATCCGGAATTGAGCGCTGAAGACCCTCATCATGTATCGGGTAATTATGGTTTGCTTGATATGATAGCCGGTTTGCAATGGATTAAGAAAAATATCAAAGCATTTGGCGGTAATCCCGATAAGGTTACCATATTTGGTGAGTCAGCAGGTGGTATTGCTGTAAGCATGTTGTGTGTTTCACCCCTTGCCAAAGGCTTGTTTCATGGCGCTATATCTCAGAGTGGGGGTTCGTTTGGCCCGACCAGACCTACTACTTATCCGGGTGAAAACCTGAAGACGCTTTCTTATGCCGAAAAACAAGGGCTTGAGTATATGGAAAAGGCTGGCGCACGTAACCTGACTGAATTACGGAATATACCTGCCGACAAACTACCAATGGGTTTCGGTATGCCCGGAGCCTGGCCTATTATAGATGGCTATGTGATTCCTGACGATCAGCATGTATTGTATCAAAAAGGAAAATACAACCATACTCCGGTTTTAATCGGATATAATTCTGATGAAGGCGCAAGCTTCTCGCCGCCTAAAACGCCTCAGGCATATATAGATGGTGTCAACAAACGCTACGGAAAGTTTGCAGATGAGCTGATAAAGGCATATCCGGTAGAAGAGAATTCTGTCCCTAAAACAGCTCGTGATTTAGCCCGTGATGCTGCTTTTGGCTGGCATACATGGTCATGGGCAAGACTACAGGCGCAAACCAGTCAATCAAAAGTGTATTATTATTATTTCGATCAGCACCCTGATTTTCCAAAGGATTCTCCCCGATATGGATATGGCTCACCACATGGCCAGGATGTCGGTTTTGTGTTCGGACATATAAACCCGAATAGCCAGGAAAAAACACCGACTGATGCAGATGTTTCTGAAACAATAATGAATTACTGGACAAATTTTGCCAAATATGGTAATCCTAATGGGAAGGGTGCCCCGGCATGGGAGGCTTTTACCAACAAAAAGCCCGGAGTAATGTACTTTCAACAAAAAGCGATGATGGGCACAGTACCGAGCGAGTCTGCCTTAAAAACTTTAGATAAATATTTTGAATGGCGCCGAACCTCAGAAGGCAGGGAGTGGGCAAAATAGATTAGTGAACTGATATTATTAGCAAATGAAGAATTTAATACGCAATACCATACTTTTTAATCTGATAGTCTGGTCGACTTTTGGACAGACCACAGCACCGCAACCTTTCGGCCCTGTACCCAGCGCAAATCAATTACGCTGGCAGAAAATGGAATATTATGCTTTTATTCACTTCTCTATAAATACCTATACAGACATGGCCTGGGGCTTCGGTAATGAAGATATGGCTTTATTTAACCCAACAAAACTGGATTGCAGGCAATGGGCAAGAATCTGTAAAGAAGCAGGCATGAAAGGCATCATATTTACTGCCAAGCATCATAGTGGGTTTTGCTTATGGCCTTCTAAATATACTGATTACTCAGTAAAAAATGCTCCGTGGAAAAATGGCAAGGGCGATGTAGTAAGAGAAATGGCTGATGCCTGTAAAGAATACGGTCTGAAATTCGGGGTTTATCTATCACCCTGGGATAGAAACCATCCGGACTACGGAAAACCTGAATATATTACTTACTTCCGTAATCAGTTAGAAGAACTACTGACGAATTATGGGGATGTTTTTGAAATATGGTTTGATGGGGCTAATGGCGGCTCGGGCTACTATGGCGGTGCCAACGAAACACGTAAAATAGACGCTAAGACCTATTATGACTGGCCCAATACCTACCAATTAGTACGTAAACTTCAACCTAAAATTGTTATCTGGAATGATGGAGGCGACAGAGCCGATTTACGTTGGGTGGGCACTGAGGCAGGATACGTAGGGGAAACAAACTGGAGCTTATTGAATAAGACCGGAGATGTACCAGAAGACATGTTGCGCCACGGTTTAGAAAATGGAGATACATGGGTGCCGGGAGAAGTAAATACATCTATCCGTCCGGAATGGTTTTACCATGAACGTGAAGATAGAAAGGTAAAAACTCTGCCTCAGTTGATGGATACCTATTACAATTCGGTAGGGCGTAATGGAACATTATTGCTTAATTTCCCTGTGATGCCCAACGGATTGATTCATCCGAAGGATGAAGCTGCTGCACTGGGCTTTGCAAAGGCCGTAAAAGAAGCTTTTGCCGTAAATCTGGCCCGCAATGTTAGGGCAGAGGCTTCAGAGGTTCGGGGAAATGCACAAGCATTTAGCGCTAATAAAGCAATTGATGCGGATAAAGACAGCTATTGGGCTACAGATGATAACGTAAAAAAGGCATCTCTGACCTTGCATTTCAATAAACCCACTTCTTTTAACCGTTTCCTGGTTCAGGAACCTATCCATTTAGGGCAAAGGGTTAAGTCATTTAGTGTCGAAGCCTTTATAAACGGTAAATGGAACGAGATTGCCAGAGAAACTACTATTGGCTATAAACGTATTCTTCGATTCCCGATGGTTGAGGCCACACAGGTAAGATTAAATATTCTGGATGCCAAAAGCAACCCTCTGATATCGAATCTCGAAATTTATAAGGCTCCGATAATACTTACACCACCTGCCATTATACGTGACCAGGCGGGAAATATACACATTAAGCCTGGTGATACTGAATCTGAAATATATTATACGCTTGACGGCACCATGCCCGGTTCAAATGCCAGCAAGTACACTTCTCCGGTAACCACCAATGAAGGAAAGGTTGAGATAAAAGCCATCGCATATAATCCGTTTACAAAACAGAAGAGTGTAGTGAGCGAGGAAAAATTTGATATTTCCCGCAAAAACTGGAAAATAATAAGCACCGATAAACAGCAAGCTTCTCAGGTTTTAGACGGCAATCCTGCTACCTCATGGCATCAGAATAAAAGCCAGGGAATGCCTGTTGATTTGGTCATTGATTTAGGAAAACAGGAAAAACTGGTGGGTTTCAAATACCTGCCTGACCAGAACTGGTGGGCTGATGCCAGTATAATTACGCACTATCAGTTTGAGGTGTCGGCAGATAACAAAATTTGGACACTGGTAAGTGAAGGAGAGTTTTCGAACATAAAAAACAGTCCGTTCTGGCAAATAAAAAATTTTGAAGCTACAGAGGCGAGATATATCAAATTGCGGGCAATAAAAAATACGCAGGAGGGCTCGGCTTCAGGATATGCAGAAGTAGACATTATAACTCAATAAAAATCTGATGCTATCCTATTGATAAAAAGACGATTATAATTCTCTAAACTATAAACTATGAAAACTAAGGCATTCACTCAATTCTTAGCGCTTTCTGTAATAGTGGCAATTCCTTGTCTTGTCAGGAGTCAGCCACCGAGAGGCCCCCTGATCATTTCTCCTCAGATAAATGCAGATAAATCGGTAACGTTCCGCTATCTGGCCCCTCTGGCTAATGAAGTAAAATTGAGCGGGCAGTTTTTAAAGGCACCTGTTGCCATGACAAAAGATGCCCAGGGTATCTGGAGTGTTACTACTGAGCCTATTAAGCCGGATATTTATCCATATAACTTTCAGGTAGATGGAATTGGCGTAATGGACCCTGCCAATGTGGCTTTTTTCCCGAACGAACGTTTTAAGGCGAGCCTTGTAGAAATTCCTGCTGATGTGCCTTCTGTGTATTCATTAAGGGATGTGCCTCATGGTACAATCAGTTACGAATATTATCCTTCTGTGGAGGGTTCAACCGGCACTTTGGTTGTGTATACTCCCCCGGGTTACACCAAAGAAAAAGCAAAAAAGTATCCCGTTTTTTACCTGATTAGCGGTACAACTGATACTGAGGAAACCTTTTATAAAGTTGGTAAGACCAATTTTATTCTGGACAATCTCATAGCTGACGGCAAAGCCAAACCTATGATTGTTGTGATGCCCTACGGAAACCCCGCCGCCCGCATTGCCGAACAAAAGCTATTATCAAAGCCTGCTGACATCATGAACCGGGACAGTGAAGATGCCATAAAAAGAGCCAAATTTTTTGAAACTGATTTAATCACCAATATTATACCATATATCGAAAAAAATTATCGCACATTCGCTAATCGTGAAAATCGTGCCATTGCGGGTTTCTCTCGCGGAGGTGGACAAACGCTGAGAGCGGCTTTTAATAACATGGATAAATTTGCCTGGGTTTGCAGCTATGCTTCTTATATATCACCTGCTGAAATGGATAAAGGATTTAGTCATATCGGTGGCAATCCAGACCAAACCAACAAGCAACTGAAATTGCTATGGTCGGGCATCGGAACAGAAGATTTTCTCTACAACGGCACCGTAGAATTTGAAGATTATCTGAAAGCTAAAAAGGTGAACTTTAAAAGCTATGTAACCGATGGCGGACACACCTGGATGAACGTGAAGAAGTATCTGAATGAGACCGTACCTTTATTATTCCAATAACTATTGATATGATAAGCATGAAAAAATATAGTCTGTTTGGTCTTTTTGTACTGATGTCCGGCATTAAGCTAATTGCCCAGCAAAGACCGCCTGCTATCAGTTCGCCGGATGTTCATGCTGACAATAGTGCAACTTTCCGCTATTATTCTAAAAAAGCGCAAAGAGTTACACTCTCAGGCGAGTTTCTAAAGGCGCCAGTGTCAATGAAAAGGGATACCTCAGGGATATGGTCGGTAACTATTCCGGGTATTAAACCTGATATTTATCCGTATAGTTTTTATGTGGATAGCGTTCAGATAGCAGACCCAAACAATACTTACATTTTTGCCAATGAACGTTTTAAACGCAGTATTGTAGATATTCAGGGTAATACTCCCCTTGTGCATTCTCTGCAAAATGTGCCACATGGTAAAATTCATTACGAATATTATAACTCCAGAACTTTAGGACGTACACGGGATTTAATGGTATACACACCCCCAAATTTTGATGCCAGCGGTAAAACAAAGTATCCGGTATTGTATCTGATTCACGGAGGCTCCGACACGCAGGAAACCTGGACAAAAGTCGGTCATGCCAATCTGATTGCTGATAATCTGATAGCTCAGGGGAAAGCAAAACCTATGATTATCGTGATGCCATACGGTAATGTGCGACCAAGTCCGATGCCTGATTTTACTAAAGAAATAGTCAATGATATTATTCCTTTTATTGAAGCCAATTATCCGGCGGCAAAAGACAGTAAAAATCGCGCGGTAGCAGGTTTTTCTGTTGGGGGCGGCCAGACACTTAACATTGGTTTTACGAATACAGATAAGTTTGGTTATATCTGCTCTTATGCTCCTTATACCGCTACCGATGAATTTAAAAAGAATTTTACAGACTGGAAACCTGACGCCGATTTAATCAATAAACAGCTTAAAAAATTTACAATCAGTGTAGGAACCGAAGATTTTCTTTATGAAAGCGTGAAGCAGAATATTGCCATGTTTCAGGAAAAGAAAATTAAACTAGAACCTCTTATTGTTTCAGGTGGACATACCTGGATGAACTGCAAGTTATTTTTGACCCATTCGTTGCAGGAAATTTTCAGGTAAAGTTTAAATATTCAGCCAATAAAATCAACCCATAAAACAATGAAAAACAGATTTTTAAAAATAGTATTTTTCACTGCCATATCTGGTAGTGCCCCGTTTGCTAAGGCACAGCAAGCGGCTATAATTGAAGACTTTAAGCCTTCATCCCTAAACCAGCCAGGTCAGGAGTATCCGATGGTCAATTCACAGCGTTATGCCCGTTTTAAAATAGTAGCTCCTGCTGCCGATAGTGTAAGGGTAAGCCTGGGGCTTGGTGGCAGAGGCGGTACAAAATTGAGCAAAGCTGAAGATGGCACCTGGATGGGGACAACAGAAGGACCTATGGACGAGGGCTTTCACTATTACAATGTGAGAATTGATGGTGGAAAATTCAACGACCCCGGTACGCTTAATTACTATGGCTCTGTTCGTTGGGAGAGTGGTATTGAGATACCTGCGCATGATCAGGATTTTTATGCATTAAAAAATGTGCCTCATGGACATGTGCAGCAGGTCCTTTTCCCGTCGCCTAGTACCAATACTTCAAGAAGAGCATTTGTGTATACTCCTCCGGGCTATCAGAAAGACACAAAAGCCAAATATCCGGTTCTATATTTACAACATGGCTGGGGTGAAGATGAAACCGCATGGAGCAACCAGGGACATGCTAATTTAATAATGGATAACCTGATTGGTGAGGGTAAAATAAAACCCTTTATCATCGTGATGACCTATGGTATGACCAATGATGTAAAGCCTGGAGGAATACGGAATTTTAAAATTGAACCTTTCCAGACTGTTTTACTTGATGAACTGATTCCATACGTAGACGCGAATTTCCGCACTATTGCCAATAAAGACAATCGTGCAATGGCTGGGCTGTCTATGGGTGGTATGGAAACAAAAACAATTACCCTTAATAATCCGGATGTATTTTCTTACTACGGGCTTTTAAGCGGTGGTATTTATGCACCTGCCGACATCAAAGATAAAGCTAAGGTAAAACTTATTTTTCTGAGTTGCGGTAGCAAAGAGCGACCTGAAAATGTAAGAAAAGCAACTGAAGAATTGAAAAATGCCGGGTTCAATGTAGTATCTTATATTTCAGAGGGCACTGCACATGAGTTCCAGACCTGGCGCCGAAGCCTGTATCAACTGGCACCTCTTCTTTTTAAAAAATAAGATAATTTCAGGTTCTTTTCATTAAAGTACCAACGGTAGAATTATAGATTTATAGATGAAACAAAATTATTAACAATATGAAAAAACTCCTATCACTCTTTGGTTTTTTGGGCATCATGATTTCTTCATTTGCCCAGACTATCGAAAAAGAAGTACCCAAAGGATTTGATAAAGAGCGGGCAGGTGTACCTAAAGGTAAGCTGGACTCGATTCAATACGAATCAAAGACCGTTGGCAATGCCCGCAAAGCATTAGTTTATACCCCTCCGGGTTTTGACAAGAAGAAAAAGTATCCGGTATTATACCTTTTGCATGGTATTGGTGGTGACGAAAAAGAATGGCTGAAAGGTGGAAACCCACCTGTGATTCTGGATAATCTTTATGCCGAAGGCAAGATACAACCCATGATTGTAGTAATGCCGAACGGAAGAGCTATGAAAGATGACCGCGCCATAGGTAATATATTTGACAAAGAAAAAGTAGAAGCCTTTGCCACTTTTGAAAAAGATTTGTTGAATGACCTCATTCCGTTTGTAGAAAAGAAATACCCTGTTCTTACCGACCGTGAAAACCGGGCTATTGCCGGGCTTTCGATGGGTGGCGGGCAATCGCTCAATTTTGGTTTGGGTAATCTGGATAAATTTGCCTGGGTAGGGGGTTTCTCTTCGGCACCTAATACCAAGCGGCCGGAAGAACTGGTACCTAGCCCCGATGAAGCTAAGAAAAAACTCAAATTATTGTGGATTTCCTGTGGTGATGCTGATGGACTGATTACTTTCAGCAAACGTACGCATGATTATCTGTATGAAAAAGACGTACCTCATATTTACTATATCGAGCCGGGTGTGCATGATTTTAAAGTCTGGAAAAATGGACTTTATATGTTTTCACAGTTCTTATTTAAGCCCATCAGTACCAAAGATTTTACCAGATACTCTGTCTTAGGAACCCCAGCGGCAAGCAATATCAGAAATGCCAAGTACCCACAGATTTTACCTGATAACCGGGTAATATTCAGGGTAAAAGCCCCGGAAGCCCAAAAGGTACAGATTGATTTAGGCAAAAAATATGAAATGGTAAAAGATACAAGCGGCTTCTGGACAGTTACAACCGATTCTATCAGCAGAGGCTTTCATTATTATTCTCTGTTAATAGATGGAGTAGCCATTGCTGACCCTGCCAGTGAATCTTTCTACGGTATGGGCCGGATGGCCAGCGGCATTGAAATTCCTTATAAAGAAGGAGGGTTCTATGCGCTGAAAGATGTACCGCACGGAGATATCCGTATTAAAAAATACTTTTCAAAGGCCTCAAATGCCTGGCGTGAAATGTATATCTATGCGCCTCCGGGATATGATGCTTCCACTGAAAAGTATCCCGTATTATACTTATTGCATGGCGGTGGCGAAGACCAGCGAGGATGGGCTACACAAGGTAAAACCGACTTGATTTTAGATAATCTGATTGCCGATAAAAAGGCCAAACCAATGTTGATTGTCATGGTTGATGGTAATATTGGCATGGGTGGAGGCGTAGCAGGGTTCGGTGAAAATGCCCTAAAGGCTTTCGAGAATGAATTAAAAAATGCAGTAATTCCGTTTGTGGAGTCAAATTACCGGGTTTTAACAGATGGTAAAAACAGAGCATTGGCAGGGCTTTCGATGGGGGGCTTGCAAACGCTTCATGCAGGTGTAAGAAATACAGACATGTTTAATTACCTAGGAGTTTTCAGTTCGGGCTGGTGGGCTAATAATACCAAATTATCTGACCCTCAATATGAATTTATGAAAACTAATAGTGATAAAATAAATACCAACCTTAAAGAGTTCTGGATTTCGCAGGGCGGCAAGGAAGATATTGCCCATGCTAATAACCAGATTATGATGAAAAAATTTGATGAAATGGGTGTCAAATATAAATACAGTGAATATGCAGGGGGGCATACCTGGCCTGTCTGGAGACATGACCTGATGGAGTTTGCCCAGTTGTTGTTCAAATAGTAATACTACCCTGAAGAATTTACAACCATAACTATAAATAAAGTGAAAAAAACATTTCTTTCATTCATTGTGGGGTGCATAGTTTTTACAACCTCAGCCCAGACTAGAATTACGCTTAATACTGATTTGGCAAAAACCCAGATAAGTAAACATATTTATGGCCATTTTGCCGAACACCTCGGTCGTTGTATTTACGGGGGTATCTATGTTGGCGAAGGCAATACAAAAATTCCGAATACGGCCGGAGTCCGGAACGATGTAATTAAGGCATTGAAAGACCTGAAAATCCCTAATCTTCGCTGGCCTGGCGGTTGCTTTGCAGATACTTATCAATGGAAAGACGGGATTGGCCCAAAGGCTAACCGCCCAAAAATGGTGAATGTGTGGTGGGGAGGTGTAACAGAAGATAATAGCTTTGGTACACATGATTTCCTTGACCTTTGCGAGCGGATAGGAGCAGAGCCCTATCTGGCAGGAAATGTGGGAAGCGGAACAGTTAAAGACCTGACAGACTGGGTTACTTACGTAAATCATCCGGGGGGAAGCCCGATGTCAGAACTTCGTAAACAAAATGGGCGTGAAAAACCCTGGACTGTAAAAATGTGGGGTGTAGGAAATGAAGCATGGGGTTGTGGGGGCAATATGACCGCCGAATATTATGCCAATATTTACAGACAATACGCCACATTTATGACTGATTGGGACAATAGTTCAAAAATTTACCGGATTGCCTCAGGAGCAAGCGACGGTGATTATGCGTGGACAGAAACGCTGATGAAAAATATTCCGCATAAAATGCTGGCAGCAGTAGCACTTCACCACTATTCGGTCATTAGCTGGACTGATAAAGGACCTTCGGTTGACTTTAATGAAGCGCAGTATTTCAAGATTATGGATGAGGCATGGCAAATGGATGAGTTCATCAAAGGGCATAGTACAATTATGGACAAATATGATCCTCAGAAAAAAATAGCGTTGATTGTAGATGAGTGGGGTGGGTGGTATAATGTAGAACCGGGAACAAATCCGGGTTTTTTGTATCAGCAAAACACCATGCGTGATGCCATGATTGCAGGTTTAACACTTAATATTTTTAATAATCACGCAGAGCGTGTGCGTGGGGCAAACTTAGCACAGATTGTAAACGTATTGCAATCAGTTATTTTAACGAATGAAGAAAAAATGCTGTTAACACCAACGTATCACGTTATGAAAATGTATAATGTGCATCAGGATGCCATGCTTGTGCCTATCAATATTGAGTCGCCATCTTATGATTTTCAGGGCAAAAAGTTAACGGCGGTTTCGGCATCTGCTTCAAAAGATGCTTCCGGCGCATTGAATGTATCATTGACCAATATTGATTACAGTAAGGCCCATGAGGTTACGATTAATCTGAGAGGTGAAGATTTTTCAAAAATATCAGGACAAATTCTGAGTTCAGCAAAAATCACTGACCACAATACATTTGAGCAACCCAATAAAGTATCTGTGAAAGATTTTAATGGAGCAAAGCTCGAAAAGGGGGTATTAAAGCTTACAATTCCAGCCTATTCGGTAATTGTTCTGAATATTAAAAAGTGATTTTTTTAAATAATTCAGCCGCATTTTTATTATTAAAAAATTGTGTTATATTTACACAATTCTATTTACTTTGTATTATTTGTTGAATTAGGTTAAATTTTGATTTGATTCGTGAAAATCACTGATTTTCACGAATTTTATTGGTTTTCCCTATTGAATTACTAAATTTTGTGCAAATATTAGGCAGCACATTATATAATGAATAAATACCCTCACTCTACCAGAATACTTGTTGCACTGGATTGTATTGTCTTTGGTTTTGATGGCGAAGAACTTAAATTACTTTTGATCAAGAGGAATTTCGAGCCCGAACAAGGAAAATGGTCTTTGATGGGTGGTTTCCTGGAAGCTGAAGAAGACCTGGAAGTGGCAGCTAACCGTATTCTGTATGATTTAACCGGGCTAAAAGATATATATTTTGAAGAAATCAAGACATTTGGCAAGGTTGGGAGAGATCCTGTTGAGCGCACTGTTTCGATTTGTTTTTTTGCACTGATAAACATTCATGCGCATAATCAGGACCAGGCCAAGGCGCAGAATGCGTATTGGATAAATCTTAAAGAGAGGCCTGATTTAATTTTTGATCATAACCAGATGGTTAATCTGGCTTTGGAGCAGTTACGTTATAAGGCCGCTTTACACCCGATTGGTTTTGAACTTTTGCCGGAAAAATTTACCATTCCACAACTCCAAAGGCTTTATGAGGCAATTTATGATATACCGCTTGACAGACGTAATTTTAGCCGTAAGATACTTTCGACCAAACTTTTGATTGATACGGGAGAAAAAAATCAAAATTCGACTACCAAAAAGGCTATTCTTTATCAACTGGACAAAGAGAAATATCAAAGCCAGTTTAATGCCTTTCACTACTTTATCTCAGACGCAATAATATAAAAAGCAGGATGCAATTGTAGATACCATGTATCAAGGTATCAGGGCTGATTTTTTATGAAATAAAATGTGTCAATTTAACACATATAGTTAATAAATGGAGCAAAAACTTACAATAGGAGTTGATTTCGGAACTGATTCTGTCCGGGCATTAGTAGTTGATACTTTCAGTGGAAAATGTTTATCTACAGCAGTGGCCTACTATAGACGGTGGATGAATGGCCAGTATTGTGATTCTTCAATCTCTCAGTTCAGACAGCATCCATTAGACTATTTCGAAGGTCTGGAAGATGCTGTTAATGAAGCATTGCGGGGTGTTTCGGATGAGGCGAAACAGAATATTGCCGGAATTTCGATAGATACAACCGGCTCTACACCTGTAGCTGTTGACGAAAACGGAACACCCCTGGCTATGCTGCCTGCATTTGCCGAAAATCCGAACGGTATGTTTATTCTCTGGAAAGACCATACAGCTAATGCCGAAGCCGAAGAAATTAATCATCTGGCGCATCATTGGGATATTGACTATACCAGATATGTGGGCGGTATCTATTCATCTGAATGGTTCTGGGCAAAGATACTTCATACGCTGAGAATAGATTCGGGCATTCGCGAAAAGGCCTTTTCGTGGGTGGAACACTGCGACTGGATTTCGGCTGTTCTTACAGGCAATACCAACCCACTGACAATGAAGCGGTCACGTTGTGCGGCAGGTCATAAAGCGATGTGGCACGAAGAATTTGAAGGTTTGCCCTCGGAAGAGTTTCTGACGAGACTCGACCCTCTATTATCAGGCTTGCGTGAAAGACTTTTCAGAAATACTTATACTTCTGACGAACCAATGGGTAAAATTTCGCAGGAATGGGCGGAAAAATTGGGGCTTTCAGCAAACGTGATTATTGGGGTAGGGGCCTTTGATTGTCACATGGGAGCGGTTGGGGCAGAGATTGAACCATACGATTTTGTGCGTGTGATGGGCACCTCCACCTGCGATATGCTCATAGCACCTAATGACGAAATCGGACATCTGCTTATTAAAGGTATTTGCGGCCAGGTTGACGGTTCAATTATACCGGGGATGCTCGGCATGGAGGCCGGACAATCGGCCTATGGTGATTATTATGCCTGGTTTCAGCGAATCATTACTGAGCCTGTTAGAGAACTGCTAGGAGAAACAGCAGCCGATGAATTAGCGCAGAAACTTATACCTCACTTATCAGAAAAAGCCTCTCTTTTACCTATTACTGAAAACGATCCTGTAGCGACTGACTGGATTAATGGTCGCCGGACACCCGATGCCAATCATTTACTTAAAGCAGGTTTTATGGGTCTGAACTTAGGAACTGATGCGGTAAAACTTTTTAAAATGGTGGTAGAGGCAACCGCTTTCGGCTCAAAGGCCATAGTCGATAGATTTATGGAAGAAGGTGTGCCTATTAAGCAGGTAATTGCTATCGGTGGGGTGGCTAAAAAATCGCCATTTGTGATGCAGACACTTTCAGACGTCCTGAATATGCCCATTAAAGTGGCTAGTTCAGATCAGGCCTGTGCCTTGGGTGCTGCCATGAATGCCTCAGTAGCGGCAGGAGTGCATACCAATTTATTTGACGCACAAAAAGCGATGGGGTCAGGGTTTGATGCCCGTTATGAACCGCGTGCTGAATATGTAGGAGTGTATCAGAAATTATATAGAAAATACCAGCGTTTAGGAAAATTCACAGAAAACAATGCTTAATCTAAAATCCTTTGAAGTTTGGTTTATAACAGGCAGTCAGCACTTATATGGAGAAGAAACCCTTCGACAGGTTGATGAACATTCTCAGATTATAGCCACCTCGTTCGATAATTCATCAACGATTCCTGTAAAAATTGTATTTAAGCCAGTGGTAAAAACACCGGAAGAGATACTTTCTATCTGCAAAGAGGCTAATAATACGCCAAAATGTGTGGGTATCATCACCTGGATGCATACCTTTTCACCTGCCAAAATGTGGATTCGCGGACTGAATGCCTTACAAGTCCCCATTTTACACCTTCATACCCAATTCAATCGGGATATTCCTTTTGATACGATTGATATGGATTTCATGAATCTCAATCAGTCGGCACATGGTGACCGGGAGTTTGGGCATATCATGGCAAAGATGCGATTAAGCCGAAAAGTAGTAGTAGGGCATTGGGAGGATGACTCAGTTCATGAGCAAATTAATATCTGGGCCAGAGTTGCGGTTGGCAAATACCAGATGCAAAACATGAAAGTGGTTAGATTTGGTGATAATATGCGACAGGTGGCAGTAACAGATGGCGATAAGGTAGCCGCAGAAATGAAATTCGGGTTTTCAGTAAATACACATGCCGTAGGCGATTTAGTACAGGTAATCAACCAGATTTCTGAAGCTGAAATTGTGCAACTCTTGCAGGAATATGAAGATACTTATGAGCTAATGCCATCATTAAGCAAGAATGGTGAAAGAAGAAACTCCTTAATTGAAGCAGCCCGTATTGAACTGGGCTTGAAAACATTTTTACAAGAGGGGGGCTATTCAGCCTACACCAATACTTTTGAAGATTTACACGGCATGCGTCAGTTGCCTGGCATAGGTTCACAACGTATGATGGCTGCGGGATATGGCTACGGTGGTGAGGGAGATTGGAAAACCGCTGCAATGGTGCATATAATGAAATTAATGGCAAGTGGCATGAAAGGCGGTAACACTTTTATGGAAGATTATACGTATCATTTTAACCCGACTAATGCTTTTGTGCTGGGCTCTCATATGCTTGAAATCTGCCCCTCAATTGCAGCCAATGATGTAAAATGCGAAGTACATCCATTAGGCATAGGAGGGAAAGAAGACCCTGTTCGGCTGGTATTCAATGCATCAGCCGGCCCGGCTTTGAATGTGTCACTGGTTGACTTAGGAAACCGCTTTCGTATGATTGTCAATGAGGTTGAAGCGGTTGAAGTAACGGAGGCTTTCCCGAAATTACCAACAGCCCGTGCGCTATGGAAACCCCAGCCGGATATGAAAACCGGACTGGAAGCATGGATTCTGGCAGGTGGGGCACATCATACAGTATATAGCCAGAATCTTACCACCCAATACATGGAAGACCTGGCAGATATACTTGATATTGAGTTAGTTGTGATTGATAAAGAAACAACTATAAGAGGCATAAAGAATGATATTAAAATTAATGAAGTATTTTACAGATGAGCGTATATAAATCATTAAAAGAAGAATGCTACGAGGCCAATATGATGCTTCCAAAGCTGGGCCTGGTATTGTTCACGTTTGGTAATGTGAGTGCCGTAGATAGAGAAAAAGCAGTATTTGCTATCAAACCCAGTGGTGTACCCTATGAAACACTGTCAGCAGAAGATATTGTAATTGTAGATTATGATGCCAAACTGGTAGAAGGCAAACTGCGTCCGTCGTCAGATACCAAAACCCATGCGCAACTCTTCAAAAACTGGACTGACATAGGCGGTATTACGCATACGCATAGTACCTATGCCGTAGCATGGGCACAAGCTGGATTGGATATTCCTGTTTTCGGTACTACTCATGCCGACCACACCCATCAGGATATTCCGTGTGCGCCTGTACTGACAGATGAAATGATACTGGGTGATTACGAATTTGAAACGGGCAATCAGATATTTGATGTGTTTAAAGCCAAAGGCTTATCACACGAGGAAGTAGAAATGGTTTTATTACAGAATCACGGGCCGTTTACCTGGGGAAAAAATGCAGAAAAATCAGTTTATAATGCCGCAGTGCTGGAAGAAGTAGCACGAATGGCGTTGCTTACTTTACAAATCAATCCGGATACCCTACGAATAAAAGACACCTTGCGTATGAAACACTATGAGCGTAAACATGGTAAAAATGCGTATTACGGACAAGGGTGCTAATCAGATTTACTTATAACTATACCTTAAACAAATGAAATTCTTTATTGATACAGCTAATCTGGCAGAAATCAGCGAAGCTAACGACCTGGGAGTACTTGATGGCGTAACTACGAACCCATCCCTGATGGCGAAAGAGGGTATCTCGGGCTATGAGAACATAATGAAACACTACAGAGCCATTTGTGAAATTGTAGACGGACCAATATCGGCAGAAGTTATTTCTACCGATTTTGAGGGGATGGTCAGAGAAGGAGAGGCACTGGCAGAAATCCACCCCAATATTGTTGTAAAGGTTCCGATAATAAAAGATGGAATAAAGGCAAT
>CALRLN020000011.1:0-30126 GCA_943368675.1 Chitinophaga pinensis | reverse complement strand
GGTGGTAGGACTGTATCTCTACATAGGCTCTAAGCCTGTGACGAATATTAGTTTTCCTACCACCACAACTTCTGAAATTGTTCTTCTATCAAAGATAAGCTTTCTTGATTTTATACAAATCACTCTTTCAATCTCAAATCTAAAAGACGGATTCGACAATTTTTAAAGAACGATTATTTTTTAATCTTAATAAACATACCCTCAGGTTTGAATATTTGGTATGCAATTTACATATTTTTAAATAATATCTTTAATTGGTAACCGATATTAAAATGACAGGGCTTTTACTGGTATATAGAGCCTTTTTCTGATAAATTATTGATAATAAGGGGGATTTAAGGCAAAAATATTCGAAAACTGTTTTATGTTTTCAAAAAAAGGTCGTACCTTTGCAGCCCTATTTGGAATTTAGTAACTAAACGAAAAATAATTTTCAAAACAAAATGCCTACTATACAGCAATTAGTAAGAAACGGTAGAGAGCAAATGACTTGGAAATCGAAGTCTCCAGCGTTGGACTCATGCCCGCAACGTCGTGGCGTGTGTACTCGCGTGTATACTACGACTCCAAAGAAACCAAACTCGGCACTTCGTAAAGTGGCCCGTGTTCGCTTAAGTAACCAGAAAGAAGTAAATGCCTACATTCCGGGTGAAGGACACAATCTACAAGAGCACTCAATCGTATTGATTCGTGGTGGTCGTGTAAAAGACCTTCCGGGTGTGCGTTATCACATTGTTCGCGGAGCCCTTGATACTTCAGGTGTGAACAATCGTAAACAAAGTCGTTCTAAATATGGTGCGAAACGTCCTAAACCAGGTCAGGTTGCAGCTCCACAAAAAGGCGGCAAAGGCGGCGGTAAGAAAAAATAATCGCTTTTATGTTTAGTACCGTCACTACGGAAAATCGTTTAGTTACGGGGTAGTAATCCTGAATGGTTCAGGGTGAATTAGTTTTCAAAACGAAACCTTATTTAAAAAAATGAGAAAGGCAAAACCAAAAAAACGTTACGTATTACCTGATCCTAAATTCAGAGATGTAGTAGTAACAAAATTTGTTAATAACTTGATGTACGATGGCAAGAAAAGTATTGCCTACAGTATTTTCTACGGTGCATTAGAACTGGTAGAAAAACGTACAAAAGAAAATGGCTTGGAGCTTTGGAAAAAAGCATTGAGCAACGTATCTCCATCGGTAGAGGTAAAAAGCCGTCGTGTGGGTGGTGCTACATTCCAGGTACCAACAGAGGTACGTTCGGAGCGTAAACAATCTTTAGGAATGAAATGGTTGATTAACTATTCACGTAAACGTGGAGAGAAAACCATGACAGAGCGTTTGGCAGGTGAAATCGTTGCGGCTTCAAAAGGTGAAGGTGCAGCAGTGAAGAAAAAAGATGATACGCACCGTATGGCAGAAGCTAACAAAGCATTCTCGCATTTCAGATTCTAATCAATCGGAAGTGTTTACATACAAAACCGCAGGTACTGAGAGGTGCCTGCGGTTTTTTGTTTTTAATTTCTCTTCTTTTTGTATTTTTACCGAACGAACCTCAAAACAAACTACTATGAGAATACTCCTGACACTACTCTTCATTTCAAACTTAGTATTTGCACAAACCAATTCACAGAAAGTCTTAGTATCAGATTTAACCAGAATCAAACAAGTGGTTTCCATTGCTACTTCACCTGACGGGAAAAAGGCAGTTTATGGTTTAAGAACCATTGAAACGAATGCTGATAATAATCTGGAGTATGATTACCGCACACATTTGTATCTGATAGATTTACAGGCTGGTAGCACACCAAAAGCCTTGACTCGTGGCAATGAGAGCGCCTCTCAGGCAACTTTCTCTCCTGATGGCAAAACCATAGCATTCGTAAGAGCTACCAAAGGCAAAGGACAGATTTTTATCATGCCTTTAGATGGGGGTGAGGCCTGGCAATTGACTAACTCTAAATATGGTGCAGGTAGTCCGTCGTTCTCACCTGATGGTTCAAAGATCCTGTTTAGTGGCGGAATCTCCTTTAATGAATTACTGAAGGATTCAACCTTGAATCCATCGAAAGCAGGCCCTATATGGTCTTTGGAAAAACCGGGATTTCCAAAGAATGAATTTCTGACTAAAGACAAGAAAGTAAAAGCCAATCCTGATGGAAGTATCGAAGAAATAAGAGCATATCTTGATAAAGATGTGGAAGATAAAAAGGCAAAAGTGGTAAATAGACTGAATTTTCAGGGCGAAGCTACTGTAGAACCCGAATTAAGTTTCTCGCATATCTTCGTTATTGATGTAAAAGAGAATGCCAAAGCAAGGCCGCTCACAAGCGGATTCTGGTCGTATGGGCAAGCTACCTGGGCATCTGATGGCAAGAGCGTATTGGCAGTATGTGGCAAAGATGTCGACCAACATCCTGACCGTGAGCAGGAGAGTATAGTGATAAGCATGACCCTTGATGGCTCTGATAGAAAAGTGCTGGTTTCGGAAAACGGTAAGAGTTTTTCGGGCATTGAGCCATCACCGGATGGCAAACTATTGGCCATGACGATGAATACGCCTAACTTGCTTTCGTTCGGGCAATTAGTTATTGCAAACGCTGATGGTACCAATCGCCAAGTAGTAGAGTTCGATCGTGTACCAGGTAACCTGAAATGGACTTCTGATAATAAATATTTATATCTATCTGCTGCATCCAACGGTGGTATACCCATTTTCAGAATGGATGTTAAAACCCGTAAAATTGAACGTTTAAGCGATTATGAATCAGGCAATAGCCCATTTGAGTTGACTAATGATAAAATAGTTTTTGCCAAAACAGAGGTAGCCAATCCTTCAGAATTATATATGGCTGATCTGGCTATGAAAAATCCCGTAAAACTAAGCGCACATAACGATGGCTGGTTGAAAGACAGAAAATTGAGTTATCCTGAAAAGCACGTGTACACCAACTCAAAAGGTGAAAAAGTAGATTACTGGATAATGAAGCCCACTTTTATGGAGGCAGGTAAAAAATATCCGCTATTACTACAATTACACGGCGGCCCAACGGCTATGTGGGGGCCGGGAGAATTATCAATGTGGCATGAGTTTCAGTATTTCTGTTCGCAAGGATACGGAGTAGTCTATCCTAATCAAAGAGGCTCAGGAGGATATGGAAAAGAGTTTCAGTTCTCTAACTATCGTGACTGGGGCAAAGGCCCGCAGGAAGATGCGTTAAGCGCTTGTAGCGCAGCGGCTAAGGAAGCTTGGGTTGATACTTCAAGACAAGTAATTACCGGAGGCTCGTATGCAGGTTACCTAACTGCCTGGATTATTACTCAAGACCATCGTTTCAAAGCAGCTTTTGCGCAACGTGGTGTATATGACCTGACAACCTTTATGGGAGAAGCCAATGCCTGGCGATTAGTACCCAATTACTTCGGCTTACCCTGGGAAGATGAAAAAGTAACCAAAATAGATGCTAATTCACCTTATACCTTTATTAACCAGATTAAAACCCCATTCCTGATTAAGCATGGAGAAAATGATTTGCGCACCGGTGTGATACAATCAGAAATGATGTTCAAAAGCCTGAAATACCTTGGTAAAGATGTTGAGTACGTTCGTATGCCGGGAGCTACTCATGAATTATCACGTACAGGAAATGTACGCCAGAGGATAGATAGAATATTGAGGATTTATGAATTTTTTGAAAGATTTGTCGGGGTGAAGTAAGGGTTTAAATGGGTTTGGAAGAAAGATATTAGTTAAGATTCAAGATATAAAGTTTTTAAATTATTGGGGTTTATATAGATATACTATATAGGCGGTAGAGTGTCTCAAAAGACCATCGCACATGTGCCTTCGACTCCGCTCAGGCACCGGGCTTGGCGCAACAGCTAATGTAATTGCCATTTTAGTCTTATCCGAAAAAGTATTAGCCTCTCAAATCGGTGCCTGAGCGGAGTCGAAGGCCCGATTAAGCAGAAATCCAAGGCACTATTTTCGAGAAAATTTTTAGAGACGACAAATTTTCTAAGAACAGTTATTTCATGAATATTAATAAATACTTGTACAAATTGGAAACAGCTTACAAACAAAAAAGGCTTCCCTCACGAGAAGCCTTTTTTTGTACTTATACTTTATCTTACTCAGATACAGACTCAGATTCTTTCTTTTTAGAAAGTTTCTTTTTCTCACCTTCTACCATTTGCTCTTTTAATGCAGCAAGGGCATCAAGGTCTCCAAGTGTTGATTTTTCGTCATTCGAAGAAGAAGCAGTTGTTTCTTTTCCACCTTTCTTTTTAGCTTCTTTTTTCTCATCTTCCTTAGGAGCTTCCCAGGTTTTAGAGTGAGAAAGCATGATTTTCTTCTCTTCTTTGTGGAACTCAAGCACCTGGAATGGCAATTTCTCACCAGCCTCAGCTACTGTACCGTCAGCTTTAGCCAAATGTTTCAACAAGGCATATCCTTCAATACCGTAAGGTAATTCAAGAGTAGCTTGTTTGTCATTTTTAGAGATAATTGTACACTCGTGTTCAGAACCTACTGTGAAGATGTGCTCGAAAGTATCCCAAGGGTTTTCTTCAAGGTGTTTATGGCTTAGGGCCAGGCGACGGTTCTCACCATCAAGCTCTAATACAACAACATCTAAAGAATCACCAACTTTCACGAAATCTGACGGATGTTTGATTTTCTTGGTCCAAGACAAGTCAGAAACGTGTACTAAACCATCAATACCTTCTTCTAATTCTAAGAAAATACCAAAGTTAGTCATATTACGTACAGTACCGGTATGCTTAGTACCTACGCCATATTTGCTTAGTAAATCTTGTTTAGTCCATGGGTCTTCAGTCAATTGTTTGATACCCAAAGACATTTTACGTTCTTCACGGTCAAGTGTCAATACAACTGCTTCGATTTCATCACCGATTTTCAAGAAATCAGATGGGTTACGTAAGTGTTGTGACCATGACATTTCAGAAACGTGGATAAGACCTTCAACACCCGGTTTCAATTCAAGGAATGCACCGTAATCTGCGATGTTTACAATCTTACCTTTTACTTTCGAACCAACTGACAATCCTTCTGCCAGAGAATCCCAAGGATGAGACTCCAATTGTTTCATACCCAACGAAATACGTTTTTTGTCTTCGTCGAAGTCCAGAACAACCACTTTGATACGTTGATCAAGTTTAAGCAATTCGTTCGGATGGTTGATACGACCCCACGAAATATCAGTAATGTGAAGTAGACCATCAACACCACCCAAATCGATAAATACACCGAAGTTAGTAATGTTTTTAACCACACCTTCCAATACCTGACCTTTCTCAAGGTTATTAAGAATAACCTGACGTTGCGTTTCAAGGTCTTTTTCGATAAGGATTTTGTGAGATACAACTACGTTATCGTTAGTATGGTTGATTTTCACAACCTTAACCTCCATTTTCTTACCAACAAAAATATCGAAATCACGGATTGGTTTAACGTCGATTTGTGAACCTGGCAAGAATGCCTCGATTCCGTAGATGTCAACAATAAGACCACCTTTCGTACGACGTTTCACGAATGCATCGATGATAGCGTCTTCTGTAAATGATTTTTCGATGTTGTTCCAAGCGGTCAATACTCTTGCTTTTTTGCGAGAGATTACCAATTGACCCATAGCATCTTCTTGTTTTTCGATGAAAACCTCTACCTGATCACCTACTTTAAGGTTAGGTAAATCGCGGAACTCAGAAACCGAAACAAGACCATCTGATTTGAAACCAATGTTTAATAATATCTCACGGTCAGTGATACCCACAACCGTAGCCATTACTACGTCTTTCTCGGCAACCTCTGTTAGCGTTTCGCTATAAAGTTTTTCAAGATCTGCTTTTTCAGCAGCGGAGTAGCCGCTACCGATACCTCTTTTTGAGACTTTGTCCCAGTCAAATTCTACAACTTGTGACATATTGATTTTTTGATGCGCCCATTTGTACATCAACCTACCGGGCTTTTAGGTCGAAATTAGTTTGAAAATACCCTTTGGAAAAAGGACTGCAAAGGTAGGTTTTTTTCTTTTTAAAAACAATATAAATAATTTATTATTAACCAGTTACGGGTAATTTTTATTTATCGGTATTTATTTGATGCTTATCATCCTGTTTTACCCCCCAAATGACCTCCAATAAGTCCTGAAAATATTATGCTTGCCGAATATTTTTTAATTTTTTCTCTTTTCATCTCAATAAATCGTCTTATTTTTACATTAAAAAATACAATACCTGTTCACTATTATAAATATTAAACTCTGCTATGCCTGTTAAAACACAACAGTATCCCTGGTTAAAATTTTATCCGGAGGGGATACCCTATGAAATCAACCCTGATGCCTATCCGTCATTACTGGAATTGATGGACGAAGGATTTAAGAAATTTGCTGATAATGCCGCTTACTCTTGTATGGGTAAGGAAATAACATTCGGTCAGTTGGATAAATACTCCCGTGATTTTGCAGCATATCTCCAAAGTACAGGTTTACAAAAAGGCGACCGTCTGGTAATTCAGATGCCTAACTGCTTGCAATATCCCGTAGCTATGTTTGGCGCTTTAAGAGCAGGGTTGATCATCGTTAATACCAATCCGCTATATACACCCCGCGAAATGGAACATCAGTTCAGGGATGCAGGCGCAAAGGCTATTGTGATAGTGGCAAATTTTGCATCAAACCTTGAAAAAGTGATAGATAAGACTTCTATTAAGCATGTGTTTGTTACGCAGTTGGGCGATATGCTTGGCTTTCCGATGAAGCAAATTGTAAACTTTATGGTGAAAACTGTGAAGAAAATGGTGCCAGACTACAATCTCCCACAGGCAATCCCATTTATGAGCGCTGTTAACAAGGGCAGCAGTATGAACTGGACAAAACCCTCGCTTAAAAATAGCGAGATAGCTTTCATTCAATATACTGGAGGAACCACAGGTGTGTCAAAAGGAGCAATGTTGACCCATCGTAATATAGTGGCTAACCTGGAGGCTAATCACGTATGGCAAAGTGTAATGACGAGCAAGATTAAAGATAGTAAAGTAGTGGTGGTAGCAGCTTTGCCTTTGTATCATATTTATGCCCTGACAGTGAATGCCCTTACTTCTTTAAAAACCGGAACAATGAACCTGCTCATCACCAACCCACGTGATCTGGCAGCCTTTATTAAAGATTTGAAGAAGAATCCGCCTCATGTATTTACAGGCTTGAATACTCTATACAATGGATTGTTGAATCATCCACAGATCAAGGAAGTAGATTTCAGTAAACTCGTGATTACCTCTGCCGGAGGTATGGCATTGCAAGGGGTGGTAGCTAATCGTTGGAAAGAAATGACAGGTAATTTACCTGCCGAAGGATACGGTTTGTCTGAGACATCACCGGTATTGACATCAAACCCATTAGTAGGTGAAAACAGAATAGGTACCATCGGTATACCCTGGCCAAGCACAGAAATAAGAATCCTGAAAGACGACGGTACCTGGGGTGGTGTTGGTGAAGTAGGCGAGATTTGTGCCAATGGCCCGCAGGTAATGGCTGGTTATTATAACCGCCCCGACGAAACAGCCAAAGTAATGATGAAAGACGATGAAGGCAGAGACTGGTTCAAAACCGGAGATATTGGTGTAATGGATGCAGACGGCTATTTCAAGATTGTAGATAGAAAGAAAGACATGATTCTGGTATCAGGCTTTAATGTTTATCCGAATGAGATTGAAGATGTAGTAGCAACTTGTCCGGGAGTATTAGAAGTTGCCTGTATTGGTGTACCGGACGAAAAATCTACTGAAGCTGTAAAGGTTTTCATCGTAAAAAAAGATCCGAATCTGACAGCCGAACAGGTAAAAGCCTATTGCAAAGAGAACCTGACAGGTTATAAATGCCCGAAGCACATAGAATTCCGTACTGAATTGCCTAAAACCAATGTCGGTAAGATATTGCGCAGGGCTTTGAAAGAGGAAACAGCTAAATAATAATTGTGGTGCGAACTGGAAGCTCGCACCACAGTTTTTAATAAAAAAATGCCCTCAATCTCACAATAAGAGGGCATTTTTGTTGATGAAGGTTTTGCGAATCAAGCGGATACTCTATCTATTGAACCGAGCACTTTTTTCATAAAGGTATTGGCGGCATCCTTTTCCGGCATACCGTCTGCTATCATTTGGTGTACTTCCAAAGCACCACAAAAATTAGAGATGAGTTCTCCAATCACATCTATTTCTTCGTCTTTCAAAGAAGGTGTTTCTGAAATATTTTCCAACACTTTGATAGCTGCCTCAATTTCAGCTACCGAAGAAGTACGCTGAATCTGTCTAATTAAGGGTAATTTCATCTATCAAAGATTTTAGTTGTTCTTCTTTATTGGTCTGTACCTGGTTTACCAGTTGCCCGCCTTTAAAGCTGGCAAAGGTTGGTAAATTGTTCACTGAAGCCAGTTTTCTTGATAAAGGGAATTTCTCTGCATCTACAATCACGAAAGCAGTGCTTTCATTATCATTCGACAGTCTTTTGAATTTCGGTTTCATTAGTCTGCAATTGCCACACCACGAAGCCGAAAACTGTACCATTACTTTAACGTTTTGTGCAACAATCTCAGCTAAATTATCTTCTGCTAATTCAATCAACATAATCGTAAAAATTTTAAAGATTGGAAATTAGTTTTGTGAGAAATAGTTAGCAACACCTGCATTGGTAGCTTCCATAGCTGCTTCGCCCTCTTCCCAGTTGGCAGGGCAAACCTCGCCGAATTTCTCTACGTGCAATTGCGCATCTAATAAGCGAAGATACTCATCAATATTACGGCCTAATGGCAAGTCGTTGATTGATTCATGACGAACGATACCTTCTTTATCAATCAGGAATGTACCACGGAAAGCAATCGGATTCCCAATAAAAGACCATGTTCTGGTTTCGTTGTTGAATACATACTCACCCCCCAAAACACCACAGTTCATTGAAACCACTTTAGAAGTGTCGGCAATAATCGGGTAAGTAATACCCTGGATACCACCTTGCTCTTTTGGTGTATTCAACCAGGCTAAGTGTGTTTCTTCTGTGTCTGTTGAACAACCTATTACCACTGCTCCTCTCTTTTCGAACTCACCTAATTTCTCCTGAAAAGCATGAAGCTCTGTCGGACAAACAAAAGTAAAATCTTTTGGATAGAAGAATAATATCACATACTTTTTACCTAAATATTGGTCTAAACTGAAGTTCTCGACGATTTCTTCACCGTCGATTACGGCACCTGTATTAATGTGCGGATATTTTTTACCTACTAATGACATTGTATTATTATACTATTTATTGGGTTTGTAAATAAGAAAACCAACACAAAAAAATACAAAAAATTGGTATCAATCTCTCTATTATTTGAATGTTCTATTAAGTTCTTTTAATAGTCCAAAAGCATTGCAAAGGTATATTTGCTAGAAGCAATAAAATATGATGGTTATCAGGGATAAGCTAATAATACAATTTTAGTGGTGACCAGGAATTGGATTTTTATTAGATTGGGATTTTATAGTAAATCCTTGCAAAAAGAAAGAGGCTGGGTATATGTATGCTTTAAAAGTATATTTTAAAATTATATTTCATAAGTTTAAAATATAAAATCTGGTTATATTTGTAAATAAACTTCAGGAAAGATGGCAACGGGAACAAGTGATTTTTTACCAAGACTTAGCCTTCATAAACCTGCTCGTAAATACACTTTAGAAGAATATTTACGAAAGGAGGGTAATTCGGCGTATAAACATGAATTTATAAATGGCGAAATAATTAAGATGCCTAACGCAAGATATAATCATAATTTAATAGCCATGAATGTGGCTGTTGAGATGACTAATACGATTGAAGAATCACAGAAAAATTATCTGATTTTAGGTTCTGATCAGAAAATATATTTGCCTGTTCTTGACGAAAGTGTTTATGCGGATACTTTAGCCGTTTGTGAAAAACCGTTATTTTGGGATGATGATGATTTATTATTAATAAATCCGATTTTAGTAGTTGAGGTTTTGTCAAAATCGACACAGCGCTATGACCGCACAAGTAAGTTTGATAAATATAAAACGCTTGAATCGTTTAAGGAATATGTAATGATTCGCCAGAATGAGTGTTATGCAGAAGTTTGGTTTAGAGAACGTCCCGGACTTTGGCATGAAACAATTGTATCTGATATTAATGGCAAATTACCTCTTCAATCTCTTGGGGTGGAAGTCTCCATGAAGAGGATTTATAAAAATATCGCTTTTGCTGTTTAAAAGTATTCTCCTCAAACAAAGTTTTGCAGCGATTCTTATTTTTACTCTACTCAAAAATCATTTAATACTGTAACTTTGCGAACTTATTTTTAAAATGCGTGATTTAGTATAATCAAAACGAGGCTTTTTCTCGTTAATTAATTACTAAAATCACACAATACCATTACCTATGCAAAAATACACTGTTACAGCAGCCTTGATTTATGCCAATGGCCCTATTCATATCGGGCATTTGGCGGGTTGTTATATTCCTGCTGATATTTATGTACGTTATCTTCGTTCGACTGGTGCCGATGTAGCTTTTATCAGTGGTACCGACGAACACGGCGTACCTATTACCGTTAAAGCCAAAAAAGAAGGCAAAACTCCACAACAGGTAGTAGATTTTTACTACGAGCAAATCAAAAAGTCATTTTACGATTTTGGTATATCGTTTGACATTTACTCACGTACGTCTAATCAGACACATCATCAGCTTTCGCAGGAGATTTTTACGACTCTATATGATAAAGGATATTTTGATGAAGAAACAAGCGAACAATATTATGATGAAGTAGCCCAACAATTTCTGGCTGATAGATATATAGCAGGAGAATGTCCGGTATGTGGAAATCCTAATGCGTATGGTGACCAGTGTGAGCGTTGTGGCTCAACGCTTTCACCAACCGAATTGAAGAATCCACACTCTACATTATCAGGCTCAAAACCTGTCATGAAGCCGACCAAAAACTGGTACCTGCCGCTTGACCGTATGCAGCCGGATATTGAAAAGTATGTCAATAGCCATAAAGAGTGGAAAACCAATGTGCTTGGCCAATGTCAATCATGGTTAAAAGAGGGCTTGAAACCCCGTGCCATGACCCGTGACCTTGACTGGGGAATTAAAGTGCCTTTGCCGGATACAGATGGTAAAGTACTCTATGTTTGGTTTGATGCTCCTATCGGCTATATCACTTTTACGAAAGAATGGGCTGACCAGAACGGCAAAAACTGGGAAGATTACTGGAAAAATAAGGATACCAAACTGGTGCATTTTATAGGCAAGGATAATATTGTTTTCCATTGTATTATTTTCCCTGCTATGCTGATGGCGGAAGGGTCTTATATTCTGGCTGATAATGTGCCTGCCAATGAGTTTATGAATCTGGAGGGAGATAAGATCTCTACATCACGAAACTGGGCGGTTTGGTTGCATGAATATTTGGAAGAATTCCCAGATAAACAGGATGAACTCCGCTATGTATTATCAGCCAATGCTCCTGAAACCAAAGATAGCGAGTTTACGTGGAAAGATTACCAAACCCGTGTGAATAGCGAATTGGTAGGGGTTTTCGGAAACTTTGTTAATCGTGCTCTGGTCTTGACACACAAAAATTTTGGTGGGGTAGTTCCTGCAAAAGGGGTGTTGAAAGAAGTTGATACAAAGGTTTTAGAAGAGCTGATGGCTTTTCCGAAAGCAATAGGCGAGTCTATCAGTAATTATAAATTCCGTGAGGCATTGAATCTGGTGATGGATTTAGCCCGCTTAGGAAATAAGTATCTGGCAGAAACCGAACCGTGGAAAGAGAAAGACCCTGAAAGGGTAGGTAGCATTATGAACATTGCTTTGCAGATAAGCGCAAGTTTAGCCATTGTCAGTGAGCCCTTCCTACCTTTTACAGCCGCCAAAATCTTTGAAATGTTGAATCTTGACCCGCAGAATTGGGAAAGAGCTGGTGGAGTAGATTTATTAACGGCAGGCCATAAATTGAATCCGGCTCAATTGCTGTTTACAAAAATTGAAGATAGTACTGTTGAAAAGCAAGTGCAGAAATTATTGGATACAAAAAAGATGAATGAATTAGAAAATAAGAAGAAAGAAGACGAAACAAAGGTAGTGCCTGAGCTGAAAGCGACCATTCAATACGATGATTTCGCAAAACTGGATATTCGTGTGGGAACTATTCTGGAAGCAGAAAAAGTGGCGAAAAGTGATAAGCTTTTGAAGTTTCTGATTGATGATGGTATCGAAAAAAGAACAATTCTGAGTGGTATTGCCAAATACTTTACACCAGAAGAAATGATAGGCAAACAGGTAACTTTCTTGGCAAACCTTGCACCTCGTAAAATGATGGGTGTAGAATCAAACGGTATGATTCTGATGGCAGAAGACCGCGACGGAAGTCTGGCGCTTTTACAACCACATAAGGCGGTTTGGAATGGTGGGCCTGTGAGTTAAGGATATTTATTTCGATGAAAGCCTGTGTTTTATCAATAGACGCAGGCTTTTTCATTACTATCAATGGCTTGCTAAATCAGACAAAACAATTAAAAATTTAGATTTATCCGAACACCGATAGAATTCTGCCCGAAGATTTTACCATAATATGGTTTTATATTATATGTTAACCCTTGCTTAGTCTGCAATAAATCAAGTTGTTCCTGTCTTAAAGCTCGTAGTTTTTTGTTTTTAGCAAATATTCTCCCGATACCATATGCACCTAAAGCGAGACCTGCAGCGCCTCCAGTTATTGCAGCATAAACAGCATCTGGTGTACTCGTATCTGAAATACTGACTGCAAAAATTGTTACCCCGGTAATACCAACCAGACCCCACAACGTTCTTGATAAAACCATGCCCGCTATCTCTGAGGAGATTTCTGATTTTAAATAATGCAGACGATTATCAATCTCAATTCGACTCAACGTTGGTCTTGATGCCGGCGAATTTGGGAAAAGGTCGTTTGTGCCGGAATAGGGTCTTAAAGGAGCTTCATTAGAATGGACATTTTGCTCTACGGCCTCTTCATTGGTGGAGTTTTCCATTTGCTTCTGTTTTTCATAAGTATTCATTTTTCTTCTCTTGCTTTTTTCATTTGCCCTTTCAGCAAGAGCAGAAACTCCGCCAAGTACTACGCCTGCCCCTGCTAATACTTTTTTTGTTTCAGCATCAGGAGCTGCCTGGGCACCTGCAATAAATGCATCAAACAATGCTCCGGATTCTTTTTTGCCGCTGTTTTTTGAATTTTCGTAAGTCGATTTAATTGTATCATAATTTATATTGTTATTGCCTGGACTACCAACCGGAAGAGAGCTCCTGTTAGCTGACGAATTATTCAATGAACCGCCAGAAGTAGCCTGACTTCCTGATGAACCTCCGCTTCCACCGGGCATATCCGCAGGGCAGTCAGGTATACGTGTTGTAGGAGATACCGGCTCAGTGGCGGCTCCCCTTGTAGAATTTATTAAATAGTCGGCAAATTTGTCCTGATATTGAGCATATTCCAGAAGTACCTTACGCCTGTCAGAGCAATTGGTTTTGTTGGCAGCTTCTCTATATGCTTGAGCAGCTTTACGATAAGCGTCGGTTTGAGAAGGAAGCTGCCCAAATGAATTTAGACTTACAAGAATGATTAAAATAACGCTAACGGAAATTTGGATACGTATTTTCATTATTATTTGAGTTTATAGAAATTAGGAGTTAATTCCGGAAATATGTCATTATCTTTTTTTACTTTCTGAATATAGGCATTAATAGCCTCCTGGCATTCATACGTTGAATGTAGTAGCGTAGTTGAATAGGGCTTGGTCATTACAATGGTAATCTGGTCTGCTCTCAAACCTGGAATAAGATTTCGGACTCCAGTTGAAGCTGGTAATTGTTGATTCAGTTGTTGAATAAACAGACTTTTGAATCTTGTCAAATCATCATCTATACTCCCCGTGTATTCTATAGGCGCTGAAATCACATCAGTAGGTTTTTCGAAAGTTTGCCCCCTATTAAGAGAGGTTGTCATGAAAAAATAGAATGATGAACCACTGGTGTTGGTAGCAGGTACTCTCTCAGAGTTACTATCATTTGCCCAGATACTCCGAAGGCTTTCGGCTTCTTTCTGAACATCTTTAAACAAACGCTCTACTTCAGACAGGTTATGATTGGTTAGGCTAGCAAGTCTGTTTTCAAGATTTTGAGCATGTGTTTGAGCGTTATCAAAGACATTTTCGTATTCACGTATAGTAGCACCTAAATTTGGGGCTCTGCCTCTGGCTACTCTTCTGTAATTGGCTATCTCTTGTCTGAATCGTTCCAGAAAGGCAATTATGTTATTTCTAAGGTCAGTTTTTACAGCTTCTTTTGCTTCAGGCGTAAAACAAAGATTGACATCCTCAATATAGATTTTAAAGTTTCGGTTGTCATAAAAAAGGCATTCACCGTTTTTCCAATTATCACTTTCATTCCTGGCGGCTTTAAGTGCCTTTTCGAAACTATCTGCCATCTGCATACCACCCATTTTTCTTCCCGGACATGGATCAAATTCCAAAATCCAGCATTGTTTACAAGTGTAGTTAGCAGCTAAGCACTGTACGGTAAAACTGTTCCTGCATTTAACCTGGCGTGCTTCATATCCGGGGGCACATTGCATTTGGGCGCTGACATTGATAGCAAATAAGATAAACCCTATTGCGCACAATTTGCAATTAATCTGAGTGATATTTCTCATAATTCTTAATAGGTAGGTTGGTAGAGCAAAGGCGTTTAATTGACCAAAGGACGATAGTATTATACTGAACCTGTTTAAACTTTTTATTTATTGATGAAAATGGATAAATTTTGGGCGAGACAATTCACTTATTTGAATCGTAGCAGAAGAGCTTCGGTGAAAATAAACGAAGCAGTCGCAGTCAAAATATACCTTTTTCTAATCCAAAGAAATAAGTTAGAGTTTAATAACAAATGAACACGCAAATCCAAATGATAGGCAAATAGAAGGTATCTCAGCATACAGTATATTTGATGCTTGCCAGTTAATATTTCAATAATAGAAAAGGGAGCTAAATCTGTAAGTACAATTGATATTGGACGAAAAGTTGAAAAGGTCATTTCTATTATATACCTCAAATTACTATTAAGCCATATTATACCGGATTTATTATTTAATTTTCGATACTTTACAAACTAAGTCTTATTAAAAGTGAAATCTCAATGTATATATTTTCTGTTGTTGAAATTTTTAAGGAATCGAATGATAGATAGCATTTAGGGTTCAAAGATTCTTTATTTAGGCATTTGCTTTACAGATACAAAATTGTAAATTTGAGGAGGTGTAGACAATACCTATTTTTAAGTATTTTTGCATTAAAGTCAGTAAATCTTTCTATAGAATTATGCCTCCCGTAAATCAGACAACGCAAACGGCACTACGAGAATATCTGAGATCAGTCAGGATTGAGGGATATCCTCCTTTTAATTATTCACCACATGTTGAAGAGTTGAGAAAAATGGATTATTTTTTTAAAAGATCTTCTGGTTGTTTTTTTGTGGCGGATATGCAAACATCAAAATATATGTTTATAAGTGATGTCGTTGATGAGGTAATGGGTCACAGGTACGAGGCTGTAATGGAAGGAGGGATGGAGTACGTGGATTATCATATTCAATCTCCCGACCACATTAGTCGGAAGGCCATGCAGGAACAGTTTACTTTTTTTACCGAACATAAGAACACTGAGTTATCTGAAATCAGGCTTAAGTTTGTGATACCCTGGCTTGACCAGCATAAAAAACAACGGTACTTTTTTCAGCAGTATAATATCTCTCATCGCAGCAACCAAGGGTTCCCACTGGGTTTTTATGGATTTTGTATGGATTTCACCAATATTATCAAAGAAAGCCAGGTGAGGCAGCATTTGGAGGTATTTAACAAAGAGACCAACCAATGGGAAGACCAAAGCAGGCTTGAATTTTATCTGCAAATAGATGATAACAAATTGTTGAGCAAACGCGAGATTGAAATACTGAAATGGGTTGCTGAAGGCTTAAGTAGCAACGAGATTGCCGAAAAACTATTTATCAGTACTCATACTGTCAATACCCATCGTAAGAACATGCTGGCTCGGACAAATTCTAAAAACAGTGCAGACCTGATACTGTATGGGGTTCAAAATAAATTGTTATAATGATTTTTACTATGAATCCCTGTAACAGATTTTCGGTTCAATACAGGGATTCATTTGGCAGCAAAACTAAATAGTTACTTAAACCCCGGGCTTCACAAAAGGCATCTTCGCCACCACAGCTTTCAACAGCTTATCTCTTACTTTGACAAATACCTCTGTCCCGACTTTTGAGTATTCTGTAGGTACATAGCCCATCGCAATACCTTTCTGCAAGGTTGGCGACATAGTACCCGAAGTAATTTCACCTAATTTATTACCATTGGCATCGCAGATTTCATAATGAGAGCGGGGAATACCTCTGTCAACCATTTCCAAACCTACCAGTTTACGTTTCAAGCCTGCCGCTTTCTGGGCTTGCAGATTAGCTGAATTAACAAAGTTTTTGTTGAATTTTGTCACCCAGCCTAAACCTGCTTCTAAGGGTGAAGTGGTATCAGTAATATCATTACCATATAAGCAATAGCCCATTTCCAGGCGAAGGGTATCTCTTGCGCCCAGGCCAATAGGCTTAATATCAAATTCAGCACCTGCTTCAAATATGGCATTCCATAGTTCTTCAGCTTTATCATTACTCACATATAGTTCAAAACCACCGGCTCCGGTATATCCGGTTGCCGATACGATAACAGGCTCTATTCCGGCTACTTTACCTGATTGGAAAGTATAATAATCCATCGAGCCTAAATCTAAGTCCGTTAGCTTTTGCAGCGTTGGCAATGCCTTTGGCCCTTGCACAGCAAATAAGCAGGTAGTATCAGATACATTGGTCATTTTCACACCATCGGTATTATAGCTTTGAATCCAGTCCCAATCCTTTTCGATATTAGAAGCATTCACCACAAGATAATACCAGTTTTCGTTCATGCGATAAATCAAAAGGTCATCTACGGCACCACCCTGTTTATTAGGTAGGTAGCTGTATTGTACTTTGCCATCATATAAAACAGCCGCATCGTTGGCGGATACTCTCTGAATCAGATCAAGCGCTTTTTCTCCGGTCAACATAAACTCTCCCATGTGAGACACATCAAAAACACCTACACCATTGCGCACACAATTATGTTCTTCGATATCAGACGAATAGCGGACAGGCATCAGAAAGCCTGCAAATGGTACCATTTTCCCACCTAGTTTTTCGTGCAAATCACTTAAAGGGATTTTCTTTATTTCTGTTGATTCCATGTATGATATATATGATAAATTCCGGCACAAAAATAGTAAAATATCTGAACGTAAACGACTATAACAAAAAAAGTAGAAACACGATTGACATGTTTCTACTTTATATCTTTCGATAACCAATCGACTTAGTTAGGATTCTGGTTATTAAATTGCTCTGTAATTACTTTACGAAGCGCCTGATGCGGACGAAGTCCATTATTGCGGTATACTTTTGACCCCGAGTCAGATTTAGAGTCCTGTGCATTGCGCATCTGGCGGATGGTTGCCGTTCGGAACTCTTCATATTCTTCGTCTGTCATTTCACCCCGGTTCGCACCTCCTTTGGCAACGCCATCATTAAATGAATTAATACGACGATCCTGATCTACCTGTCTGGTATGTTCCAGCATATTGATGATTTCTGCTGATAGCACTTTCTTTTCCTCTTTCAATTCAGCAATGTTAGGTAAATTGACCAGGTCGTTTTCTAAAATATTCTTTTGCGCCATTTGTTCCGACAAAACCTTTTCTGCTCCTTTCAATTCATCCGTAAGCTTTACATTTTTCTTGCGCAATCGTTTGATAGTTGGCCCTGACTGTAGCCACCTGTACCAGTATGACTGCATCACAGGTAAGGCAATACCTAAACAGATAGCCCCGGCAATGGCAAACAGGATACCACTTAAAACGAATGACATCAAAGCCCAGGGGCTATTTACCAAATCGATATTTAATTTGTCATAAGCCTTTAATTGCTCGTCCATTTTCTGAATAAGCGCCTGGTTGTCAGAAGGTTGTGCTGAGCTTGGGTCTAGTGGTATAGTGTTTACCTGCATCGCCTTTATCTGCTTATTGATACCTTCTTTCAGTTTATCTGTTTTATAAGCTTCATAACGGAACCAACCCAAGACAAGCATAGTACCGATAGAGAAAACCAATAAGAAGCCCTGAAACACGCCATAGACTTTTTTGGTTTTGGCATTGTAATCAGTCAGATATGGCTGCTCTACCAAACGCTCATAGGCAGGTTTTAATAAGATAGACAACATCGCTAAACCAATAGCAAATGCCCATGCTTCAAAATTATTGCGGATATTAAGGGCATACGCCACAATTTCGTGTGAGATAATCAAATCACCCGCTACAAAAGCTACCCCTGCAAATAAATAAAGAATGCCTGCAAACAAAGAATAAGGCGATTCTGATTTTTTACGCTTTTCATCTAGAAAATTGATTCTTTCCGTATTGGTATCAATTTCTTTCTGAATATAGCCTATATGCTGGGTTTGTGTACTAACTGCCAGCGTATGCTCCTGCAATTTGTCATAGGCTACTTTCTGGTTTTCTTTGCTATGTTTGATAGTCTCATCAATTTCAGCTATTTCATTGCGTTTTTCAGCAATGCGGTCCTGTAACCATTCATAACTGACATGACTCGAAAGGAAACTTTCATATGTAGCTTTGTCTACATTCTCAATGCCGGTAATATACCCATGTTGATAATCACCTGTATAATATTCGTTATCTTTGTCTTTTTCCATATTTTTAGTGCTAATATTATTTAGCTTTCAAGTGTTGAACAATGTTATTCTAAAATCTTCTTGATTTGTTTACTGGTCAGTTTTTCACGATAGCTTCTGGCCAGATTAAACTCACTTTCAAAAAGTTTTATCATCATATCCCGTTTTTCATTCAGGCGTTTCAATTCAGCTTCGGGGGCTTTCAACTCATCAACTATTTTCCATTTTTGTACTCTTAGGTCGTCAATCTCATTTTTCAACTGATTCAGTTCTGTTTCCCACAACTCAGCCTTATTTACTTTATCACTTTTTAACTTTCGGTTGCCCAGCCACAAACTCATATCATTTTTGGTAACAGTCAGGTTGCTCAACAATAATTTACCTGCAAATAAAAACAGGAAAAACGTAAAGAATAATAAGGCCAATGCGCGTGCGGTAGACTGGTGTTCTAGTGCCTGAACAAATACAAAAACAGAGGCAGCCAAAGGCATGCCTACTTCTTCTAATATATTTCTCCAAGAAACAGGCGTATCTTTTTCATGGAAAAGTGATTTCGGATTGAATAAATTAAACATACCTGCCAGCAAAACACCCAGGGCAACAAATAGATGATTCTGAGGGAAATTTGGCTGAATAGACTCATCTATCAGATAATAATTACCTACACACATAGCCAATGATAACAAAAGGCCGACAATAGTACGTGGCAGATAATGGGTTTCAGCCTGACGGTTTTCAAGTGCTAGACCTTTTTCTTTCAGTTCGTTGATACGTGTCTCTTTTTGCTCAATGAAAAGATTTAATTCTCCGATTTTCTCAGAAAAATATTCAACCGTTTTTTCTAAATCGGCTGCTTTATGTGAAAAATAATTTTTTATGGCACCTATTTTCTCCTCTGCTTTTGATTCAGACAAACCAAAAATCACGCCTTCATCTCTAAGGGCGTCTTCATTTTCTAACCAGAAAGGGGTCAAAGGAGCTTCTGTAGCTTGAACTGTTAATTCTGAAGCAGACGAAACCGGATTATTTAATTCATTCTGAGGTTCGTTTGGTATGGCAGGTGTCTCATAATTGGGGACATCTGCCGGTATTTCAGAACGGAACCAGTTTTTTAAACGTTCGAGGAAAGACATGGGTTAATTGGTGTTTTAAACATTTCCCGGATTTTGTATGAAACAATAGCTTTTTGGGGAAATGGAACTGAATTTAATTATTAAAGCACATCATGATTTGGGCATACGTAAATGTTAGCCGTTATAATTGCCATTATAACTCTAAATTCATAAAAATATTTTGATTTTCTTTAAATAATTGTGAAGAGTGGCGTGTGCGTAGGCTATATGGTTATATTTTCTTCTTTTTATCCTATTTTCTGTATTCTGATTTAGGGGCACTGAAACTACCAGCCGAATACCATTTAAAAGACCAGTAAATAGTTTGAAGACTGGTTGACTCTAAAGACGAAATATGTTTAAAATATACTTTCTCGAAGCTTTTTCGTAGGTTTGTTCTATAAATACCAATATCAGGTTTTTAATCAGCCATTTGTATGTTACTCGATTTTCTTTATAACCTGTCTATCTATTCTTACATTTTTCTGCTAAGGCTTATATCTCCTTTTAATAAAAAAGCAAAGCTTTGGACGGAAGGCAGAAATAAGTTATTTAATAAGATAAAGGCAGACGCAGAGCGGCGACAGTTAAGGTCAAGAAGTGCTAAAGTAGCCTGGTTTCATTGTGCATCTTTAGGCGAGTTTGAACAGGGACGCCCGGTTTTAGAGGCTTTCCGGAAACAATATCCAGACTATAAAATCTTACTGACTTTTTTCTCTCCGTCAGGTTACGAAATCCGGAAAAGTTATTCAGGCGCAGACTATATTTATTATCTGCCTGCGGATACTCCTGAAAATGCCAGGGAATTTGTAAAAATCGTTCAGCCTGCTATTGCCTTCTTTGTAAAATACGAATTCTGGAAAAACTATCTGAGCGAGTTAAACAAATGCAGGATTCCTGTTATTTCATTTTCGGCTATTTTCAGGCCCAATCAGGTATTTTTTAAGTTTTATGGAGGGTTTTACAGAAGACTTTTGTATCAGTTTAATCATATTCTGGTGCAAAATGAAAGCTCATTAGAACTATTAAAAAGTATAGATATTGAAAATGTCACACTGGCAGGCGATACCCGCTTTGACCGTGTTAAACAGATTGTAGATAACCGAAAGGATATCCCTGTAGTAAAGGAGTTCAAAAACGGCCATCAGATATTTATCATAGGCTCCGCCTGGCAGTCTGATATGGATGTGTTGATGCCGATGATAAATGAATTAAATGATGGTACGAAATTTATTGTAGCGCCACATGAAATTCACGACGCAGAGATTGACATCTGGAGAAAACAATTGTCAGTTAAATCGGTGCTATTTTCGGATACGGATGAGGTAAAAGATCTGGCTGCTTATAACGTGCTGTTTATTGATAATATCGGTATGCTTTCTTCTCTATACCAATATGCCGAATATGCATTTATCGGAGGATCTTTTGGCAAAGGTCTGCATAATATTCTGGAGGCTGCTACTTTCGGAATGCCCATTTTCTTTGGTAATAAATCATATCAGAAATTTCAGGAGGCCAACGAGTTAATTGATTTGGGCGGAGCTTTTCCTGTTGAAAATACAGAAGAATTAAAAACTTTATATCAGTCGTTAAAAGCCAATGAAAAGAACAGAGTTAAAACTGCTGAAATATGCAGCAGTTATGTGTTAGGAAATGTGGGAGCCACCCAAAAAATAATGGAAGTGGTAGAAAGCATAATAAAAAAGTAACTTACCATGCTTTCTGTTATTAGTTTTTCACTATCATATAAACCCCTACTACTGTTACCACACCGCCAATAATACGCCATAAGCTGATAGGGTGTATTTTGAATCCTAATAGACCAAAATGGTCAAGTGTCATAGCAGTTATTAGTTGCCCTGCCACAATGAGTGCAAGCATATTGGCAGACCCAATCTTCTGAATACTTAAAATAACAGTGGTTACGAAGAAAGCCCCTAAAAGCCCCCCCGTCCATTTCCACCAGGCAACAGATTTAAGCGATGCTAAAGAGGGAACGGGTTCTTTAAAAAAAGGCGTTATCAGAATTAAGGTCATCAGTCCAATGCAAAAAGAAATGATGGCTGAATAGATTGGGTTACCTATAGATTTGCGGAGTTCAGCATTCACACCTGACTGAATGCTATTGGCTACCCCGCAAAGTATGGCGAAAAAGTAAAAAATGATATTCATTAATGAGTATTGGCTTCTTCGGTAGAGTCAAAAATGATGTTATTATAAATTTCAGCTAAAGATAATATTATATCTAATTTCTCTAAATTAATAGTCTGGTTAAGTTCTGCAAAATCTTCATATTGCCATTGAAAATCATTTAAACGACTATATAATTCAATACGAATCTCATACTGTGAAACTAGCATATAGTATTGAACAGAACGAATAGCTTTATATTGCCTTAGTTTGAAATCACGGTCATATCGGGTAGTTGACTCAGATAATACCTCTATAATTAGACTTGGACAACGAATGAATAATTTTTCCTTTAGATCATTTGGTTCACAGGTAAGCATCAAATCAGGATAAGCATAATACATATTCCTGATGGCTTCTAACTTAACATTTTCAGCAAAAACGTCACACCCTTTCTTTAGCTGCCTGTCTAAAATTGACCCAATTTTCCGAATAAGGCGATTATGATTTAAAATAGCTCCAGCCATAGCAAAGATTTCACCATTATAATATTCATGACGCTCTTCGCTATTGTTCTCCAATTCAAAATATTCTTCTACCGAATAATATTTTTTTTTATCTGGCTGTCCCATAATATACTTTAGGTTTAAAGAATTACCTTTTCTAGCATCTTGATATACAACTGAACTCCCTCTACTATTTCATCTATATAGACATACTCATCAGCTGTATGAGAGCGGGCTGAATCTCCGGGTCCCATTTTTAACGACGGACAATCTAATAGAGCCTGGTCAGAAGTAGTAGGAGAACCATAAGTATCACGCCCCATTGATATACCCGCCTGCACAATCGGGTGTTCCATCGGTATACTCGAGGGTTTCAGACGAATAGAGCGGGGTATTACCTCACTACTTATATTTTTCCTTACGGTTTCAATAATTTCTTCAAGTGTGTATTGTTCTGTTACCCGGATATCAACTGTAAATTTACAGGTATCAGGCACTACATTATGTTGTGTTCCGGCACCTATAATAGTAACAGTCATTTTGATAGGCCCTAGGTTCTCAGATACTTTAGGGAATTGGTAAGTCTGAAACCAGTGAATATCCTCAATGGCTTTATAAATAGCGTTTTCTCCTTCGTTTCGTGCCGCATGGCCTGATTTCCCATGAGCAGTACAATCCAATACAAGCAACCCTTTTTCTGCTACTGCCAGATGCATCTGTGTAGGTTCGCCTACAATGGCAAACGAAATTTCGGGTAATTCAGGTGCTACCATTTCCAGCCCCTCACGTCCGGAGATTTCTTCTTCAGCGGTAGCGGCTATAATTACATTATAGCTTAAGTCATTACGATAGTAAAAATAGCAAAATGTAGCAATCAATGAAACTAAACATCCTCCCGCATCATTGCTCCCTAAACCGTATAATTTGCCATCTTTTAGCAATGGATTAAACGGATTAAGTGTCCAGGATGGATTCGGTTTTACGGTATCATGATGAGAGTTGAGCAAAACAGTCGGCTTGCTGGCATCAAAGTATTTATTCCTGGCCCATATATTATTTTTCTTCCTGCGATAAGGAATGTTTCTTTCCCTGAAGAATTCTTCGATAATAGCGGCTGTTTCATCTTCCTGCTTACTAAAAGATTCAGTCTGAATTAAATCTTTCAGCAATTCAATCGCATCATTTGTCAGCGTCTCAACCAGATTGGAGTTTTGAATCATAATGTATTCTATAATGTTGTTGATGCAAAGTTAAGGAATAAAAAGCTAAAGAATAATCTGTGTTCCGCTTTGGCCCCTGGCAACTGCCGCTTGCAATTCGTCCGCATGGCAGATAATTACTTTTGAAACACCCTTTTGTAAAGCAGCAAAGGCATTATCCAGTTTCGGAATCATTCCTGCATTAATTGTTCCTGAGGCCTTAAATTCAGCATAGCTGGCAGGTGTAAGGGTCGGAATCACCGAGTCATTATCTTCAGGGTCTGAAAGTACACCTTTTTTCTCAAAACAGTAAATCAGATTTACATCAAAATGATTCGCCATAGCTACTGCCACCGACGATGCCTGCGTATCTGCATTGGTATTTAAGATATTGCCGTCTTTATCGAAAGTAAGTGGCGCAAAAACCGGAGTCAGGTCATTATCTATAAAATTCTTAATAATCAGGTCATTTACTTTCTCCACATCTCCTACATAACCATAGTCGATTTCTCGCACCGGGCGTTTTTTAGCTAGAATAACCCCCGCATCAGCACCTGTTAACCCGATGGCATTGCAGTTCAATGCCTGTAATTGTGCTACAATCTGCTTGTTTACCAGGCCCCCATACACCATTGTTACTACTTCCAGCATGGGTAAGTCAGTAATGCGGCGCCCCTCTACCATTTTGGTTTCAACGTCAAGTTTGACGGCTATTTTAGTGGCAATTTTACCACCGCCATGAATCAGGATTTTAGCATCCGACAGGGCCGAGAAATCTTTTAGGAATTGGTTTAAAGCACGGGGATTGTCTATGACATTGCCACCGATTTTTATAATGTTAAGTTTTTGCTTCATTTATTGGTTATATTTGCTGTCACTGTGGCACGCCTATATTCGTCCGTAAATGGGCGGACGTCGCACGGCGTGGCACGGTTATACTTCAAGGATAGAATTAATTTCCAAAATTACACATGAAATTAGAAACTCTTACTATTCATACCGGAAATCATGGTGAGCCCACTACCGGAGCCGTAATACCACCCATTATTCTTTCTACTACTTTTGAACGTGCAGAGGACGGTAGCTTTGTAGAAGGGAGAGACATTTATGCCAGAGCATCTAATCCAAACCGAAGAATGCTGGAGGAAAAACTGGCAGTTCTGGAGGGTGGAACAGAAGCTATAGCATTTTCTTCAGGCCAGGCCGCAACTATGAGTGTTTTTCATGCTTTAGGTACTAATAGTCATGTGATTTTACCTGACGATATTTATTATGGTACCCGGTATATGATAGAAAGCCTGTATGCCGACTGGGGTATGACCTGCACGCCTGTTGATATGACAGATATTAACCAGATACGAAAAGCAATCAGAAAAAATACAAAGCTCATCTGGATTGAAACACCCTCTAACCCAAGCCTTAAAATAACAGATATACAGGCAGTAGTAAAGCTGGCCAAATCAAAAAATTTACTGACAGGCTGCGATAACACCTGGGCAACGCCCTACTTTACCAGACCTTTTGATCTTGGAGTGGATATTGTTATGCACTCTACTACCAAGTATTTCGGCGGTCATTCAGATATACTAAGTGGCTGTATTATTGTCAATGAAAACCTGCCGCTGGAACTTAAAACGAAAATAAGAAACTTCCAGACTACCGGTGGGGTTATTCCATCACCTTTTGATTGCTGGTTGCTGTTTCGTAGCCTTTCAACTTTCGCTGTTCGTATGCCTGTCCATGCGCATAATGCCATGAAACTGGCAACTTTCTTAGAGACTTACCCGCAGATAGAAAAAGTAAATTATCCGGGTTTAAAATCAAACGAATATCATAAAGTAGCTAAAAAACAGATGAGTAATGGCTTTGGGGGTATGATGTCGATTCTGGTTAAGGGAGGGGAGGAAGCCGCATTGAAACTGACTTCAGGTTTGAAATTGGTGAAACATGCCACAAGTCTGGGCGGAGTTGAGACTTTAATTGAACATCGTAAGTCGGCAGAGGGTGCACATTCGGTAAGCCCTGATAATTTATTAAGGATTTCGGTTGGTATCGAAAACATCGAAGATTTAATAGATGATTTCAGACAGGCGTTGGCTAAATTATAATACCAGATACCTCCACTCAATAAAATAACCCATTATGGGTTAAATAAAAGTCGGTGGAATTCGTTTACTTCGCAGTTTATAATTTCATACTATCAGGCTATTTGGGTCTGAAATGATTTACTTTAACCAGGCAGATTTCTATTTTAATTTAAAGACTAAACAATGAAAAAAATACTTTTTGCTTTTTTCTTATCTCCTTTTCTAATTAATGCACAAGAACTAAAAACTAAACCAAACTGGCAGAATCTTGACTTTGAAAAAGACGGTATTCGTGGCATGAGTGTAGAGCGTGCGTATCAGGAACTACTGAAAGGAAGAACATCTAAAACTGTAATAGTGGCTGTTATAGACGGAGGGACAGATGTAAACCACGAAGACCTCAAAGATAAAATCTGGGTAAACAGCAAGGAAATTGCCGGGAATGGCAAAGATGATGATAAAAATGGCTTCATTGATGATATTAATGGCTGGGATTTTCTGGGAGGTAAAGACGGACAGGATGTTAATCATGAGCAGGTTGAATTGACTCGCCTGCTAAAAAAGTATAAAGAGAAATTCGGAGATAAGCCTTCTAAAAAACTGATTCGTAAAAATCAGTCTGAATATGATTTGTATGGCAAATTACAGAAAGAGTACGAAGAGAAACGCTCAGAAGCCGAGCAATATGCGCCCTTTTATGCCCAACTCTATAAAAACTACACGGAGTCAGAAGCTATCATAAAAAACTATCTGAAAGTAGAGACCCTGACCAAGGAAAACATTACAGGAATAGATGAAAATAATGCAGACCGTAGTGTAAGAGCAGCCAAACGCACCTTAGAAAAATTTCTGGAACTGGGAGCTACCGGGAGCGATATTAAAGATGCCGTAGAGCATTACGAAAGCGAATTGAAATACAATTATAATCTTGATTTCAACCCACGCACTGTAGTAGGAGACAAGCCTGATAAATTACAATATGGTGAATATGGAAACAATGAAGTAGTAGGGCCGGACGGTATGCATGGTACTCACGTAGCAGGTATTATCGGTGCTAACCGTAATAATAACCTGGGTATATTGGGCGTAGCCGATGATGTAAAACTGATGGTTGTTCGTACAGTACCTGATGGAGACGAAAGAGATAAAGATGTAGCTAACGCTATTCGTTATGCTGCTGACAATGGTGCGCAAATCATTAACATGAGTTTTGGAAAGCCATATTCACCAGAGAAAAAATGGGTGGATGAGGCGGTGAAATATGCGCAGTCTAAAGGAGTATTATTGGTTGCAGCGGCAGGAAACGATAATGTGGATGTTGACGTAGACGTACATTATCCGACAAGTATCTATGAAAACGGCCAGAAAGCTGAAAACTGGATTTCAGTAGGAGCTTTATCATGGAAGAGCGCACCTGATGCCGTAGCCGAATTCAGTAACTTTGGTAAACAGAACGTAGATGTATTTGCACCGGGTGTAGATATTTACTCAACAATACCGGGTTCTAAATATGAAGAGAAAAGTGGTACAAGTATGGCGGCTCCTGCTACTACAGGCGTAGCGGCTTTATTGAAATCCTATTTCCCTGATTTGACAGCGGCTCAACTCAAAAAGATTATCCTTGAATCATCAGTAAAAGTGCCGGATTTCAGAGTATATAAACCGGGTACTAAAGAAATCGTGAAATTTGAAGATTTATCATCGACAGGAGGGGTTGTAAATGCCTATAATGCTGTAAAAATGGCTAAAGAAATGTCGAAATCAGAATAACAAATGTGTAGCTCAATATTCATATCCGCAGCAGATAATGTTGCGGATTTTTTATTTTATCAATGTGAGACAATGGCAGGAGAGTAAATGAGGGTAATATGCCATATTTCACTTAGTTTTGTAAAATAATACAAATAATTATTGAGAAAATCAAAAAAATAAAGATGAAACAAATACTTATCCTATTCATCTGCCTGATTTATACCAGCACATTTGCGCAAAGTATCAGCACTTATGATTTAAGCATTGAAAACCGGACTAACCCTATTGGTTTAGATGTGAAAACTCCTCGGTTCACATGGAAAATAGCCGGAACAGGCAGAAATATCAGCCAGACGGCTTATTCTATCCGGGTAGCTACTTCGCCGGATTTTGCCAGAAAAAATATCGTATGGGATTCGGGTAAGATCAGCTCTGACGAATCCGTTTTACAGGCTTATCAGGGACAAGCCTTGAAATCCGGACAGAAATACTATTGGCAGGTAAAGGTGTGGGACAATCAATCTCAGGAGTCGCCATGGAGTACAACGGCTTTCTGGCAAACCGCCTTATTAAATCCGGCCTCTGAAATATCAGCCCAATGGATTTCTTCAGGTATTAAAGGCGACAGTGCCTATGGTTTAGTGCCGCAATTCAGAAAATCTTTTAATGCAGGTAAGAAAATTAAGTCTGCAATTGCCTATATAACCGCTAAAGGCTTATATGAAGCACACATTAACGGACAAAGAGTGGGCAATGCCTATCTGACACCGGGCTGGACAAGTTATAACAAACGACTTTTGTATCAAACTTATGACGTAACTGATTTAGTGAAGCAAGGGAAAAATGCGATTGGCGTGAGTCTTGGTAACGGCTGGTATCGGGGCGAATTGGGTTGGGAAAAGAAAACCAATTTTTATGGCAAACAAACGGCTCTGATATGCCAGATAAACATTACTTATACAGATGGAAAGACCGAAACTATTGTATCTGACGGTTCATGGAAAGTATCAACCGGGCCACTATTATTCGCTGAAATCTATGATGGAGAAGTATATGACGCACGATTGGAAAAAAATAACTGGACTACTGTTAATTATGATGATAAAAACTGGCAACCGGTAGAAGTAAAAGATTTTCCGAAAGATATTTTGCTTTCATCCAATCACGAATTAATTACCAAACATGAAACATTTAAACCCGTTAAAGTACTTACAACCCCTAAAGGCGAGAAAGTACTGGATTTTGGGCAGAACCTGGTAGGTTGGGTACAGATGAAAGTTTCAGGAAGTGCCGGAGATAAAATTGTTTTGTCGCATTCAGAAGTATTGGATAAAACCGGAGGCTTATATTTTGATAATTTAAGAAATGCCTTAGCCCAGGATACTTATATTTTAAAAGGACAGGGTCTTGAAACCTATGAACCCCGATTTACTTTTCACGGATTCAGATATGTTAGGGTAGAGGGTTTGAAAGGTGACTTGAATCCGGAAAACTTTATTGCTATTGCCTTGTATTCAGACATGAAACCGACAGGTAATTTTGAATGCTCGAATCCATTGGTGAACCAATTGCAAAAGAATATTCAATGGGGACAAAAAGGAAATTTTCTGGATGTACCAACCGACTGCCCGCAACGTGATGAACGCCTGGGTTGGACAGGTGACGCTGAGGTTTTCTCCCGTACTGCCGCTTTTAATTTCAACGTAAATAATTTCTTTACCAAGTGGCTGAAAGACGTAGTCGCTGACCAGAATCCTAACGGTTCTATTCCATTTGTGATTCCTAATGCCTTAAAAGGTACTTTCTTTGATAATCCAATAGGCGCAGCAGGCTGGTCTGATGCCGGGATTATTATCCCCTGGAATATGTACGTGGTTTACGGCGATAAGCGTGTGGTAGAGGAGCAATACGCAAGCATGAAAGCCTATCTGCAATATGTAAGAAATGCCGCTAAAAATGATTTATGGAATACAGGTTTTCAGTTTGCAGACTGGCTGTCGTATCGGGTAGATGATTCAAAGGGTATGATCGGGCAGAGGTCTGCTGTAACAGATAATTATCTGGTAGCACAATGTTTTTTTGCCTATAATACTGATCTGATGATAAAGGCAGCTAAACTCTTAGGCAAAACCGAAGATGTAAAAGATTTTGAAGCGTTATCAGCACGTGTCAAAGCAGCTTTTCAGAAGGAATTCATGACAAGTAACGGCAGGCTTATCTCTGAAACCCAGACCGCCTATATTCTGGCATTGCAGTTTGATATGCTGCCTGAAAACTTAAGACCAAGTGCTGTGCAAAGACTGGTAGATAATATTAAAAGTTATAATTATCACCTCACTACAGGTTTCTTAGGAACACCATTCTTAACACCTGTATTGACACGCTTTGGTAAAACCGATGTAGCATATCGCTTATTATTACAGGACACGTACCCGTCATGGTTATTCCC
>CALRLN020000010.1:0-31819 GCA_943368675.1 Chitinophaga pinensis | reverse complement strand
TTTCGACCGTGGAACGGGCTTGCCTATTCAGATACCAGCCAATATGCAATTCCAGTCTGTTGATAAAACAGATGTAGCAGCTTGTATAATTGAAATAATACAAGGCGAGCCGCTTGCTGGTATCAGAACTATTGGAGGCCCGGAGATTCTGACATTAGAACAAATGATACAAGCGTACTTTGCTCAATTAAACCGACATGATTCCTTTGAATACATTGAGCCGACACTGGCTTTTCATCAGGTATTTACCACTGGTATCAATTTATGCCTGGAAAATTCGGTGAATGGAACAACGTGGGAGGTGTATTTGAAAGGCATTCGTGTATGACGATTTATCACATCGTCTCATCATATACCTAGCCAGACGATCCATCGTTACAGAAATCGTTATAAACAAAAACAAAGCGGACTATGATGGCTCATAATCCGCTTTGTAATATAAAAACACTACACGAATCTTAGTTAGGATAGCCCGGGTTCTGTGGTTTCAGATTCGGATTATTCAACATTTCCTGTCTGCCAAGCGGCATCAATAAATGTTTATCAGCCAATGCTTGTTTAGAACTTGGGTTGATATGTCCTACAAAGTTATCGAAACCATTAGTCGTTTCGTTATATACTTTTCTCAGACGTACCATATCAAACCAGGTGATACCTTCGTAGCATAGTTCATGCCAACGCTCTCTCCAAACAGCCTCTCTGAATGCCTCTTTAGAATAAGTTCCTAAAGCCGGAGTGGTCAATTGAGCTCTGTCTCTGATTCTCTTGAAGGCATCATAAGCTGGCTGTGTTGGGCCACCAACTTCGTTTTGCGCTTCAGCATAAATTAATAATACCTCTGCATAACGAATCAATGGGACATTCAGGTTATTGTTACGGGTACCTGCTACACCTGGGCTACCATTAGCAGTCATATTAAAGTGCTTGAAAATATAAGGAGCACCTAATTCAAATGGAGCACCATTACCATTGGTATAATAAGATGTATAGAAATATCCTTCCTGATTTTTAGCACGAAGGTCACCTTTCTCAAACGAGTTATAGAACTGTACAGTTGGAACAGTACTACCTGTACCTGACGGACCATTGTAAGTAACAGGCTTAAAGTTAGGATACATATTATCCATTGGATTACCTGCTACTACTGTATTATACTGAACCATGAAGATATGTTCCACAGTATTTTTCAAACTTTCCTTATGCACATCATAGTAAGTAGAGAAAAGATTGATACTTGCAGGATTCGCATTTGCATAAGTAATTACCTCATAGGCTTTATCTGCTGCCAGTTTATAATGAGAAGCGCCCTTGTTAAGCGGGAATCCAGCCATTGTTAAATAAACCTTTGCCAACAAAGATTTCACAGCGGCAGTAGAAACACGTCCGTTTGAGTTCATCCAGGCCAGACCTGCACCTTCAGCGGCTGTCAGGTCGTCAACAATCAATTTGTAAATCTCTTCTTGCGTAGCACGTCCTGGCATAAAGTCTGCTGAAGCGGCTGTCTGAGGCTTAGTAACTAATGGTGCATCGCCCCACAATCTCACGATATAAAAATACGCCCATGCACGAAGGAACTTCGCTTCGCCTAATATTTTGTTTTTCTGTGCTGCATCCATTGGCGTAATCGGTGGTACTTTCTCCAATACCTGATTTGCCTGAGCTACAACTTTATACAAGCCATTCCAATAGTTAATCACGTGCTGTGTATTACCATCATATACTAAACCATAAAGGTTATTCAAATCTGAGTTTTGCGCTGTTTCAGTTGTAGAAGTACCTGTAGGAGCTTCCAGCAACTGCCAGGTCGATGAGAAAATCCCGGCTCCGTCATACAATAAGCGCATATCTGCATAAGCTGAAGCAATTGCTGCTTCGGCATGGTCCGGTATGGTATAGAAGCTTGTCGGTGTCAGGTTTGAAGGAGCATTCTCTTTCAGGAAGTCAGAACAGCCAACGGCGCTGAACAGCATTGCTCCGCTGACAAATATTTTGCTAAAGTTCTTTAATATATTCAATCTCATATTCTAAAATTCTTTAAATTAATTAAAATGTAAGCTGCAAACCTGCCATGTAAACGGTTGGTTTAGGGTAGTTATGCCACATCATCCCTTGTGAGAATGCACTGCTACCATCACCTTGGTTGGTTGGTGTTACCTCTGGGTCGCCGATAATCTTATCAGTTAACAATAAGAAGAAGTTCTGAGCAGAAGCATATACTCTTAAACGGCTCAATTTTAGCTTGTTGGTTACAGCACTTGGGAAATTATAACCTAACAATAGGTTTTTACCACGTAAGAACGAACCATCTTTAATCCAGTGGCTATCAACGTTGGTTACATATCCGGCTCTTGTATCACGTATCTGCGCAATAGGCGTATTCTGATTAGTAGGTGTCCAGGCATTCAATACAGAAGTATAGCTATTGGCAAGCGCCTGACGGTCTTCGCTCGCATGAAGATTCATCATCATCACATCGTTTCCATAAGAATATTGCAATTCTAATGTCAAATCGAAATTGTTATAGCGCAATGTGTTAGTAAATGCACCCCAGGCTAATGGGCTACCATTACCGATAATCGATCGGTCAGCATCGGTAATAGCATTGTCTCCGTTCACATCCTTATACTTAATATCACCTGGCAGAATAGTCAAACCATTTCTATAACTGGTAAATTTAGCGGCTTGTTCTCTTTCTGCCTCACTCCATACACCTAAGCGTGTTAAACCCCAGAATGAACCAACCGGCTCACCTATACGGATGATATTGGTCTGGTTAGTGAAGTTAGGTCCACCTACCCCGAAGATATCAGATGGCGTTGCCAACGAAAGTACTTTGTTACGGTTAAATGAGATATTGAAATTACTTGTCCATTGGAAACCACCTCTTTCAATATTCACAGTGTTAATAGCAAACTCAACACCTTTATTTTGCATTGAACCTACATTCTTTCTGATAGTAGCATAACCGCTTGTACGAGGTACAGGCGCATCTAATAACATATCAGTAGTTTTTCTATAGTAATAATCTGCTTCGATTGAAACTCTGCCTTTAAATAAGCCTAACTCGATACCGACATCAGTCTGCGCAGTTTTTTCCCATTTCAGGTCAGGGTTAGCCAAACGGCTGATACCTGTGCCTGATACTCTTACGTCGCCCAAAACGGCCTGATAGTTAGAGCTTAAAAGAGATAATGACGAATAAGGAGGAATTTCAGAGTTACCAGTTAAACCATAACTTGCACGTAGTTTCAAGTTAGAGATAACTGAATTTGTTTTTAAGAATTCTTCATCTGAAACTTTCCATGCTACCGCAGCAGATGGGAAGAAGGCAAATTTGTGATTTTCGCCGAACTTAGATGAACCATCTGCACGACCCGTTACTGTAAACAAGTACTTGTTCATCAAAGTATAGTTGATACGACCGAAATACGAGTTGAAGGCACTTCTGTTAGCATCTGACTCAACCTGTGGATTGGTACTACCTGCCCCTAAGTTATTAAAACCAAAGTAGTCAGTTGAGAATCCACGTACAATGGATGCAATTCTAAAAAAGTCAGTTTGCTGCCATGAGATACCTGCTAAAGCCGTAAAAGAGTGGTTTTCGTTGATTTGCTTATTGTAAGTCAGGTAGTTCTCCAACGACCAGAAGCTTTCTTTTCTGTTACGTGCAGACGCTGTACCTTGCGCACCGATTTCCAGAGTTCTCGTACTTGACTCGTTTTGTTCCTGCGTCATTACATTGATACCAAATACCGTACGCATTTCCAAACCTTTGGCAAAAGTGATATTCGAGTACAAACTTCCTGTAGTAGTTTGTGTATTCAGAATATACTTACGACCCATCAAACGGTGCACCGAGCTCATAGTACCTTCTGCAAAAGGATAATCTCTGTTGTTAGCATAAGTACCATCTTCGTATTTTACTGGCAAGAATGGGAAATCTTCCACTATTTGTCTTGCTACTGCATCATTAATGTCAGCTAATCTTTCAGTTTGGTTATTGTACGCTAAAGTACCTCCGATTTTCAACCATGATTTAATCTGGTCGTCAACAGTAAAACGAGCTGAATAGCGTTTCAGATATGAAGTTTTGATTAAACCCTGGTCATCGCGGTATCCTAACGAAAGTGCATATTGTGCACGGTCATTCCCACCTGTGAAACCTAACTGATGATTTTGTGAAAGTTTATTTTGTGTGCTTTCTTTCAACCAGTCAGTATCATATTTTGGGTTGCCATTCGCATCAAAAATTCTTGGGTCAGTACGGCGCAATTTTGGGTTCAGATACGCCCATTTACCTGCTGCCCAACCTACCGGGTCAAATTTTGCCATGTTAGCCCATGCAAGGTCTTCTGTAGCTAAATATTCTTTAGCGTTCAATACTTCCGGCCTGTTTGGTCCGATAGTATTTACACTCAAATCAGTGCTATAAGATACCTGGCTTTGGCCTGCTTTCCCTTTTTTAGTTGTAATCAGAATTACACCATTTGCACCTCTGGCACCATAGATAGCGGTAGAAGAAGCATCTTTCAATACCTCTACTGCTACGATATCGTCAGGGCTGATATAGTCAATAGCCGAGCTGAATTGTGCCTGGTTTCCCTGCGGAAGCATCACACCATCAACTACATACAATGGGTTATTTGATGAGTTGATTGAGCTAAAGCCACGGATACGGATATTTGCTCTACCCCCCGGGCGGCCAGAGTTGGTATTTACCTGTACCCCTGCCATTCTGCCGGATAACGCCTGATTCAAGGAGGTAGAAGGGCGTTCTTTTAGCTGCGCTTCTCTCACCGAACCAACAGCACCCGTTAAATCAGATTTTTTTAATGTTCCGTAACCAATAACAACGGTTTCGTTTAATGTCATGGCTGAAGCAGTCAGACCCACGTTCACTTCCGACTGATTACCCACAGTTACTTCTTTTGTTTCATACCCAATGTAAGAAAATACAAGCGTAGCGCCATTAGCTACACTAAGGGTATACATTCCCTCGCCATCCGTAATTACTCCTTTTGTCGTTCCTTTTACTCCAACGGTAACTCCAGGCATCCCGGAGCCGTCACTGGCATCAGTCACTTTGCCTTTGATTTGTCGTTCTTGTGCGTAGATTGTAGTCAAACTCATACAAAGCATGAGCATGCTCAATAGGTACTTTTTTACCATAGTAGAATTGTTTTTTTGTTAATAAATACGAATTTAATTTAAGGAGACAAAGCCATAGATAAGAGGTAGAGGCATCTATGAAGTTGTAGATTTTAAAGTTGGTATGGACATACAAATACATTAGTTTAAGGCTTTCTGGTTGTGGGTTATAAAATTAGGCAACTCTGAAAATATTTGTAAAGCAACATAAAACAACAGCAAAATCCAATGTACATTAATAAAAAATTTTTCAATCCAATCTTATTTATTAAATTTTCTTAAAAAATAATTAATTCTTGTCAGTATTCTTACACAGAAGATAAAATTTACTCTTCAGTATATTTACGACAAAGGTTTTCCGGAGCGAAAGGATTCTCTTGTATTAACTAGTTTTATTCAAGGAATACAAATGCTTTTGAAAGGTACAGCTCGCTGAAATGTTACATCGTTCAGCTTTAAAATTCAGTTCTTATTTAATTTCCGGCCTGTAAATATTTCAATAGGGAGTTTCATTTTTTAATGTCCAAAAGTACAGATGAGAAATAGATTATCAGTGCAAAATTATACCAACCGGCTTATTTGGTCGATAAATCCGGTAATATTTTTAGACCAATTCCCCCAAGAAAAACATCTTAGACATTCATTAAATACTAAAAAAAGTTTCCCTGTTTGCATGTCTTAAGTATAAAGGTCTTTTATTCAAATAAGCCTTTTAAAATGCTTGCAAAAATCAAAAAAAATACCTTGATTTATTCCCCATTTCTATCGGTATCCTCTTAAAACTCTTAACACACAATTAAATAATATACTGGCTGCAAAGAAGCTTTTTAAAGTGACTCTATGAAGAAAATACTCTTCTACGATACCGAAACCACCGGAATACCACCTACACGTGGGCGTAGATCTGAAAACCTTGAAAATTACCCCTGGCTTCTTCAGATTTCTGCCATCTTATATACCGAAGACGGCACGGAATTACGTGATATTGACTACTATGTCAAACGACCGGGCCTGGAAATCAACAATTCAAACATACATGGTATAACACCCGAAACATTAGAAAGAGAAGGCAGAGATATAGGCTTTGTACTTCAGCAATTCAAAGATATTTGTTCCGAGGCCGATTTAATCGTCTGTCATAACTATGCCTTCGATTCTACTATTGTTTTAACGGAATTAAAAAGGAACAGGATTCCGGACTTTCTCTCTAAAATACCGTCTTTCTGCACAATGACCGAATGCAGCTGGCTTTCCAGAGGTATCTCCCTACAGAACTTACATTTTGAGTTATTCGGGAAAAGATTTGACAATCACCATGATTCATTGTTTGATACAAGAGCAACTGCCAATTGCTTCTTTAAAATGATAGAAAAACAATGGCTTGAAAAAAAGAATGAGACCTATCACTTCAACCGAAAACCTCAACCTTTCGAATTTGACCTTGACCCTGAAAACAAAAAGTTTTACAATGCCTATTCAATTATTACCGAAAGTAAAAAGAATATTTTCCTTACAGGCAAAGCTGGTACAGGTAAAACAACTTTCCTGAAATACCTGCGCCAGAGAATTTCAAAAACCAATATTACACTTGCCTATACCGGGGTAGCCGCTATTAATGCCGGAGGACAGACAATCAATAGTTTTTTTCAGTTAGATTTCAGGCCCTTTCTGCCTAAAGACAATTCTTTAAGTAAAGAGAATATTTATAGTTTTCTGAAATACACCACCAATAAGCGCGAAATAATAAACAAGCTTGAAGTAATCATTATTGATGAGATTTCAATGGTAAAAGCTGATACCATTGATGCCATAGACAGAATCCTGAGGATTTACCGCAAAAAAGAATCGTTGCCATTTGGCGGTGTACAGATGATTTTTATCGGCGATTTATTTCAGTTACCTCCCATAGAAGGAGATGGCTGGAATGCCGTTTCAGCTTTTTACAAGTCTCCCTATTTCTTCAACTCTGAGATTATCCAGGAACTTAATAAAAACAACAACCTGGTTTTCATTGAATTAGATAAAGTATACCGCCAAACCGAAATTGAATTTATTGAGATACTTAATAAAATACGTATTGGAGACCATGATACTGATGATCTGAACAGGCTGAATCAGAATAAATTCGATGCTAATCAATTGAATGAACTACTATCTGATAATTACGTTGTTCTCACCACGACAAATAATAAAGTGGACACCATTAACAATAAGAAACTCAGGGAAATTGATAGTCCTGAATTTCCATTTTCAGGATTTACAGAAGGAGATTTCCCGGAACACCTGAAAATTGCTCCTCAGCATTTAACATTGAAAGTGGGTGCGCAGGTGATGTTATTGAAAAACACAGGCAGAAACTACAATGGCAAAATCGGTAAGGTGGTTAAACTGGAGGAAAGTAAGGTTGAGGTATTTTTCGACGGAGATAAAGCACCCATGCCAATTAACAGAACTGAATGGGAAAATACTGAATACACCTATAACAAAGAGAAACACATGGTCGACCAGCAAGTAAAGGGCCGGTATATACAGTTTCCCTTAAAACTTGCCTGGGCAGTAACTGTGCATAAAAGTCAGGGGCAGACCTTCAACAAGGTGATTGCCGATGTATCTAAAGCTTTCGCAGTCGGACAGGTCTATGTGGCATTAAGCAGATGCACGTCTCTAAGTACGCTGAAACTGGCTGGTGCTTTACATTCTGATGCCATATTAACAGACCAACGGGTTGTTAATTTCTCAAAAAACCAAACCCCAGATTCTCTTATTATAGATTACATCAATGAGAGTAAAATCGAAACATTATACAATTGCCTTCTTACCCTTGAGTTTGATGAAAAAACAGATGGTGTTTTTAATGAATTTCAGGGTGCAGTTAAATACAGTTTCAATATTTTCTCATCGGCATTTCTGATTGATATGCAGGAATATATACAAAAGCACAGGAATTATCAGCAGACCATTGAGAATCTGCGTAAAGTAAGTTCTGAAGCAACAGATAATGACGAAGGCACCTTACTAAAAAAATATCTCCGCAAACTGGAAGACGCAATAGTACCTTTGCAGGTTCAGATAAAAAGAGAGATGGAAGGGCTGAAAACCCTGCAAAAAACACATGCGAAATTTTTATCCGATAACCCTGACTATAATAAAAACCTAAACCAATGCATAGAAGCTTATGCAGGCAAACACAAAGAATTTGACGAAGTCAATAAAGAACTCAAAATCCTGAAGGCCCAATGGTTTAATGAATAACTTCATCAAATTCTGAAACTGCTAATACCCACACCCTCCTATATACGCCCTGAAAGTACTCCCGTTCTGGGCTTCAAAACCCGCTTGCAGCATAATTGAATTACCCGCATTCATCGTTACTACAGATGCCGATAAAACCCTGGTTTGTTCATTATTGGGTGTTTGAATAGTCGTGGCGGCATCATACTTACCTGCCTGTATATTCCCTGAGAGCGTCCGGTTATTCGGACATGGGTCGCCTGCTTCCTGAATGAGTATATTATCTAAAAACAGCCTGTTACCATACCCTCCCACATCTTCAAAGACTAACTGCACCGTTCGCCCGGCAAAGGCTGATAAATTAATGGTCTCCTTCCGCCATTGATTACAGGCGGTCGGTGTAAACAAGGCGGTCTGGTCCGGTACAGTGGCAAGCGTGCTGCCCGCTTTATCATATACCAGTTGTTGCGTACCATCACAGGCAACAACCCAGATACGCAGTCTATCCGCTCTGGTGGTATCGTAGCGGGCATAGGCAAGGTCAAAAGTCAGTGTCGCTATATCCATATTCGTCAGGTCAATAATACGTCTCAGGCGGTCTGATTTTCCGGTATTATCTGCCGCCTGGTTATTTATCATTGCCGAGTTCTCATGGCAGGTAGTGCTCACGGTTGTCCAGGCAACAGCATCGCTGTTCAGGTTCTCATTCATCCAGTTAACCAGACCTGAAGTAAATTTTTCGTTCACAGGTTCTGCAATCTGCTTTGTCGGATCATCCGGATAAGCATCATAAATATCTTTTACGCCATCATTATCTGTATCTATCACTTTTATATGATTCAATAGAGTAGATAATGCCTGAGGCGCATTGGCAGGCGACGTTTGCCCTGCCTGATTCAGGGTGCTTTCACCGTGGCACGAGGTACAGGTTCTTACTTCTCCCGGCCTGGTACTTAGCCACAAACGTTCCCTCACAATCCCCTTATTGTTTTGGTCTGTCAATTGCCAGGTAATAGCACGTTTGGCAGGCACTACCATCGCTGCTGAACCATCTGCATGAATATTGGCACTTCCCTGGGCTCCCGTTGTAGGCGGGTTATATAACATGGCCACAGGGTCATGTAAAAACTGCGCTACCCCACGTCTGCCGGGTTTTGGGGTAGCAATTCCGCCTATACCCCTGATCTGGTCGTCCTGCAAAAACTGCAAATGCTTTACTTCATATAAAGGAGACGGATAACTCGGGTTTACAGTCTGATGTGCAGCACCCGACACTTTCAGATTAAAAGGTTGCTGCTCATCTTCATCATCACGGCTTGTTACATCACGTATAGCCAGAACGGCAAGATTGTTGCGACGGAGAAATTTGCGGAAATCGTGTAGATTTACACCTGCGGCCGTAAACAACGCTTGCTCAGATGGTGCCACATGTTCCGGATTAATCGTTGGGTTTACTGGCCGTGGTCTTGCTCTCAGTTCAACAGGATAGGTTTCCCAAAGTACGCCGCTGAAAGTCATCATCTCATCCGGGCTCCACCACGAGACAGACTTGGAAATTCCCGCCCCGGTCAGCGCAGTTTCATTAGCTACAAAATAGCCGTTGGCTGTTGAATCTAATAATCTGATGCGATAATCATAAAGACTTATGGGTGCTGTAGGTGTTCCTATATTGTCCTCATACTTCGGCGAATGTGAGTGGGCCGCTATTAGTCTTCCGTCAGAAAGAGGAATTGGGTTACGATACATACCTGAATGATTCGGCGACGGAGGATTAGTATTATCTGTATTTCTGGTAGCAGGGTGGGTAACATATTGAAATGTAATTTGTTCAGGGTGCCTGCCCGGAGGAGCATTTACTTTTACTACCATCCCCGACCCATGAGTGCCAAATTCGGGGGCTTCAATGCCATAATACGCGCCGGGCGTAACAGGCGACTCCTGAATATGAAACATAGCCCGGATGGGTGTCGGGCTTATAGGCGTATAAAAATCGTGCAGATTGGGGTCATTGGTAAAATTCTGTATCATATAATTCCCCATTTCATGCCTGCCCAGGTGGTTAAGTATCTCAAGCTCACTACCATCTTCATTCATCATCCACGGATTAAATATATTGAAACTCTGCGGATTGGTATTAGCCCATTGCGGAAGCGAAAGCAAATCATTCCTTCCGGGGCGGGGTTCAGGGAAAACCTCCTTGTCGGGTGAGTTTTCCGATTTTGTCGCTCCGGCTGACTCATCCGAATAATTAAATGTTCCGTAAACAGTTGCTTCAGTAGCATCTGCATCGGCTTGCTGGTCACGTTGTAGGTGGTCCCATCTCGTAAAAATAACCCTCCCTGCATGGTCAATAATGGGAGTAAAATCGCCCGAAGGCGAATGGGTAAGCATATCCAGACCGTCAGCCATTGAACAAGCCTTGGGGTCAAGCCGCCAGATACCCGTCACAATTGGCGATGACTCATATTCATCATGCTGTGGATATAAATGAGCTGCTCCGTTGCGCGGACGGTCGGATATAAAAAGGATACGGTCGTCGGTACCATATATGGGCTGAACATTATTATAATTAGTAGGCTGATTCGGCACCTTTGTAATAACAGGTGTTTCGTTTTCCCCCAGGCCCGTCATTTCATACAGTTGCCAGTAATAAGTACCATAAACATATCTTGTCGGAGAAGAGCCAATCACCATACTGAATATTACTTTTGTACCATCCCAATGTACTGATGGGTCACGTACTGCAATTGAGGTGGCTCCTTGAAAACCCGTTTGTCCGTATCCGGCAGCCTGGGTCAGATTCTTTAATGTACCATTAGCGTATCTGATGTAGAGGTCTCCTCCTCTTGGAGCCGATAACGTACTAGCCTGATGATTCCCAAAAGTTTCTAAGGAGCTCGCAAAATCATTTGGATCGGGAATTTGTGTACAAAAAATTATCGGATTCGGCAATGTTTGTGCCTCAAGCAGAAAAGTGTAAAAAAATAATAGGCAAAGAGTAAAAAATCTTTTCATGGTCTGCGTTATTGGATGCTTAGGAAAAAATCAGCCTCAAAGTTTAGCGTTTTGTTTGACATTGCTTAAAAAACAGTCGCCAATCGTACCTTTTTTTTACTAGGCGGTAATTTTGAGCCAATAATTAATGCTTCGGAGGATCGTAATGAGGCGTACCCAATCAGCGAAATATATCCTTACCAGAGTTGATAATGTATCAGGTATTTCCCGAAGAAAAATACGCATGCATAAAGTACCGTTCCGATGAAGTTTTCATGGCCGCTTTTTCTATCAAAGGAATAGCAACCGATAGTAAAAGTCAATCACGGTTTGCCGTGATTTTATGTATTCATGCCACCTAATAAGGCTGGATAAATCAGGAATCCTCAATAAAATGTTAAAAAACCTTAAAACACCCGTAAGTTCATCCTGAGTAGTAATATTGTGGGTAAGTTTACTCAAACATAAGAGAGAACTTAAAACTAAAGATATGAAGACGCTAATAATACTGCTTACCCTATTTTCTGTGAACCTTTACGCACAGAATCTAAAGCCTGAATTCGACGGCCATACCTGGAAGGCCCCTTATTCACTGCCGATTCCGAAAGACTGGACCATCGAGCGGTTTCTTATACCCATCAGTTTTGCCCCTCAGATTCCCTATAAAGGCATTGAGGATATTCGTTTTACTCCCGGATGGGGGAAGGCAAAAAGTGATCAATACTGGTCTTATGCTTTTTTGTGGTACCTTGATGGAGAAATAAAAATGAATGCTGCCATTGTCAACAATAACCTGCGGGCTTATTATACAGGTCTAATCAGGATTAACAGAAGCAACACGATTATCGGAAAGATGTCGCCCGTAGTAACCACATTTAAAGAAACAGAAAAAGAGAAAGGAGACCTGCAAACTTATATCGGAACAGTGAAAATGGAGGATTACATGACACAAAATCCACTACTCCTTAATGGCAAGGTACATGTAAAATCCTGTCCTGAAGACAATAAAACGCTTATATTCTACGAATTATCACCTCAGGCTTTATCTCACCCGGTCTGGCAAAGCCTTGATAAATTATGGATTGATTTTAAATGCAAAAAATAGATTAAGAACAGAATTGCATATCTTTGTTTAAAGATACATCCCGTAATGCCTGAATCATGAACACAACACATATCCGATTAATACTAATAATCTATACACCATTTTTATTAATTTGTTCAGTCTTTATTCATAAGTCTGTCGGTATTATCAATCATGATTTTTCAGCAAACAGACAACCTGCTTGTTGGCAAAAACCAAAATCAAAGAATACAGCTACTTATAGTAAAACAAATAAGCAAATACCAGACAGCACTTTCACTCTCAGAATTGAAAATGAGAAAAGAGTAGTAGATGCCGCACTAAAAGCGAAACTAACCCATGAGATAAAAGAAGCTATTGCCGGATACAAACTTAAAAAGCCCTATAAAATTGCGATGGGTTTTACCAAAGGTGCAAGAGATGTAGAAACTTTTCTTTTCGGAGAACAGATTTTTTATACTTTAGCCGAAAGTGGCTTTTCTGTAACAGGCACTCCCCTTGATATGCCTGAAGAAACCCCCAATGTTATTCCTCAGATACAGGTAAAAAATAATATAATTTATATTGTTCTTTCTAAGCTCTGATTACTCATTCTTACGCGTCAGTACATTGTTTTTCCCGATAAAAAATCCTTCGATAAAAATTTTTGCGGTTATTTTCCACTGTTTTCCTCTGTATATATTTTTCTACATAGCTTTCGCAGACAATTAATAATTATATACACATGAAAACAATTAAACTTTTACTGTTCAGTCTCTTAAGTACAAATCTTCTCTTTGCTCAGACCATCGAGTCAGTCAATCCTTCAACCTCCGCCTCAGCTTTTGCCATCAAAGGCGTTATGTCTTCTACTTCAGGGGGTGCCAACTCTTTCGCTATCAAAGGCGAGCATAATACAACCACCAATTATGGCATAGGCGTATGGGGTTCTCATGCCGGAAGTGGCTGGGGAGTACACGGCACCTCAGTAAGTGGAATTGGAGTTTTTGGCACCAGCACTACTGGTTATGGTATTAGGGGGGTAATTACCGGAAACGCGAATAGCACCTCTGCAGCTATTTTCGGACAGATAGACAATGGCGCTAAGGGGAGGGCAGGTAGATTCGAAAATCTCAATTCAGCCAATGAAGATGCAAATACTTTTGAAGTCTATTCTGTAGGAAGCGGTAATATTCCGGATAATACTTTAGGGAATGCCTCTTCATTTTATTTAAACAACACCAATAGTGTCGGAGCAGCTGTAAGGGGTGAGGTAAATACTATTTTCGGCAATTTTGGTGCTTCCGGCATATTTGGTGTATCTTCTGGTACTGGTGGTAGAGCAGGCCTTTTCTATGCATCAAATCTGAATGGAAGTGGTAACGCTCTTACTGCTTTAACAGATGGCAATGGAAATGCCATAACAGCAAATGCCGGTAAAGATGGAAACGGAGTTGAAACCAACATTGATGGTGCCGGAACTGCCCTATATGCATGGGTGCCTAGTTTTGCTGTTGGCAAAGCCGGTAGATTCGAAATATTTAATGAAGACAATGAAAATGAGGTGGTTAGTGTAAAAACTATCGGAAACGGAACCGCACTTAGCGCCAAAGTAGATAGAACCACTGGCACATCTCCTGCTCTCTATGGAGAAGTAAACAGCATCTTTGCAAATTTCGGAACGGCTGGTGTGTATGGAAAATCTTCCGGGACAGGAGGCTATGCGGGCTTATTTTACGCATCCAATGCCGCTGGTAATGGTCCGGCGCTCCTGGCTTTAACAGAAGGATCCGGTAACGGAATAACTACTAATGCAGGGGGAAATGGTGATGGAATAGAAGCGTCTGTTGACGGTAGTGGTAATGCGGTTTTTGGTTGGGTACCTAATTTTGGCACTGGTAAAGCCGGGCGTTTTGCCAATTTTAATTCCGCAAACTCAAATCCGGTCCTACATGTAACAAATACCGGAACTGGTACCGCCACCTTAATTAATCATACAGGTTCTTCCGGAAGTGTAGCGGTATTCCAAAGTAATAGTATTAATGTTGCTCGCATTAATAAATCAGGCACCGGGTATTTTAATGGCGGCACCGTCAACAGTGGAGCTGACGTAGCTGAACTTTTTGATGTAACCGGAAACAGAGACTCTTACGAGCAAGGCGATATCCTGGTTATTTCCAAATCTGGCGACAGGCAGGTGGAAAAATCGAATACGCCTTATTCAACTTTGGTTGCAGGTGTATACGCCACTAAACCTGGTGTAATGCTCACAGAAGAAAACATTGAGAGTGATTTAAGTAATAAGGTTCCTATGGGCGTGGTAGGCGTTATTCCAACCAAAGTATGTTTAGAAGGTGGCATAATTGAGCGAGGTGATATGCTGGTTACTTCATCTGTACCAGGTGTTGCCATGAAGGCAGACCCTGAAAAAGTAAAAGTTGGCCAGGTATTAGGCAAAGCATTACAAAGCTTTAATTCTGAAACTATCGGTAAAATAAAAGTATTAGTAAACGTTAAATAAGCATTCCCATGAAAACGAAATTCTATTTTATAATAATATTTACTTTAGGCATGTGTGCCAACCTGAAAGCACAAAGCTTATCAACAGAAAGTTCTGTAAGAAAACAGTTTACCGAAAATAAAATCCCGGGGGCTAATTATGCACAGCCTAAGCAGGCAAGTGCTGCAAAAAGTAAAGGTTTCGAAGGCTCCAGTCTGGCTAAACAAATAAGAGATGGTAAAGAAGAAGGCATGAAGTATGCTTCTGCTGATGTTCCCAAAAATCCAACAGGAATCAGCCGTGAAAAACCGTTGTTATCAGGAAATAACCTGAGTATTGGTCAGGTTGATAAAAATACAACAGAAACCAATCCTCAGAAAGTATCAAGTCAGGACGAGAAAAAAGAATAATTAATCAGATAAATCTGATTCTCTGAAAATCCCGATAATAGAATCATTGTCGGGATTTTCTATGATTTGAGTTTTACACCTACTCCTTTTCTCAATGTATTATGAACTTCAGCAAGCGTATCAACCTTTTTAATAAGGGCTGAAATTTCTTCCTGAGAATGTTTCTCTGCCTGAATGTTCACTTCATAAACAATATTTGAAGCAGGCTCACCTTCTGCACCAAATTCGCCTGATACGCTTACCTCTACATTTTCAATATCCATTTGCCTGTGGGCTGCCTCTCGGTAAATATCATTACAAAAACACGTAGCCAGAGCCAGAAATAATAATTCGCCACCATTCACAGCTGAGCCACGTCCTGAAGCTTTAACAGGAATGCTGATTTGTTGTTGCCTGCCATTGGTTTCAACCCGGATGGTATTTTCTTGTGAAGTATTTTTGATAGTTGCGGAAATAGTCATAGAAATTTTCAAGGCTTAGTAAAACAGATATAGAACCTGTTTAAACTTTTAATTTATCGCCGAGAATGAACTAGTTTTTGCTCAGATGAGGCTAATTATTGAGTGCGTAGCAGAGCTACGGACGAAATAATTGGACGAAATATGAGTGAAAACTAGACATTCGTAGGCCAAAGGAATAAGTTTAAATAGGTTCATAATGTAAAACTAATAAATATGGGAATATTACACCATATTTGATTAGCTAAAATATACTCTCCGGAATTACCAAAATTGCCATTTATGACCCAATTAACTGTCTTGTAAAGTCTGTTTTACCCGCCTTTATCCTGCACACTTGTGGCAAAATCTACCCGGATATGGATCTTTGGGTTCATGCACAAACAGAATGGCAGGCCCCCCGGGGCAAACAATTTAATATGGGATACAGGTACAGATACCTCATTCCTTAGATTAGTTATCTGGTTTCTGTTCTTTACGACGGCAAGTATATGGGAGTTTGTGCAATTGGCAAGAGTAAAAAAACAAAAAAAGTCCGATTAATAAAAAAAGACATATCGATTAATGAGGCCGAGTAAAAAGATAAATTTGCAAAATTGATTTTTTTACCCCTAAATTGACCTACAAAAAGTACCAATTTAAATGAAATTCCTGAAAATCTGTTTACTGGCTTTTTTCCCAATCATCAGTTTTGGACAAAATAATAATCAGACCGATACCCGTAAACCTTTTGTACTAGGCTATATCGACGAAATTGAGTCAAAAGAACTGGCAGAGAAAAGAATACTGAATATTTATGTTCCGGAAGGATATGGATTAGATACCCTTGGCTATGACGTGGTGTACCTCTTGGATGGTTCCAAAGACGAAGATTTTATCCATGTGGCAGGCCTCTATCAGTTCAATACTTTTCCCTGGATCAACCGGGTGCCTGCATCCATTGTTGTAGGCATTGCCAATGTAGATAGAAGAAGAGATTTTACCTACCCTACCACCATTCAGAAAGACAAAGAAAGGTTCAAAACCGCTGGTAATTCTGATAAATTCATTGCTTTTATAGAAAAAGAACTGCAACCTTATATTGAAAAAAAATTTAAAGTCAACAACAGAACCATTATAGGTCAATCATTGGGTGGTCTGTTGGCTACCGAAATATTATTAAAGAAGCCAACCCTTTTCAATCAGTATATTATTATCAGTCCGAGTATATGGTGGGATAACGGCTCTTTATTAAATCTTGACTCCGTAATTTTAAAGGAGAATTTTACCCCCCCGACTAAAGTCTATATTGGTGTAGGGAAAGAAGGGCTTACCCCGACCGAAATCCCGAGAGTAATGGAAGTAGATGCTAATTTACTTACAGAAAAACTCAAAAAGACCAAAAGCAAAAATCTCAAAGTATACTTCGATTATCTGCCAGAAGAAGACCACGCCACTATTACTCATCAGGCCGTTTTCAATGCCTTACGATTACTGAATCCGATAAGTCATAAATAAGCTTTGCCATTTTAGTATTGAGGCAAAATTGGCAAGAATTTGTAATGACTTAATCATTATTAAAATGTCATTTTCTTAAGAATCCAATCACGTAGCTGATAATCTCTGCACGCTGCCGCTCGTTTGCATCATTATCCATGTGGTTGTGGATAGTATCAGGTAATTTAATAATACTAATCCCGAGTTTCTTTTGTTCTGCTTCTGTAGGCAGAACATCCTCATCAGCGGGCTGATCACTCGACCGTAATGAATAAATCCTTGGGTTTTTAGTGCGGGGAAGAGCCATTCTTCTATTATCCAAAGTGATAACCATACTGACCAAATCAGGATATTTATGTGCAAATAAAGCGGTCATATCACCTCCATTAGAATGACCAATTAAAACTACGTGCTTATAATCTAATCCGGGTTTCGTTTTTTTGAGTTCATTCAACACAAACAGTATGTTTGCCGCTCCTCTCTCCCAATTAGACCTTCTTACAATCTGTGGTTTGCCGGTCATTGGTAAAAGGCTATCAGTCGGCAGTTCATGCTGAATACTGGCTACAAAATAACCTTCTGATGCCAGAAAATCTGTGAGATAAGTATACTCTAAATTAGCTCTCCCCTGATTTCCACTATAACCATGACTGAAAATTACTAATCGCTGATGTTTTATTTTTTTAGTCGTTTCAGGAGTAAAAAATACTACCGGGATAAGGCGTTTTCTGCTCTCATCAAACCAGCGCACCGAATCTGATTTTATTGGTTGCGGTGATTGAGCAAATGTTGATTGTTGATTAATAAGACAGGTAAAGAATAAAAGCAAATTCAGGCTTTGCAAACTACAGAAGGTTTTCATCAGGATTAGACTTAGGCACGTTTTTGGCGATGCAATTTACCAAAAAAGCATTGCTATAAATATAAAAAACACAGTTTAGCTGAAAATTTCACCAATTAAGAGTTTCCCGTCTGCTATCAAAACATATAAGTTTGGTTACTAAAATCATTTACAGAAAACGAGGAAATAGACTAGCTTTTAAACCCTTTCCTGTTCTTTTATGTCAACAATTAAAACGATGTATTACTAATGAAAAAAGTACTCCCTATTCTTTTATGCTGTTTATTCCTCAAATGCTCATTAGTAGCGCAGGAACAATTAACACAAATCACCGGGATTAGTAAAATAGATACTATTAATAAAAAAATCATCTTTCTGGCATCTGAGAAGAATGGTTTAAATCTTTATTCGACAGATGGCACAAAAGAAGGACTGAAACTCCTATCTACCCTTTCTTCTAAATTTATACCAAAACAACCAAATCTCCCAAATACCTATATAAATATGATTGATGCTACCCGATATGGAGACGAATTCGTTTACCGTGTAATGGGTAATCAGTTTTCTTACACATCTTTTTCCTACCTGTATGCAGTAGCAAATGGTATTGATAAATCATTCACGATTTTCGAGACAGACAAACCCTTGGCAGGTTCGATTGTTCATAAAACAGGCGGGTATTATTATCATGCTTTTGTAGAAAGTAACGGTTCCATTCTCGACTCAATGACCATTGTCAGATATAATAATAATGGTGTACAGGAAAGTTCAAAGAAAATAAATATTGCATTTAAAGATTACTACTTTACTGCCATTTATAATTTAAGAATTGTAGCAGATAAATACCTCGTCTTTCATAATACTGAAACCTATATTAATGGAAATCTTCAGACTGTAATAGATATTACTACTGGAACCAGATTCGACTCTCCCGGCTTTTATTATACCGGCACTGTTAGCAATAGAATTTTATTCAAAAAAAGCAATCAGGGGAAGTGGGATTTATACACCTTAGTGAACAATGAGCCTGTTAAAATTCTCGAAGATTATGCTAAGTTTTCTATTTTGTCATTGTCTGATAAACTCATGCTTTATGATGCTAATTCAATATACATATACAATTTCATTACCAATGAAACTACTAAAGTTTCAAATGTTTCATTGTCATTGCCCATTGAAGGAGTCAAAGAAATTGAAGCAGGAATTTTATTGGAGATTGCTTCCGATGCGAATCGCACAAGTTTTGAATATAAACTCTTAAAAGGAAATGTGCTTGAAAATATGAGTATTAAAACCAATCAACGCATATTTTCTTATCCATCAGCTGATATTCGTGTTGATGGTAAAGACTATTATTATTTTTCCTATTATGAGAGTCCTGTGAACTCCGGACTTACTTATACTTATGGTCTTATCTATACCTATAATGGTGCAGAGTTTAAACAGATTGCAAGTTTTAATAAAGGTAATGTTTACTTAAAATCAAGCAACGCAAAGGGCTACTTTTATGAAAGTGACAATACGCTTTTTTTCTGGTCGCCTGTTTCAGGTAGTAAAATCGTGATACCGGGCTTTTACGGCTTTTCAAAAGAATGGCAGTCCGGACAAAATATCCTATTCAAAGCCTATAAAAACGGTCCGGAATCCGGGTCAGTATTAATAATGACAGATGGGTCGCCCGAAGGAACAAAAGTATTGAATCTCAATTTACCTGTACTGACTGAGGTAGTCTTAAGACATGGCAATAAACTCTATATACAAAACAATACTCCCGATGCTGACACCGAATTCTGGGAGACGGATGGCACTCAGGAAGGAACAAAAAAAATAGCTCATTTTAATAAAGAAATAAGGTATTTTTCCAATTTTACTATTGTTAACGATATTCCGGTTTGTACGGCAACTTTACGAGAATGGGGGAATCAGTTATTTTCGCTGAAACCAACGCTGGTAGCTCCTGTACTTGCTGTGCCGAACAGTCAGGCTTGTGAGGGCGAAGAAATTTTATTAACTGCCCCTAAAGACTATGATAACTATAAGTGGACAATAAATAACACTGAACAAGTAATCACTTCCACCAATAAACTTGCCGTCAAAAAAACAGGTAAATATCAGGTAATTGTTCAGAAAGGTGAGAAATCCAGTTTGCCTTCTAATATAGTTAGTATCAACTTTGTTACCCTGCCCCCGAAACCTACCATTGTCTTGGTGGATTATCAGTTAGTTGCAAATACCAGCGCTTCTACTATTCAATGGTATCTTGACAATACCCTTATTTCAGGTGCTGATCAAAAAAACCTATCGTACAATGGTAATGGTGACTATATGGTAAAAGTAACCGAAAATGGGTGCTCTAATACTTCAGACGCATTTAAAGTAAGTATCACTTCTTTAGAAGAAGGTAATATTTCTACAAAAATTTATCCTAACCCAAGCAGTAAAATATTGATAATTGAGCAAAGCTACCAGAATCAACCAATTCAGCTAATGCTGACTGATATAAAAGGAACAACTATTCTCAAAGAAGAAATAAAACAATCAAAATATGAATTGGATATCTCAGGCATCAGCAGAGGGGTTTATTTATTGAAGATAAATGAACAGGTAAAGAAAATTGTGGTTGAATAGCAAAGAGTAAAATTTTCTTAAATCTATCAGTATAAACAAAAAAGACATATTCTGGCATGTCTTTTTTGTTTATACTTAACCGTGTGCTTCATACGAACCGGACGATAACTTTCTTTCAGGCCTTTTCCCCTATGCTACTCCGACCTCAATGATTTCACGGGGTTCATCAAAGCTGCTTTGATGGCCTGGAAACTTACCGTCAGTATAGTAATAAGCAAGGCCCCGGCTCCGGTTAATGCAAAAATCCACCAGGATATACCTGCCCGATAATCATAGTTCATAATCCATTGATTCATGAAATACCAGGCAATGGGCGAAGCAATAAATAAGGATATTACTACTAGCATTACGAAGTCTTTTGATAACAAAGTCCATAGATTTGTAACCGATGCCCCTAATACTTTTCTGACCCCGATTTCTTTTGTGCGTTGCTCTGCTACAAAAGAGGCTAGTCCGAAAAGACCTAAACAACTAATAAGGACGGCTAGAATGGTAAAGAATAAGGCCAGCTTTCCTATTCGCTCTTCGTCTCCGAACTTCTTACCATACACTTCATCGACAAAACTATAGACAAAAGGACTATCAGGATTGTGTTTTCTGAAAACTGTTTCCACTTTTTCCAAAGCCTCTGAAGTGCCAATTGCGGGAGTAAGCCTAACCTGAATTACATTCGCAATTTTTGAACTTACCAGAAAGAATGAAGGTGATACAGGTCTGAATGGGCTCTCCTTAACCATGTCTTTCACTATTCCTATTACCTTGTATTCTTTACTCTGGGCAGTAACTACCTCATTTATCGGATTTTTAAAACCCATCAATTTCAAAGCAGATTCGTTGAGGATTATAGATGCGGTATCTGTTGAAAAAGTTTTTGCGAAATCACGACCTTGCAGAATTTTCCAGCCGATAGTTTTTCCGTATTCATGAGATACATAATTCGACATGAAAAGAGGTTTTCCCTCCGGTTTTTTTCCCTTCCATCTTATATTGGTTGTTCCGCCTGACTGCACGGTGATAGAACCAAAAGAGGTCCCAACTCCATAAACAGCACCCGAATTCAACAAATCATCTCTCAACACATCAAAATTCTTGCGGAGCTCAGGCGTATTCATATTTACCTCAATCAGTTTATTGCGGTCATATCCTACCGCACGGTTTTTGGCAAACTGGATTTGTCTGAAAACCACAACTGTACCAATAATGAGGGTGACAGAAACTGTAAATTGCAATACCACTAATACCTTGCGTGGAACAGCGGCATACCTTCCTACTCTAAACGTACCTTTTAAAACTTTAACGGCCTGAAAAGAAGACAAATAAAAGGCAGGATAGGATCCCGCAATCAGGCCTGTGATTAAGCTGAAACCTAAAACACTCAGCCAGAAGAAAGGGTTTGTCCATAAAATACCTACCTTCTTATCTGCCACAATGTTAAACAACGGCAAAGCTAACTGAACAATCAGAATTGATAGGACAAAAGCAAATAAGACTACTAAAAGCGACTCACTGAAAAACTGCATAATCAATTGCATACGAACAGACCCGACAGCTTTACGGATACCTACTTCTTTTGCTCTTTTCTCTGAACGGGCCGTGCTCAGATTCATGAAATTAATGCACGCCAACAAAAGCACAAATGCGCCGATAATACCAAACAGCCATACAAACTTTATCAGACCACCGGTATTTGCTCCATCTTTGAAATCTGAATACAGATGCCATTTGCTCATGGGATGCACAAAAAACTCGGGTCTGTATCCGGGAGGGTCTGCCCTGTTTACTCTGATGTCTTTAATTTTTGCCGAGACTTTATCAAAATCAGCACCGGGTTTCAGTTGTGCGTAAATCTGATAAGAATTTGAATCCCATTGGTCTTTGTCTCTTCTTACACCCTCATCGCTTGCTTCATACAAACTCCAGGGAGCCATAAAGAACACGTCTTTAAAAGAGGTATTATAGGGAAAATTCTCATATACGCCTACCACCTTTACACTTTCTTTGTTATCAATTTTAATGACCTTGTCCAAAGGATTTTCCATTCCAAAAAGGTCTTGTGCCAAAGTCTCTGAAATAAAGATTGCATTTACGTCTTTCAAACCATTTTTGTTACCTGAGAGCATTTTTACAGATAACATATCTATAAAAGACGTCTGCACATAATTACCCGTTTTCACCAGTTTCTTTTCCCCGGAAGCCAATATCAATGAGCGAGTATTGGAAGAGAGACTCACAGCTTCAAAATCTGGATATTTACTTCTGAGTTCCTCAGCCAAAGGAATGGGCATAGCATCGTAGGTAGACTTTTCAACGTCGAATTTAACAAACTGAAACAAGTGTCCCAGTCGATCATAATTTTTGAAATGCTTGTCATAAGAAACTTCGTCATAAACCCATAAGCCTATGAGCATGGTTACTGCCATACCTGCGGCCAGACCAAAAATATTGATAAAGGAATAACCCTTGTATTTGAGCAGATTCCTGAATGCGACTTTAAAATAATTGCTGATCATAATTTGTAAGTATAAAGAGGGTGATAATTCTTTCTTCTTTTTGAAACCGAACCGACGTATAAATCCGAAAACGCTTTTGATATATTCCTGTCGTGCAGTTTTTTCTCCAAATAGCTTCACATTCTTCAGAAACCGTTCATAGAGGTCCCCCTGCACCTCTTCAAGCAGATGAGGCGCACAGAACCATTCTAATAATCGGTCTGCCCAACGGGGTGGTGTTGGTTTTTGCATGGTATTTGGGGCTTGGGGCAAAGGGCATGGCGCATGGGGTATTGTTCCCCTTGCTCTCAGCCCTATGCCCTCCACTATTCACTTTTCAACGTCTTCACCGGATTCATCAATGCTGCCTTAATAGCCTGATAGCTTACTGTTAATAAGGTAATTAGTATGGCTCCTATGCCGGTCATAGTAAAAATCCACCAGGATATTTCGGTACGATAGGTATATTTCTGCAACCAGTCATTCATGAAATAATAAGATACCGGAACAGCTATTACCAGTGATGCCAGCACAAATAGCACAAACTCTTTAGACAACAGACTCCATAAACTGAAAACTGTTGCACCCAGAACCTTGCGGATACCAATCTCTTTAATGCGTTGCTCAGCTACAAACGACGCCAGACCAAACAAGCCTAAACAGGATATAAGAATAGCCAGAACAGAGAAGAATGTAGCAAGTTTACCAATGCGGTCTTCTGTGGCAAATTTCATGGCATATTGCTGGTCTGTAAATTTATAATCGAAAGGGCTACCCGGATTGAACTTTTTAAATACTGTTTCCACTCTTGCAAGTGCCTCATTGGCGCTCAACCCGGGATTGAGTTTGATATTGATTACACTTGACCAATTATAATTTATTACGAAAACTGTCTGGTAGACAGGTTCAAAGGGAGAATCCATTACCATATCTTTAATTACACCGACTACCTGATAGGGGTTGCCATTCCATCTGATTGTTTTTCCGACAGGGTCTTTCAAACCCATATATTTAACAGCCGTTTCGTTCAATACGATAGCTGATGAATCTGTGGAAAAGGCTCTTGAGAAATCCCGTCCTGCTACAAATTGCCAGTTCACTGTTTTACCGAAATCGTGTGATACCGCAATTACGCCGAACTGTTCTTTGAAACCAGGGTCTTTGCCGGGCCAGTCAAATCCGATTAGTCTTGAACCTAATCTTGTTGTAGGAGAAGACGAAGTGGCCATTTCAACCACAGAGCCAGTGTTTTTCAACTCGCTTCGCAGTGCATTGTACTTTCCATGTAGTTCGGGAGTGTTCATAGCGACTGTAATTATACCATTACGGTCATAGCCAATTGGTCGGTTTTTGGCATGCTCAATCTGGCGGAAAACGACAATAGTACCTATAATGAGTGTTACTGAAACCGTAAACTGAACCACTACCAGAACCTTGCGCGGAATTGCAGCGAAACGCCCGGCTTTAAAGGTACCTTTCAGAACCTTGATAGGTTGAAATGAAGACAGATAAAATGCAGGATAACTACCTGCTATCAGTCCCGTTAAGAGACTAAAGCTCAGACTTGAAAGCCAGAAAAGTGGCTCATTCCAAAGAATCGACAGTTTTTTATCTGCTACCTCATTGAAAAATGGCAGAATTATTAATACCATCAACAATGAGAATACGAAAGCAAATACAACAACCAGTAATGACTCACTGAAGAACTGACCGATTAACTGCGAGCGGAGCGACCCTATGGCTTTGCGGATACCTACTTCTTTTGCCCGCTTTTCAGAGCGGGCCGTTGATAAATTCATGAAGTTGATACATGCCAGAAGAAGTACGAATAAGCCGATAATGCCAAATAACCAGACATACTGAATCCTGCCTTCAGGATTCCGGAATTTATCCCAGCCTCCGTATAAATGCCAGCGGCTCATGGGCTGCAAAAAAATCTCCGGCTTCATGTATGCTGTTTCCGGCACATTTTTCAGTCTTAAATCCTTAATTTTTCTGTTAACCGCATCAAAATCGGCTTTCGGGGAAACCTGAACAAGAATCTGCCAGGAATTATTATTCCATCCTGCATTGTCTTTGACCCAGGCATTTGACGAAACGAATAAATCCCAAGGAGCAATGAAAGTCATATCCCTGAACTCGGTATTATAGGGCATATCTTCATAAATACCCGTCACCTTTACATTTAGATTATTATCAATCTTCACTATTTGCCCCATAGGGTCGGTAAATCCAAAAAGCGCTGATGCTACTGATTCTGACAATAAAATGGAATTCTGGTCTTTTAATCCTGCTCGTGTGCCTTTCAGCATCTTCAGGGTTAGCATCTCAGGAGCGTCTGCACTCAGATAATTCCCGGTTTTGGTAAATTTTTTGTCTCCATAAGCCAGAATGTGCTCTCCCGTCCATGAGGACATTACCACGTGCTTAAAATCTTCCGGAAAATCTGTTTTCAAAGTAGTGCCCAATGCAATAGGATTGGCCCCTCCGGCACCAAAATCACCCTCAATAGTTGCTCCCTGCATTACTTTGGCAACCCTGTCATAATTTTCATAGTATCTGTTATAAGATACCTCGTCATATATCCATAAGCCTATAAGCATAGCGACTGCCATGCCGGAAGCAAGCCCGAAGATGTTAATAAAGGAGTAGCCCTTGTATCGGAGTATGTTCCTGAGCGCGATTTTAAAGTAATTGCTTATCATAATTTTGTGATATAACGAGAGTGATAAATCTTTTTTTCTTCTGAGAGCAAAAGGTCTGATAAAACCTAAAACACTCATAACATAATCTTGACGGGCATTTTTTTCTCCAAACACCCGTACATTCTTTTGAAACCGCTCATGCAAATCTCCCTGCACCTCTTCTAATAAATGAGGCGCACAGAACCATTCCAGTAATCGGTCTGCCCAGCGCGGTGGTGTTGGTTTTTGCATAGTATTTGGGGCTTGGGGCAAAGGGCATAGAGCATGGAAAACTTTTCCCTATGCCCTCTGCCAAACGCCCCCGGCTATTCACTCTTCAACGTCTTCACTGGGTTCATCAATGCTGCTTTGATTGCCTGATAGCTGATGGTCATCAAACATATAACCAATGAACTAAGGCCTACTATGGCAAAAACCCACCATGAGATTTCGGTTCTATAAGTGTATTTTCCCAGCCAGCCGCTCATGAAATGCCAGGCAATCGGTGTCGCAATCAGACATGAAATAATTACCAGAACCACAAAGTCTTTCGACAGCATCTGCCATAAACCCACTACACTTGCTCCCAATATTTTCCGGATACCTATTTCTTTCGTGCGTTGTTCGGCTACAAAAGATGCCAGCCCAAACAAGCCTAAGCATGAAATAAAAATAGCAAGTATGGCAAAGAAAGTTGCCAGATTAGCTACACGTTCTTCTTCACCAAATTTCCGGGCATAGGCCTCATCCACAAACTGATAGTCGAATGGGCTGTTCGGAGCTACTTTTTTAAATACTGCCTCTATTTTAGGCAATGCTTCCGCTGAACTGGTATTTGGGTTTAATTTTACCAGAACATAATTTTTATAGCCTTGCAGAAAAAAGATGGTAGGTTTAATGGGTTCAAAAGGTGATGCCATCACCATGTCTTTTACGACTCCCAGTATTTTGAAATTTTCCCCGTCAATAAACCCGGTAGCCCATCTGATATTTTCTCCTACCGGATTCTTCAAACCCATTAGCTTAACAGCAGCTTCATTAACTATAAAGCCCGCAGAATCAGAAGGAAAATCTCTTGAAAAGTCTCTTCCATTCACAAACTGCCAGCCAATTGTTTTGCCGTATTCGTAGGTGACAGCCAATGTGCCGAAATCTGTTTGCAGGTTTGGGTCTTTGCCTTTCCATTCGAAACCACCGTTCATGGCTCCTATGTTTGTCAACGAACTTGCTGATTCAGCCATTTCTGCAACTGCACCTGTGTTCTTTAGTTCGGTTCTTAGTACATCATATTTCCCCTTTAGTTCATTCGTAATTTTAGGAATCATCAATAAGCCGTCACGGGTATAACCAACCGGACGGCTTTTGGCGAACTGGATTTGTTGATAAACTATAATTGTGCTGATAATAAGGGTGACAGAAACTGTGAATTGCACAACCACTAAAGTTTTGCGTGGAAGCGCCGCCAGACGCCCTACCCGGAATGTACCCTTTAATGCTTTGATAGGTTTGAAAGAAGAAAGATAAAATGCCGGATAACCACCTGCCAATACTGTTGTTACAACCATAAAAGCTATATTTCCTAACCAGAAGAATGGCTCTGACCAGGGAATGCTGATGGCCTTATCTGCAACATTATTAAACCACGGTAAAATGGCAAGCACCAGAAAAATACTTACAATAAATGCCAAAACCACCATCAGAAAAGACTCGCTGAAAAACTGCCCGATTAATTGTACACGAACAGATCCGATAGCCTTGCGTATTCCCACTTCTTTGGCTCTTTTTTCAGAACGGGCAGTGCTGAGGTTAATGAAATTAATGCAGGCGAGCAATAAGATAAAAACACCAATCATGCCATATAGCCACACTAATTTTATTTGCTCACTTGTAGCAACCACCCCATTTTCCCAATGAGAGTATAGATGCCAGTCACTCATAGGTTGAAGGAAAAGTTCCGGCTTACGGGAGGCATATTCTGCATCTACATGCTTTAGTTTAATGTCTTTTATTTTGGCAGACACCTTGTCAAAATCTGCATTATCAGCAATCTGTGTGTAAATGTGTAAGAAATTATTCCCCCAGTCATCCTGATGGTCTCTGATATAATCATAAGAAGCTACCATCAATTTAAATGGTGCAATAAAAGCTATTTCCTTAAATTCAGAGTTATGGGCAAAGTCTTCATATACACCGGTTACTTTTACATTTAATTCACTATCTATCTTTAATATTTTGTTCAGTGGTTCATCATCACCAAAGAGTGTTTTCGCCAGTGTTTCAGATAGTATGACAGAGTTTAATTCCGTAAGGCCTGCTCTTGTACCTTTCAGCATTTTCAGGCTTAACATTTCCGGTGCTGCGTCTTCCATGTAGCAACCTTTTTGTGTTATGTTCTCACCATTCAATGAAATAATGCTCTTTTGTGTTTGGGTTGCCATTACCACATACTTGAAGTCACCCGGAAAAGATGAGCGTAATTCATTGCCCAATGGTATAGGGTTGTTTTCACGAGTGCTTCTTTCGCCACGAAAAGTCTGGTGCTGTACTACTCTGGCAATTCTGCTATAATTCTCATGGACTGTATTAAAAGCCAGTTCATCATGTACCCATAGACCGATCAGTATTGCCACAGCCATGCCTGTAGCCAGTCCGAACAGGTTAATAGAGGAATATCCCTTATATTTAAGGAGATTCCTGAGCGCGATTTTAAAGTAATTGCTTATCATAATTTGATGGTATAATGATTGTGAAACCTCTTTTTTTCGTCTTAAAGCAAAGGGTTTGATAAAACCTAATACCCCGACTACAAACTCCTTTCGGGCTATTTGGTTACCAAATAATCTGACATTCTTGTAAAACTTTTCATACAAATCCCCCTGTACCTCTTCCAGAAGGTGAGGCGCACAGAACCATTCTAACAATCTGTCTGCCCAGCGGGGTGGTGTTGGTTTTTGCATGGTATTGGGGCTTGGGGCTTGGAGCAGAGGGCATAGAGCTTGGAAAACTTTCCCCTATGCCCTCTGCCAAACGCCCCTGGCTATTCCGTTTTCAACGTCTTCACTGGGTTCATCAATGCTGCTTTGATTGCCTGATAACTGATGGTTAGCAGGCATATTGCCAAAGCACCTATGGTTACTACTGCAAAAATCCACCAGGAAATTTCAGTCCTGTAAGTGTATTTTTCCAGCCAGCTACTCATAAAATAGTATGCGATTGGCGTAGCTATCAGACATGAAATAATAACCAGAACCACAAAGTCTTTTGATAGCATCTGCCATAGGCTGATTACACTTGCTCCTAATACTTTGCGGATACCGATTTCTTTGGTGCGTTGCTGGGCAACAAAAGAAGCCAGCCCAAACAGACCCAGGCAAGAAATAAAAATGGCAAGCACAGCAAAAAAGGTAGCCAATGTGCCGATTCTTTCTTCTGCCCTGAACTTGTTTTCATATTCCAGATTCGCAAATTTGTAATTGAATGGCGTGTTTGGCGCATATTTTTTAAACAGTGGCTCAATTAAATCTAAAGCTTCGCTGCCCGACACATTTGGATTGATTTTTATATTAATCATATTAAAAGGCCGCTCACGATTATCCATCATAAAAACGGTAGGGATAACAGGCTCAAACGGTGATTTCATTACCATATCTTTGGTTATACCTATAATCTTCCAGTTTTTGCCATGCCATTTCACTATCTCACCTATCGGATTTTGTAGTCCCATTTGTTTGATAGCACTTTCATTAAATATGAATGCAGAAGAATCTGTGGAGAATCTTTCAGAGAAATTCCGGCCCTCTTTCATTTCCCAGGCTACTACTTTGCCGTAGTCAGGTTCGACAGAGATGGTACCGAACATGGCCTGTATATTCGGGTCTTTCCCTTTCCAGTCTAAATTATTGGCGGAAGACCAGATACCCGTCATCGGGCTTGAGGTCTGGGCTACACCAGATACCAGATTTGTTCGTAACAATTCATCATGAAAAGCCTTGTAGTGGCCCTGAATCTCATTAGTAGTCAGAGGTATCATTAGTAAACCTTCTCTGTTGTAGCCTACAGGTCTGTTTTTAGCATAGATAACCTGACGGAAAACGACAATTGTACCAATAATTAAGGTAACCGAAACTGTGAATTGTATCACTAATAAAACTTTGCGTGGAATTGCTGCAAAACGTCCCAGACGGATAGTGCCCTTCAGCACTTTGACAGGTTGGAATGAAGAAAGATATAAGGCCGGATAACTGCCTGCTATTAAACCTGTAAATAAAGTAAACCCTATACCTGTCAACCAGAATAGCGGATTATTCCATAGAATATGCATCTCTTTATCAGCCACCTCATTAAAAAATGGCAGGGCCAGAATAACCAGACCTATAGAGAGGATGAATGAGAATAAAACTACTAACAAAGATTCACTGAAAAACTGGGCAATTAACTGTCCACGAACGGAGCCAATAGCTTTACGGATGCCTACTTCTTTGGCTCTTTTTTCACTTCTGGCAGTGCTTAGATTCATAAAGTTGATACAAGCAAGAAGCAATACAAAAATGCCTATGATGCCGAATAACCATACAAACTGGATACGCCCTCCGGCATTCAGGCCATTCTTAAAATCTCCGTTTAAATGCCATTGATGCATCGGAAACAAAAACAACTCAGGTCTGGAGGCATTTTTTGAATGCTCGTATAAGATGTTCTTTATTTTTTTTTCAATTGCCGCCAGGTTTGCATTCTTGTTTAGTTGTACGTAAATCTGAAATGAACTACTCAGCCAGTTATCAACTCCTGCACCGCCATTAAAAATCAGACTGATTGGCGCAATAAAGGTAAATTCATAAAACTGGCTGTTTTTAGGCATATCTTTATACACGCCCACCACCTTTTGCTGAAAAGCATTATTCAGTTTCAATGGTTGATTGATAGGGTCGGCATTTCCGAAAATCGTTTGCGCCAGAGACTCACTTATCAGAATGGCATTCGGGTCTGTCAAAGCGTTTTTTGTTCCGCTTAGCATTTCCAGCGATAACATTTCAGGCAATGCCGGTTCAGCGAAGCAGCCCATTTTTGTAAAAACATTGTTGCCATGCGCAACGATTTGCTCGTAGGTCAAAGTTGCAGCGACATTCTTAAAATCAGCGCCATAAGTGCTGCGAAGCTCAGCCGCCAGCGGCATTGGCAAAGAAGAAAATGTACTGACTTCATTACCCAGATGCTGATTCTCCATAACCTGTGCTATGGAATCATAGTTTTTATAGTATCGGTTATACGACAGTTCGTCATAAATCCACAACCCTATCAGCATGGCAACTGCCATACCTGTAGCCAGCCCGAAGATGTTAATAAAGGAATACCCCTTGTAACGGAGTATGTTCCTGAGTGCGATTTTAAAATAATTGCTTATCATAATTTGTATGTATAAAGAAGGTGTTGCTTCTGTTTTTCTTTTCAGGGCAAAGGGCTTAATAAACCCTATCACCCCTTTTATATATTCTCTGCGGGCTGTTTGCAGTCCAAACAATCTTACATTTTTCAGAAATCGCTCATGCAAATCTCCCTGAACCTCTTCCAGAAGATGAGGTGCACAAAACCATTCTAACAATCGGTCTGCCCAGCGGGGTGGTGTTGACTTCATCGGGGTAAAACTGTCAGAATTTTTAGCGGAATTGACTCCCACATACGGTTGCGCATTAAACGAATCTCATCTAATGTCCTATTCCCGAGTGCTGTTAATGTGAAGATACGTTTCCTGCGCCCTCCCCTTTCAGCAGTAGCTTCTCCCATGTGTGAAGAGACCATTTCCTTTTCTTCCAGTCGGTGCAAGGCAGCGTGTACAGCGCTGACACTGACCGACCGGCCTGTCTGTTGCTCAATTTCTTCAGTGATTGAGACTCCGTAAG
>CALRLN020000009.1:0-32219 GCA_943368675.1 Chitinophaga pinensis | reverse complement strand
ATCTGAATCTTCGTCTTTATTATATCCATAATGATGAAATTCAGAGCCCTCTAAAGAAATGATGCATTTCACATCCGGAATCTTATCTGTTACTAATGCGCCTGTTAAACCACCCCAGCTATACCCCATTACAGCTACATTATCAAATTTAATAATTGTGTATTTTTCCAGATATTGAATGGCTGCATAAGCGTCATGTACCTGTTCCATAACATCTTCTTTTTTCATGGTCATGTCTCCCGGGAATCTCCCGATTGAATTGACACCCACAACAACAAATCCTTTTTTTACTAAAGTCTCAAACAAAAGATAATTTTCGTACCCCATGCCATTATAACTTGCCAGATAAACTACCACCGGGAAATTACCCTCAATAGGTGTCACATTTTTATAAGTTTGCATAGGGAATTCCAGTATGCGGGTAGAATCAGAACATTTGAAACCTTCAGCCAACATTCCGGCAAATTTGCTGGCCATACCATTTCCTGTATTTGAGGCAGTATAAAAATTAATCCTCTCCTCAAAAAGGTTTAAATAATTCCCAAATGTGAGCAATGAATCATTGAGAGAATGCTGTGCCGGATACCATATATCAATATCTAAATGGCGAAAATATAAAATATGTGTCGAATCAACATCAGGCATGTATTTTCGTGCTTTATCATATATGCGAATAGTTTTAAAACCAACGGTGTAATCTTCTTTCTTTTCTGGTTTTAAATTGCTACAACTAAACAGACTGCTGATAGTTAAAACTGATAAAAGGCAATAGTTGTATTTCATTAAGCCGAGGGTGGTTTAATTGATAATAGTTTTATAAGTATATATGCAGAAATGACAGGTGAGGTTGCCTGAGTGGATGATATTAAAAAATTAACTTAGAGAAATATGTCAGACATAGATTAACTTTGCCAGAAACACCACAAAATGCGCAAAAGGAATCAGGAAAAAAATACTTAAGCCGGTGCCGAGTATACGGGCAATCACAACAAATATCAAATATCGCCGGAAATTAATAGGAGAATACATGCCATGAATCACCTTGTCGGCAGTAATACCCAGATGAGGCTCCACCACAATAACAAGAATCACAGTCGAGAGCCCTACTAAAAAACCGTTCAGTGATAAAGAGGTAGTCCGTAAATCAGGATTAATATAACCGGCATACAAGCAGGAAAGCACACTGATAGTAGTGACCGCTGTAACGAGTACGTTCATCAGAATCATAGTTTTGGGCATATCACTGATGCGGTTAAGTCTGTTAAGGTTTGATACGCTTGGAAACGTAGTGGCCTTAATAAATTTACTGACTGTTTTGTATGAAAACGATTGCATCAGAATTTTAACCACAGAATTATTCTGATAGACTTTCTCGACGGCATTATACATAAACCTTTGTAAAGTAGGTATAAATAACCCGCCGGTTATACTTCCTGCGAATGCAACCAGACATAAATTAAAAAATAGCCAATTGTCAGGGCCCTGACCATTAAGAATTGAGTTTTCGACAGTTTTAGCTAAAAGAGGTGCCTGAAATGTATTGATGAACCTTATTACTACGGTAATAATATTATAAAGTGCATAAGACGCTGCCATTTTTTTGGTTCGGATTCCCACTAATCTTACGGAGAGTACGGCCGTGCTAAAAAAATGTATGAAGAAAGTTAAAATTAAGACCGTAGTAACAATCATTGATTATTGTGCCAATCTGGCTCTGATTCGATTAAAAATCCATGAAAAGAGGTATTTTGGCAATGAAATGTCGGTATTTTTTAAAAATAGCTTATATTGAATTATCTTTCTGCCAATACCATACCATAATAAACTCGCCAGTCCGTATTGTCTGATATTCGCTGAAATAGCATGATAATATTTTTCTTCCAGTTTACTGACTTTAAAGGTATTCAATTTTTCTACAAAATCGGCTGGTATTTTGAATTGGTGTTGCTCAATCAGATAAGTAATTGCCCTTTTTAGAAAAGGTTTATAATGGAATTTTTTTGCCAGTACTAAGAATTCGTCCCAATCCACATCCGATTTGTGTACTATCATTTTAGCATCTGCTACCCATCTGAATGGCGGGATTGCCTCGAAACCTTTTCCATTAACCAGGCTGATAAAAAGTGCATGAGCAGGTGACATATAATAATGCATATTGCCGGCTTTGATGTCTTTGGTAGCATTCCGCCAGATGAAATCTGAGGCATCGGGGTTATGAGCGTATTCCTGAAAGATGTTCCAATGCAATCCTATATAAACTTCGCCATCAAATTCAAGATGTATCGTATGTGTTATTTCTACGGGTTCTGAATTATATCTTACCACCTTATTTTCAAAAATGCCTTTTTTGACTAATGCAAGGGCTTGCTCTTTGAATTTATAAGGAATCAGAATATTCCCGTCGTTCATGGGGCGATGCCCGATATTCTCATAATAATATTGAGCAAGATATAAACCTCTTACCAGCATACACGGAATACCATTCTGCGCTAAAAGTTTCTGCACCTGAAACGCTTTATGTGCAATTTGTTTGTTTCGTACCCAATAATTCTTTCTTGTTCCTATCAGAAATCTAAAATAAGGATGGGTATCTTCTCCTAAGTTATGGATCACCAAAGGCAACATTCTCTGGCTTCCTTTATCGATACTATCCATAAAATCAGCTAAGAAGGTTGGAGAATCGGGCCGGAGTTTATCAAGTTGGTTAATCTTTAGCCAATTTACAAAGTACCTGATGCCCACTAATCTATCGCTTAAGGCAGCCTTTAATAATAATGTCTGTCGCTCATCAGGGAAATGCCCGCCTCTTAAGATCATCAGGATACTGTTCTTTTTTTACCAATTCTCCCTTTAAGGAATCGTAATAAGCTCGGATAATAGGCTATATTCTGAGAGAAAGAGTTTTCTCGTATTCTTCTGTATGCTACCACCTCTTCGGTCTGGTTAAAAACAATGCCTCCGGATTTGGCAGCATCGAACCAAATGATAAATTCTAAAATTTCGTCTTCAGCGAAAAGCCCGTAGGTCTCAAAGACTTCTTTCCTGAATAAAGCCGTGATTTTTGACTGAAATAGCAATTGCCCTTTATGATACTGAAATTTATCAGCATAGTCAGTCAATTCAGGGCTAACAAATTGCTCCATTTTACCAAATGTAACTTTAAGTTCAGGGTTATCCATAAATTCCTGCACCTGTCTCTCCGTTTTTGTAGGAGTCCATATATCATCACCGTCAAGAAGAGCTATTGCATCTCCTTCAGCGAGTCGTATACCCCTGTTTAGTGCAACAGCAGGACCTTTGTTTTCCTGGGTCAGAATCTTGATTCTCCCCCTGAATGATTCCAGAATCTGCAACGAATTATCGGTTGAGCCATCGTTTATCGCAATGACTTCTATGTTTTTATAAGTTTGGTTCAGAGCTGATTCTATTGATTCTGCAAGGTATTTTTCAACATTAAATACCGGAATGATTACACTAACTTTCATTGATAAATTTTATTAAGGTCGGAGCAATCTGGTTCAGGTCGATACCAGCCATTAATCTGAAAGCAGGTGTTTTCGCAATAAGGTGGTTCATTTTCTCTACAGCTTTTTTGCTTGATTTCAAAATCCAGATTGATGAGGGCACCAGTGCTTTTATGACCTCAGTTTTTGAGCATTGTTTAATAAAGGTATCTTCTAAGCCTGTAATTGTCGGAAGCAGGATTGCCTTTAGTTTAAATTGGTTAATCATAGAATCCGGGAAGAATTCATTGATATAAACCTGTCCCTTTTCATCCGGAATCTGATCTGTATTCCAAATCAGGGGTTTCAGATGGGGCAGATTATCAAACTGCTCAATAGTGAGTTTTGTTACCCCATATAATGTATAAACAATACATTTGTCTGAATCAACCAATACAAAGTCGTCTCCGGCAATCTTCATTGCTGTGTTCAGACAAGACAAGGTACTTGTCGATTTCCCTGATCCGCCTCTACCAGTAAGCAAAACACCCGTTTCTGAAGTGCCTAGTGCAGCCGCATGACATAAAAAAAGCGGGGTATTATCAAACCATAAGTGAAATACCATTATCAGAGGAATTGCGGATTCTCTTGGTGAAAGTCTTAGAAAATCTTCTACCCAATAATAAACAGCATTTGACTCATAATCTATGAATATAAACCATAGTTCGGTTGAATTAAATATTGCCCTATTGCTGCCAAAATTAAGCAATTCTCCATTGTAAAGAGCAATCTCCGACCAGTTAAGCCATTCCTGAGGAGGTCTGAGGCCGGTACTTTTTGACTCAATTAAATGGATTGTTACGCTAGTTCCGGAAGAGTTCTCAAGTTTTATATGACTCATTGATTTCAAGTAACTATCAGAGTCAAAATCGCCGTATGATAAGACCTTAAATTCTTGCTCTCCAACGCTATAATAGTTAGTTTTCTTCAGAAACTTTTCTTTCCCCGGATTAATCATTCGCAAATTCTTCCTTTTTTTGAGGCCATCCTTTAAACGATTCTACATCATGCACAGGATCGAGCATAATCAGTTCCTGCATGTCATCAAATATTTCTAATTCAACTTTTTCATAAGGGCGTTTAAAATCAGTTTGTTCAGGTTTAAAAAGAACCGCTTCTTGTGCAGGTACTATTATATTTTCATTTTCTAACTGATTAATAAAGACCTCAATCTCGTTCAATGAATTGATTTCATTGTCCAAATCAAATTCGTTACGGACAACTGCCAGTATATTATCAATACCTGATGGTTCCTGCAGAATCTCCAGAATTCTGATACCGGTATTTCCTCTGACACTGTAGTATTTCCCCTGTGGAATATTGATTAAAACTGCCTCATTATCAAAAATCTCTGTTGCAATATTTGTATTATCTAACTGGTAGGTTTTCATTATAATCTGGTGAGTTTGAAAATTTTACTTTTTGCGCAATTCGAGCAAAAAACATCTCCCTGGTAGTATGCTTAAAAGTATCTACTTTTTTAAAAGGCCATTTCTTTCAATATAATTATATCCTTGTATAAACTAAGTTTCCTTTCACCCCAACTTGTGCGAAAATTAGAATAAGGCATGCGACAAAAGAGTTAAGTAAGTAATTTTGGAAGATAATAATCGCATTCAACGAATTGAGCTAAAATACAAATCTAATAAAATTATTAAAACACTAAATGATGAAGTTCAAAGTTTAGGAATTATAAAAGGCTGAACAATATCCGGTTTTTCATTTCTCCTTTTGTTCATGCATGAAAGGGTGTGCTGGTTTAACTTCCTGGAACTGAATCTTTAAAGCTTAGATGGTCGGAAAAATTTCTGTAATTCCGGTATGAAGCGCCTGTAAAATTGCCTCTCATAAAAACATTAAAACTAAAACGGCTCTAACTAAATACGTAAGTTTGCGTAACGATAAACATATTTTATACTTTAAAAAAAACATACTACCATTAAGGGGAATTGATGAACGCTATACAAAGTTTTTGGATTACAGAGAACTCCACTAAGAACGGGGGGTGGATAAATAAAAGATATGAAAGTATAAGTTGGTCTTTAAGTTATTTTTTACTAAAAAAGAATTTTGGTAGCGTTCAACTATATTGTAATTCAGAAGGGCGCAAGTTTCTTGCCGATGAATTGGGTTTAGACTATGTTACCATTCATAATGACTTAGACAGCATCAGCGATTTAATAAAAACATGCTGGAGCATGGCAAAAATGTACGTCTATGCAGCACAAGAAGCTCCGTTTGTGCATATAGATGGAGATGTTTTCTGTTTTGACCTGTCAGATAAAGATTTTCTGGAGAGCGATTTATTTGCCCAGAATATTGAAATGGATGAACCTCTTTACAGGAATGTTTTGGCTAATATTAAAAAACATATTCCTGATTATCCTGATTTTCTCAATTTCAACAAAGCCGCACTGGCAGCCAATGCTGGTATTGTAGGAGGGAATAGATACGAATTATTTAAAGAGCATTATAATGAGGCTTTAAAATTTCTAAAAAATAATCAGGAGACTATCGAAAATAATAGCGAAGACTTTAAATTTCTATACATTTATATTGAACAGGCGTTTTTGCTTTCTCTGGCAAACTATCATCAGATTAAAATAAAATTTTTGAAGAAACCTGTATTCAGAACCAATTTTGATGATGTTTTGAATTTTAACCGGATTTCTCCAGCAAACAAAATACCTGGGTACCTCCATATTTTAGGCTCGCACAAGCTAAGAGTACAGAAATGCAATTTAACTGAATTCTGGCTGCATCGTCTCTGGCCTGAACAACTGGAAAAGATTAATGCATTGTATCCGGATATTGACCAGGATAAAGAAGGCGCGGACATTTTTCTGAATCCAGAGCATGAGAAACAACTCCCTCATACTAAATGGCTCATAGGTAAACCAAAAGTAGCCTTACAATATCCTTTTATACGGACCACAATTATATTTGGCATTAATATAGATGAGTGGACGCATGAACAGCTATTAGGCCATTCTGATTCTGAAAGATTAATTGATTGTATTGAATTTGAAAAAAGAAGGATAAAGGTATTGAATTACATGCTTAATAAGACAAATGCCGACTTTTTATTTAAACATTTTGAAGAACATCTAGACTTCTGCGCTAAACACTATGAAGAGATTGCGCATCTGAAACTTGAACTTAATGAGTCTAAAATACTTACCAGTAAATATAACTGGTTTAATGATTTGAGTTATAGTACAGAAAAGTACTGGTATAATTTAATCATCGACTCCCAAAAAACCTGTTTTCAGGAATTCATTCTTTCTGAAACAGAGTGCCGGATCATGGAATTATTTCAGAATCAGATGACTATTGATGGCCTATGCCTGGCATGGTATGCAAAGTACCCGAAGGAAAATCAGTTAAAAACCAAAGGTATGATTCACGAAACACTTAAAGAGTGGATTTCACATAATCTGGTCAGGATTTGCTAAGACCGGTATCCTCAATAAATGCAAAGCGTTTTTTGATGTTTAAAAACCAGCTTTCAAAATAATAATAGAGAATTGTACTGATGCCGATTGTTGCTGTGAGGACTACCACAAAAACAAAAATATAATTGATAGGATTTCGTTCTTCAAATCTGCCAATGAGTGTGGCGAGTAAAACAATAATGAGTGAGTGAGTCATATACATTCCGTAAGAAATTTTTCCCAGAAAATCCATTGCATTATTTTCAAGATTTATCCACCTGTTCTTTACAGTTATTTGAGACATAATAATAGCAATTGTACTCAAAGAAACAATTTCATGAAATGCGGGTACTTTGAAGCCTTTTATTGATGGCAAGAAAATGATTATCCATGCCAGAACAACAACATATTTATTGGTAAAGAGCCTGAGAAAAAGTTTATCTTCCTGTATAAATAACATTGCGGCTATTCCTCCCGCAATTAAAGTATGAAAACGATTCATACTTAAAAACTTATTAAAAACTTCAAAGTCCGGATTATAAAATTTCAGAAACCCAAAGACTCCTCTGATTAACATTAACAGCAGAAATAGCAGAACAGCGTTTTTCAGATACTTATTTTTTGAGAGTTTAATAAAAATCGGCCACAATAAATAAAACTGTTCTTCTACACCAAGCGACCAATAGAAACCCATGTACGGAATACCTCCGACTAAAGATACTACGGGAATATTTGCTAAAAAAAACAGGTAGTAAAAAACAATGGTATCTGAATAGGGTATACCAATCCATTGATAGGCAAGAAGCGAGACAACCAGAATAAGAAAATATAATGGCCATATACGCAAAGTTCTTCTGATATAGAATTTCTTCAAACTTATCTCATTGATTTGCTGCTCTTTTAACAATAAATAGGTAATGAGAAACCCGCTGAGTGTAAAAAAAATAGTTACGGCATAAGATCCGGCTCTAAAGCCTTGTGGTTTGTTATCTTCTAGTTTACCCCAAATGATATAAGGATCTAATCCGAATAATTTTAGATTGAGAGAGGTATGAAAAAGTATAACTGATATAGCAGCTATTGCTCTTATACCATTTAAGCCCTTCAGATGGATTTTATTTGTCATCAAAAAATAATTTCGAAAAGAAAGGATGAATATAATACTTTATTGACTGAAAGCGGGTGATTAGCGGATAATGCGAAGATTAATTGTAAGAAATAGATGATCGGTGAATCAGCAGGCAAACTTCCCATTCATTACGACAGTAAAACCATTCAATTACAATTTACTGCCATTCGCCTGAAAAAAATCAAGGTACAGGTTCTGCTCAATAGTTTTAATCCAAAATAACTCAATTTGTTATACCTATTTTGTACCAAACAAAAAAGCAGTTACGTTTTTTACACGTAACTGCTTGATAATCAGAGTAGCGGGAACAGGACTCGAACCTGTGACCTTTGGGTTATGAGCCCAACGAGTAATGATATAATCTGCATTAAAGTGTATTAATCTTTATAAAATGATGCTATTTTCTTTACATTAAGACCATATTGATACATCAAAAACCATGAATTGTTTTAGGAATGTTTAAGGTATTTAAATCCTTTTTTGTATCTTTGCTAATAAATTAAGCAACTATGGCAACCGTAAAGCTACTTCTGTGGACAAACTTAAAGGATCAAAAGGCAGATGATACTTTCCCAATCGCAATCAGAATAACCAAAGATCGAAAAAGCCGATATGTATTTACAGGAAAGTATATACTCGAAAAGGATTGGGATGCTGTAAAGTGTAGAGTGAAAAAATCTTATGATGGCTCAACACGGTTGAATGCCTTTCTTGCCAAGGAGCTTTCTAAAGTAGAAATTATTTCTGATACTGCTGAGATTCTCGATGAAAACTTATCTTCTGCACAAATCAAGAAAAAATATACTCGCAAAAAAACGAAGGAATCTTTTTTCAAATTTGCTTCTGAAAGAATTAAAAACAAGCATCTGACAGGCACATTTTCGGTTAGCCAACCAGAGCTTTCTTTACTCCATAATATTTATGAGTTTGTAAACTTGAACTCTAATCTTTCTAAAGAAGAAGCTATTGAAGGGATAAAGAACAGACGAAAAAAACGAATCTCTGATGGAAGGACAGGAAAACTCAAACCGGAAGATCATTTAAAATTTTTTGAAAACTGCCAAAAGCTGGCTTTTTCAGATATTGATGTTAATTTTATTAACCGTTTCAAAACATTCTGCTCTGCATATCTAAACCAAGAGACTCGCAGTATTACCAACGTACTAATGTTCATCCGAACCCTTTTTAATTCCGCCATAGCTGAAAAACTTGTTGATGAGAAAATGTATCCATTTGGTGGAGAAAATGAAATAATAAAAATTCCCTCAGGCAATAAGATTGGTTGTACACCAAAGGAAATTGAAAAAATCGAAAATTTAGTGTTGGATGCTGAAACTTCCATGTGGCACACGAAAAACGCATATCTCTTTGCTTTCTATTTTGCAGGTATAAGAATTTCGGACTTACTAGAACTAAGGTGGATGGATTTCATGGATGGACGCATTTACTATAGCATGAATAAAAATGAAAAACCCATAAGTTTAAAAATCCCAGATAAAGCTCAAAAAATACTAGATCAATACAAAGATAAAATGTCAGAAAACCAAGGCTTCGTTTTCCCATTCCTCAAAGATGCTAATCTCGAAGACCCGCGCGATATATTCAGAAAAACACGCAATGGCACACGTCTTATCGACAAAAATTTAAAGAAAATAGCTGAAATGTGTGAAATCCAAAAAGATCTTTCTGCTCACATTGCCAGACATTCCTTTGGAAATATAGCTGGTGATAAAATTCACCCAATAATGCTGCAAAAACTGTATCGCCACTCAGATTTGAAGACAACCCTTAACTATCAGGCTAACTTCATCCATAAAGAAGCTGATGATGCACTTGATACTGTTTTAAGCTTCTGATGATAAATTGACTCTCATTCAGTGGGTCGAGAGTTCGAGCCTCTCCAAGGTCACCTGATAATCAAGCATTTATAAGACATTCCTTGTAAGTGCTTTTTTATTTGCACAAGATTTGCACAGAAATTACAGATCGAGTAAAAAATATATGAAACGACAAACTGATGAAATACTTTTTACTTCAATACTCAAAAAACTAAAATTAATATATTAGTCTTTACTTATTTATAAAATATTTTCCTAAGTGTTTCTTCCAAAGTCTAAATGCTTCGCTATCCTTAGTTTGTTTTAATATAGCTTTTTCCGCATCTCTAATTAAACTCTTTAGTCTTGAATGTAAAACTTCTGTTTTTGTTAACGAAATATTCTCAATTAAATCATCATATGGGCTTACTGGCATAGGACATTCCAAATTAATCTGTAAAGATTCAAAAATTTTACACGTTGTATTGTATAAAGATATGTCGTCTCGTTTGCTTGGTTTAAAATTTTGTGCAGCTAAAACTGTTATAGTAATACCTTTCAAAATATTACTCCCTTTATAATTTGACCAAGCCTTCAAATATTTTACAATTCGTTTTAGTTGTTCTAAGTTGTTCTCACCCTTTTCTTCGAACCATTTTTTGAATTTTGAAGGGTCACTGTCTTCCCAACCCTCTTTTGTTGCTAATTTGAGTGATGAAGAAAAACTCTTTACACCATAAACAGTAACATCAACATGATAATCCCCTTTATAAACCAACCTAATGCATTTTTTTTTATGAATAGGATAAGTACTATTATTCACTGTTGTAAGAGCTAGTTTAACATAATTTTGCAAAGTAATTGGTTGTAAATGCTTGGGCATTGGGAAAAACCTTAAACCAAAGTCTACATCACACGTATCCTCTTTAGTCCTTATCATTGTATTCAATGACAATGAACCCTGTCGAACCATTTGAAAATTTAAATCTGGATGATTAGCATCAAAAAACTTAGTAATATAGCTTTTGATATTTCTCTCTGATCTTTTTACTCTTGAATTTTTTGATGAGGGAATATTTAAACTATTATTAAACTTAAGAAAGTAGTTGTGCAAATCTGCCATATTGTAATGTATTTTGAGGAGTACAAAAATGCATTTTTTCTACTTTGAAGTTGCTTTCTAGTACTCTAATAGCTTTATCTGGAAGTAAACTTCATGAATTTGAAATGTGGTTTTAATCCTTTTTTCTCTCTCTTTAGAATTATGAATTACATGATTTTAGGCAATTAAGTAATGGCTTGAGAAACAACGGCTTTAAAGCATTCCATTAATTCTTCATCATTAAATTGGCTAAGTAACCTGAAAGTTTCTCTATGACATTTTCTATATTTTTCATTTCTTCCACAAAAGCATTTACTAACACGATTAGGCTCTTCTCTTTTGCGGATAAAAATAAGACTGTCTGCTATCTCTACTAAATTATCAGTTTTAAAAACCTCCTTTAAAAACTCAATATACTTACCTTTTAATCCATGAGAGCGTTCATGAAGAAAGAAACCTGTCAACTCACGATGTTTTTGATTGAAAAAATAGGGTCGTAATTCACTCTCAATAAAATCCTTCAATGTAATGCCTTTCTTGCAGGTAAGTATTTCTTCAGGAGGACATTTGATACAGCAATGACCCATTGGAAAAACATGCCAATCAATATTCTTAGGAATTCTTCCACCAAACTCAAAGACTAATGGAAACTTAAAAGGATATCCTAAAGTATACTCAATCAGAATATCGTATGCATCAATATTATTGCCAAGTTCATCGTTTAATTTAAGCATGCCTCTCACTTGAGGCATGCCATTATCATCCTCTGTATAGATCAAATCAGTGAAATATGAAGTAATAACTTTTGCTTCAGCTCTAAAAATTTCTACACCATCACTCATTTGCCCAAGGATTTGAAGAGCCCGCTCCAACTATTGTAGAAGATATTATTTTCGAGGCTTGCTGTTTTTCGTCCTTGCCAAAAGGAAATCTTTCACCAAGATGTTTCCTCCAGAGTTTGCTTGCTTTTAATTCGTTCTCTTCCTTTAACGCATTATCAGCATCATCAATAAATTCATTTAGAGCGTTTAAAAAGTTACTCTTTCTAGAATTGTCGTAACTACCAAAAAGATTATCACCTGGAACTACGGGAACAATACATTCAAATTTTACCTCTAACGCTTTTTTTATTTCTTTTAAAATATCACGTAAGGTGATATCATCTCTATCATTTAAAACAATTTTGTCCTTTGCATTTGATGCAAGAATAGTCATGGACAACCCGCTTGGCATTTTATTGCGTATGTTATCACACCAAGCCTTCAAATACATTACTACTCTAATAAGTTTACCAGATTTGTCTTTTTTTGAAACAAACCAATCGATCATAGCTTTTGGGTCACTATCTTCAAATTCACCGCCTTTTACTGCAATTTGGTAATTTTTTCCGTCAATTTTGTAATATACAGGATGGTCTATCTCATAGTCATTTTCAAAAATTGACCGGATACATTTTTTTCTATGTTCGGGAGTAGTATCTGTATAGCCATTTACGGCTTTCCATACCCATTCCTGTAATGTGGTAGAAGAAACATCAGGTTTGCGAAAAAAGTATACACCATCGTCTAAATCACATATATCTTCCTTAGTGCGGATCCCAGACTTCATTTTATCTGATCCCTGAATGTAAAACTTTGGCACATAACCTGACTGGTTTTCACTAAACCACTTTCTAATTCTACTTCTTAATGCAGTTTTAGAATTTTTCATTCGGTCTTTCTTTGTTTTACCGATACAGATTCCATCATGGAAATTTTGAAATAAACTGTGACAGTTAGCCATTATTAGATACATTTATAAAGTTTAAAATTGAACCTAGATTTTTCTTTGATAATTCACCTCCAATAGCTTCAAGCTTTTGAATGTCATTAGGGCTAGAAGCATTTAAATCAATTGTATCACCTCCCAAATCATGTTGTATTCGAAGGTATTTAAATCCATTAGCTTGCTTATTGAATATTCTATTTAAAAAATTTAGATATTGCTCTGTAATCTGTGCCTGACTGTCAAGTACTATATCTAGCAGACGTGGTTTAGGAAATAGCCAGTAAAAAAGGTCTTTTGATCTCCAGCTAGTTTTAATAATATGCTTACCAGTACCTGTACCAAGAGACAAAAGACTAATGTCCGTAAAATCATACCCCAGTTTCTCAGTAGCTTCTAAAACTCCAATTAAAGCAGGATTATTAGCAAAAATCCCCCCATCAATCATATTTACATTTGACCCACTACCATGCTCATTGGAAAAGCTAAATGAATGCGGCGGAAAGTAAATTGGTGCTGAGGCACTTGATAAGACAGCTTCGTGTACAGGTAATTTATAATCACGATTATACTCTGCATGGTGCCTGGTTTTTAAAACGTTAATCTCACCTGTAGCACCATTAAAGGTTGGAATACAAACTTTTGTTTTTAAATTATCTATAATAGGCACTTTTCCGCCATTTGCTTCCTTGAAAATTTCTTCTAACTTCTTGTGAAGAGCTTTATTGCTATAGATTGATGTAAGAAGCACTCTAGCTTTACGAGGAATTACTTTAAGAAACCATTTCGGAAAAATCACACGTGCGTTCTCCTTATAAAACCCTACAAGCTTATCCGCTGGAATACCAAGAGCAATTGCTGTTGCGAGAATGGCGCCAGTAGAAGTACCGCATATCAAATCAAAGTACTCGTGCAGTTTTTTGTCTGGATTGCTTTGAAGTAGCTTTGCTTCAAGTTCTGCCAATACCTTAGCTGGTATAAGTCCTCTTATTCCTCCACCGTCTATTGACAGTATTGTGAATCTTTTACTTTTTTGTTCTTCCATATTAAATTATTAAAAAGGCTCACCACAAATTACAGCCCATTGTGGGCCCCATTGAGTGGCAATACATCTTTCAAGTTGTATAGATAAATTTTTACAAACAGTTCGTGCTTCTTCTCTGGCAGTTTCAGAAGTTTTCGAAGTATGGTAAAGAGTTGTGTTAGGGAAATAAATGATATCACAGTTTGTATCAGGTATCTTATCTTTATATCCTAATTGAAACATCGCTTTTTTAAATTTAACATGTTTAGCGTTGATATCATACGTAATAACTATGGCCATATACGTTTTTATTCAGTGGTATAAAATAAATGCTTATATTGCAAAGGAATAGGTTATCTACTTTTATTCCTCTATAAGTTATATAACCGGACTTCGAAAAAAATCCCCCAAAAAGTGTAATTTTTTTTTTGCTGGTTATTATTACTATGGAAGAAGGTAAATACTATGAAGTAAATCAAATTCGGATTACTCAAGTAACTGAGAACGAATGGAAAGAAACACTTGCTAAAGCTAAGAAACATATCAAACTCAGGCTTAAGCAAAAAACACTATCGGGTGCTCATACATCCGGAAATCTTGGTTCTGAACCAGTTGATTATTATTCAAAAGTAGCTATTGAAAAGATTTTAAGCGGCGATTGGGAATGGAAAAGCCAATATAGTCTTATTGAACAATTTATTCGTATAATTGATAGTTATATAAGTAAGGAAGTTGAAAAATTCGAGGTAAAAAAGAATAAAGGCATTCTTATTGTATACAAAGATATTAATGAAAACCTTGATAAATTTGAAGACTCTGAAATGCTAGAAAGCTCTTATGAGGACGAGGAAGAAATATTCAAAAATCAGATTCAAATCATAGAAGCTGCTATTCGTGGAGACTCTCAATTGGAGATTTTATGGGACTGTGTTAAAGAGGAAATGAAAAGATCAGAAATAGCAGAATTTATGGAACTAACTCCTCGCCAATTTGATAAACTAAGGGAAAAACTAATCAATAAAGCTAAATTAATATAATTGCTAATGACTATATGGCATTAATACCTGAAAAACAAGCCCTAAATAATCTCTATGAAATGTTGATAGAGCTTAATCTCTATCGTACTCAGGAAGATACTTTAGTTGAATTAAATGAGAATCCTGACCCCCAAATTGAAAAACACCTAATCTATATTAAGCAACTAAATACTAGACTTAGAGCAAATGCGAATAAAAATCGTTACCAAAGAGCCATTGAACAATTAAAATTACTAAAAGAAAAAGGTATTGATGAATTAATCAATTTATTTCCTCTAAAAGAGCATAATCGTTTAATGCCATTATTTAGAAAACTCGAACATTTTTCGCCTCAGGATGAAACTTCGGTCGTTGAAGAACAAGAAATTTTACAATTCATGGAAATTTTAAAAAACAGGATAAATGACGATACTGACTGTTGACCCACTTAAGATTGCCCATGATTTACATTTACAATTAGGTTGGACAAATCCATTAGATTTTACTCTTGAAGAAATTGCAAATTCACTTGGTGTTTGCGTTAGAGAAATTCCAATTCAAGGCTCAGAGGGTAGAATATTAATTAACAAAAACACAGGAATTATTTCTATTAATTCTTCCATTACTCATTTAGGTAAAAAGAATTTTGTATTGGCGCATGAAATTGGACATTTCCTGATGCATAAAGAAATTGAATATCTCTTTACCGATAACTATAAAACACTTTCAGATTGGCATACAAATGGGATTCACGAACGCCAAGCAAATGCATTCGCTACTGAACTATTAATGCCAAAGAATCTCTTTCAGTCCATAATAGGAGGAAAAAAACTGAACATTGCCTTCATTAATGATATTAGTTCTTATTTTAGAGTTTCTATGATGGCAGCCTTTTTAAGGTATATTCAACTTGGTATCTACCCAGCTATGCTTATCTATATGGAGAAAGGAATAGTAAAGTGGAAACAGTACTCAAATGATTTCCCATTCAAGTATCTTCAGGTAAATACTAAGGTTCCTGCCTATACTGTTGCAGGAGATTATTTCTACCATGGTAGAATTGAAACTCAGCCTGAAAAAATAGAAGCAATTGAATGGTTTCCTGAAGACCGTCAACTAAAACATCAGAGAGATACAAATCTATGGGAACAATGTTATCAAATATCTACTAATGGACTCGTTTCATGCCTTTGGACTGATTAAATAATCTAAAGTTTACTAACAGTATTATTCCAAGAGTCACTTAATTTATCTACAGTATATTTAAATCTTTCTTTAAAAGCATTTTTAAGATCTTACAAACTCTCCTAATAGTGTATAGTCATATTCATCAGCTGTCTTTAAAGCTTTAATGTATTGCTTGCGGATATCATTTGCACTTGAAAGGTCATCTCTCCCCCATGTAAATGCATTCTGATTCAAAAGGTCTGTCAAAATTATATCTGTCATGAGTCTAGAATGTCTTCCATTTCCATTTGGAAACAAGTGTATCCAAACAAGACGATGATGAAAACGATAAGCAATTTCATCTGCGCTGTATGCATTGAAATCTATCCAGGCTTTGGCATCATTAAGCAATTGCCGGAGGTCAATAGGAACCTTTGTCCATGATACACCTATATTTTTATCAGTACGTCTATAATGCCCAGCCCACCGCCATACCTTACTGAACATTTTTTCATGAAGCTGAAGGATAAATTCTTCATTCAATATATCTGACTTGCGTTTCTTTGATAGCCAAGTCAAAGCATCTTGAATATTCTCCTGTTCCCAACGGTCGAGTTCACCACGTGTAGTTATATGCTTAAGCTTTAACCCGTCTTGTTCTTCTGGCGTTAAAGGAGTAGCTCCTGGAGGATAAATAAATTCTCTCATACGTCCCAGAAATCTTTTGGATTATCAATCAGTATTTTTTGTACCAAATCATCAAATGCTTTGGCTTTTTCTTCTATCGAAAGTTCTTGTTCTTCCAGACGCATTGTTTTATTGACACGTTCCATACGCTTTTTAGCAATCTTTTTTGCCTGTTGTACAACGATATTTTCAAGACTGTCATTTGGGACAAATCCATAGACAAACTTCATGTTAAGTCCTTCGGCGACTTTCTTTAGTGAAGATAATTTCAAGTCACCGTCTATTTCAGCATTTTCGATACGGGAAATACGCGACTGGTCTATTCCAACACGTTTTGCCAATTGAGCAGTAGACATACCCAAAGCTTCTCGTAACAGCTTTAACCAGCCATTTTCTGAATGTAATAGAGTAATTAAAGGGCTTTTCAGCCTTTTATCCAGTTGTTCCCGAATGAGTTTTTTTTCCCAATAAGTCATGTTTTATGCTATATCTAACATTGTTAATAGTAAATCTAATGACAATTATAGCATAAATATTCTAATTGTCAATGCTAATTATAGCATTAATTATTCTATTTAATAGGCTAACAGGTAATATGCTTATGAATGATGCTCTTTTAATTAGTAAAACTCTCATATTATTTAATGTATAACTCTCGAAAAAAAGAACGAAATTCTCAAACAACTTTCTTAGAAAATAATTCAGGGTAAAAGCTTTTCTTTATATCCCGTTTTATATTTTTTTGAATATATTTATCATTTCTTTCATTTAGCTTCGTCTCAAATGGGATCAATTATAAAATTTGTTGTGCTTACTATTTTTGTTCCCTTATCATTAACCTTAAGTGCCCAGGATAAGACTAAGCCTAAAGACTACGAATATGAGCGCCTAGCTGAAACACAACAAGAATACAAAGAGGTAATCAAAACAGGCGATTCTCTTCAAGTTGCGGAAGTATGCTATAAGCTGGGAAAAAGATATATCAGCATTGGGGACTCTTATAATGCAGAAAAATGGTTAACCAGAGCAATTCGTATTCTTGAACCACGAGGGCTATCCGAAAGCCTTGGGAAAATTTATGTATTCCAAACAGATTTTTTGATAAGCAATAACAAGTTTGATGAAGCAATAGAAATTGTACAAAAGGCAATAGTAAACTTTCGAAGTGTAGGTGCTACAGAACGACTAAAAGGCGCATACGGTATGTTGGCTGGTATTCATACCCAAGGCAATAAAGCAAGATTGAAAGAGCCCTACAAATACCAGAGATTTTCATTAGATAGTGCTTTATATTATTACAATAAAGCAAATACTAAATCTGGTAATTTAGAAACAAATACCTCAGTAAGTAAGCCAATCTTTAGTAACGATAATAACCTTGTTTATCGTGATACTAGCACTCTAATTAGAGATTTAAAGAAAGCTTACAACAACAATTTAAAACAAAAAGCAACAAGAGACTTATTCGGAAATGCGGCAGAACTAGGCAGTACATATTTGTCATTCGATAATTTTCAAGAAGCTAAGGGCTGGTTCCAGAAAGCTTTAATCATATCCGATACTGCTAAAATCGCTAATTTTCATCAAAAAATCATTCTATTTAAATTGTTATCTGAATTATATAAAAAAAACAATAATTATAATGAGGCATTAAAATATTTTGGGCTAGCTTATGAACTTGAACTTAAAGGGATTAGTGCAGATAGAGATGGAGCTATATCTCGTATAAAAATCGAGTATGAAACCCAAAAGAAAGAGTTAGCACTCAAAGAACAACAAAGATTTACAAAAATAGCTGTGGTACTAGGTCTCTTTGCACTGATAGTAAGTATAGTTTTCTTCTTGTTTTATAGAAAATACAAAATGATTAGCAGACAAAATGAAGTTTTGGTAGAAGAACAAAATCACCGGGTGAAAAATAATCTGCAACAAGTATCAAATCTGATTATTTTACAAAGAATCCAACTGAACGATGATAAAATAAAAACCTCTCTAACTGAAACGTTACAGAGGATTGAAGCAATGGCGCAGGTACAGCGGAGGCTTTATGATAGTAAGAGATTAACTGAAATTGAACTGCAATCATATATTCCAAATTTAACCGAGAGCATCTTACAAAGCTATAGTGTATTCAAATGTCAGCTGGATTATAAAATAGATGATTTCTGGTTGCATGTTGATCAAACCATTCCTTTAGGATTATTACTAAATGAGGTGATTACAAATTCGTGTAAATACGCATTTATAAAAACTGATAGCATCCCATCATTAAAAATTGAGTGTTACCTAGACAATGGAATTGTTCGGATATACGTAGCTGATAACGGTCCAGGTTTTGAATTACTTGAAACGAGTGGATTTGGGCTTAAACTAATCAAAGTTTTTTCTGAACGTTTAAAAGGCGAATACAAATTCCAGAATTACGGCAGGGGGTTTAGCCTGACTTTTAAAAAGAGAATTAATTTATCGAGGTAATAATAAACCAAATAATCAATTTTATTTTTTGTATCCTTTATGACTCTCCCCCTACGAATCATGATTGTTGAAGATGATTCCTTTACTGCTTTAACAATCGAAGAAGTTCTAATAAAATTTGGTTACATCATCTGTGGCAAAGCAATTGATTTCGACTCTGCTGTTAAAATTATGAAGAAAGAATCTCCTGACTTGATCATCATGGATATTGATCTGGACGGGCAACAACCAGATGGAATTATGACTGCGCATGAATTACTTCGTATTAAGCCAGTCCCAATAATTTATCTGACAGGAGTTACAGAGTTTGAAACCTTCCAACGTGCAAAAAAAACCAATCCTGTAGCTTATCTTTATAAACCCTTTCGGGATGATGAATTGGCTATACAGATTGATCTGGCGCTTTCTAATTTCTATCAGGGAAACATTACAGATATTGTTTCAACAACAAAGTGCATTTATATCTCCGAAGGGAAAAACAAACTACTTCGGGTTTTTTATGATGGTATTTACTATATAAAAGCACAAAGAAAATATACAGATATTTTTATAACAAAAGAGGAAGCACAGAAGCTCGATAAAAGAAAAACGTTTGATATAAATGTACCATTCACTTTCCCAGTTGGCTTTGGTCATATTACAAGTCATTTACCCAACTCATTTTATAAAATTTCGAGATCTCTCGCTGTCAATTTAGATCATCTTGTTTTAATTGATAATGGGCATTTCTTGATTGGGCCACATGAAATACCACTGAAAGAAGGTGGCAGAAAATTGCTTTTGTCAAGAATTAACTCTGTTAATAAGAGCAATAAATAATAGAATCTCTCAATTTTACTGCTAAAGATCTAACCTAGTTTTATCAGATTTCTCCAAATTAAATTGTCCTTTTTAGACACCTAATTTTTTTATAAATTACGAAGTAGAATATACAAAATTGATTAGTACGAATAATTCCAAAAATTCACAAACGCATAGAATAACCGGAATTAAATAAGATTTAACTTAAAGAATCTCAAGCTCATGTAAATTCGGATAAACTCTGATTATATCTTCTTCGGTAATCTTAAGTAGCCCAAGATATTGATAAAATGCTTCCTGTACGCTCTGATCTGTCCACTTGTCATTCTTATCATCAACTGGCGTGGGTAAAGCTATTGAATTAAACAGCCAAGCCATTTTCTCATAGCTGATAGGTGTCTCGCAAAAATACCTGGTTCGCGCAATTCTATCGCCAACAAGCATGGTATAATGATTATTTCCCCACTGCTTCATATACAAAGGACTTGGATAGTATCCTGAATGATAGAGCGTATCCTGTATGTCCATATATCCCCTCGATTGGTGTCAGGGAGTTGGAAAGCCGATTTCATAGAAAGGCTGCTCAAATCTTTACCATTTCGGGCTGAACATACATTTGAGCCTCCCCGACATAGATCGAGGAGTGAGTTGACGGTCACAAACCGCTATGAAATCAAGGTTTCCACACCCTAAAGCCTTTAAAGGCTTCCCAGGCATCATACTATTCTGTACCCAAAAGACAACCTGTCTGCAAAATTTAATAAATTGATAGCTTTTTATTGTAACCTTATGATTGACCAATGATCAGAAGGCCGCTTATGCTTTTGCGTAAAATCCTCCTCTTGCTAGCAGCAACTTTGCTAAGTGCCTGCCTCCCGGATGAGGGCGACGTTTCGGCCAGGTATAATGCCATTAACCAGCGGGCACATATAGAAAATGTCGCCGGAAGTCTGTCTACCTCTGCTCAAAACCTGACAGCATATTTAATGGCTTCCCAAATGAAACGCAAAAGCCCTCTGCAAGATGAAGGTAAAATCCTATCGGATAAGCCCACAGATTTTACCGTTCAGAATAATCCAAAACCTGTCCCGCCTACAGGTGTTCATGTCAGTTCCTGCGGCAAATACGGTGCCATCGCCTATTTCACTCAAAAGCCCGCCGGAGTAGCCAGCTTCAAACAACAAGGCAATATAATGGCTGCCTCCTTAGTGAGCAGATTTGGCAATGATGCCGTTGGCATGAAAGATACCACTGGCATTCAGTTACCAAAGAAAGGCTTAACATTGGGTTGTACCGTGGGAGACGATATTCAGGATGGTTCTCCGATTTTTGTGGCCGGCTTTCTTGCGCCTGATGGTCTGGATGGCTTACCTGATCCCAAGAAAACCACACAACCTACTTTCAAACGGGATATTACTGTGCCTTGTCCCAATGGAACAGATGGCGTCATCAAACGTGAACAGATCTGTCAACTCAAATTTGCCGATAATGAAACGACCAAAGAAACTGGCACTATTGAAATTGGCAATGTTACCAATGACATTCAAAGACTGAATAGGACATGGGAATGCACACCGGATTTATCAACGACTCCACTACCTCCTACCTCACAAGAGATGAGTACTTATTGCCGTGATCCCAGTCAGGATATTACCAAACCTGCTGATGATGTTATTGAATTGCAGATTCCTAGCTTAAAACAGGAATTAGAAGCCAATGGGCCGGGTTATTATACATTTTTCTGCCGCAAAAATCAGGACGGCTCCAACACCTGTGATGCACAACCTTACACACCAGGGCCAAAAACATTCCTGAAATGTGATAAAGACTTACCCCCGCCCCGTTTTGTGATTAATCCTTATAATCCTTTACAGCTAAATGCCAGTGGGGAGTTGTTAGGAAATGAGAGTGAAATTCGGGATTGCGGGCGAGGGTGGCACGGCAAAATGACAGCCCGTTATCTGGCCCGGCGTTGCCAGTTGATGAAAACGAATTCCGGAGGCGGGACAGAGGTTGTTTCCACCGCGCAGACGATTTACCGGATCGGGTATGCACAGGCGCAGTGCGAAACGGATATTCAGACAACAGCAACATGTCCGAGTTCTTCACAACTGCCCGGATCGGACTCCAGCAAGCGTATTCCTGTAACTCGCCGTCTTACAATGTTAAAACCTGTGGCATTGGATTGGTCTGAAACCAAACCCGGCCCAGCGGCATGGGATACCAGCAAAATTGCAACAAGAACGGACAGCCGGGTCGAAGTATTGGACACCGCGGATATGGCAGCGCCCGGCAAACCGGTTGCTATTGTGCCTTTGACCACATGGACACAATTGGATGCTTTGACAGGTGACGCATGGTCAGAGAAACTGGCTGATGCAATGTATGCTGCTGATAAGGACTCCATAAAAAGAGAGATAACATCGTGCAATAATAATGGTGATCCGTGTGGCGTTGCTATGTCGCAAAAGGGTATTGAAGTATGGGTGGAGGGTGAACGTCGTCTATGGCCTTATTCAGGAGATGCTTTTAATATGGTCAATCTGACCTGTTCGGTGGCGCCATATGTAAGATGTAATCCCATTCTTGGACCAAATCAGTCCATGTGCGGCGGTGGAGCATGCAGACAAGACTCGGCCGATCCTAATCTTTATGTGAGTGGGGGTAATTTTGAGGAGTTGATTAATTCATATTTTTCCTATGTTGAAACACCATTACCACCGGGTAACGCCATTCTAAGAGTTGCGCCCGCGACAACTGTTCCTTTATTCAACGATCCGAATGCGCTTTGTGATTTGGCTTCTACGGAAATATCGAATCTGATGATTTTTGGAACGTTTAGGGAAGATCAAGCTTCTTTTAACGGTGTCAGAGAATGTCCAGGATTACCGAACAAATCTTATACAGATTCACGGGATATGTTTGATGACGCCATTAAAGCGTATTTAGCAAGAGGCGGTAATCTGATGATCTTTACTGATAAGGTCAAGATGGGGAATGAAGGTGTACCTTTGTTTGTTTATGAATTCGATGCGAATATATTTAGAGAAACTGGCGGGGTCACAACAACTTTATCAAGTTGGCTGACAGACTCGGGTCCTCCGGGGAACCCGTGTACAGTTATTCCGAAAAACTAGAATTGCGCATAAAAAAAACAGGCTGACTTTATAAGTCAGCCTGTTTTTTTTGTTATCAGAGATCAGTTCTAAGGCTTATAGCTGTAGTATAAATCGGCAGGTTTTTGTTGTGTTTGTGGTGTGATAAGATCCAGAACATTTAATTTTGCAAATGTTTTGGTGTTCTCGCCACTATTTTTAACAAACTGTTTGAAACTTGCCTTTGTAAATGATGCTCCTAAAAGCTTAGTACCATTTTTTGAAGCATATAATTTTGCTTCTTTGATGTGTCTATGGCGCTCAATAGTATGTGTGCCACCATCACCTTTTTGACTTGTCTCGATGCTAACATCCTCTCTTAACTCACCACCCTTAGTTGCGGGGTAAAATCTCATGATCGGACGATCGGCATTTACATATGTCATCTTGGCGCCGTGAACAACATTCTCTTTAGAGTCAGCAGTAAGCTGTATATTAAGTGTGTCAATATCCATGCTAAATGGGATGTTATTTATCGTTGAGGCACCTGTTGCCAAACGTGAACCACCATCTCCATCTACAACGGTAGCAAAGCCATTTGCATCGGTGCCATCGGCTTTTCCAATGATTCTGGGAGTAAAATAGTTGGTACTTGCATCATTAATTCTGATATTTACACCAACTGTATCGTGCACAACCGCAAATGTATTTTTGCCATTCGTTGTGCCGCCACCGCCAGATGGATTGGGATCATCTTTACTGCAAGCCGCCATTGTGGCTGCTCCAAAACCGATAACTAACAATTGCTTAAAGCTAATACCGCGTGCCATCACAATCCTCCTCATGTTGACGCATCCATTATAGCATAGAAAAGACATTGATTTCAAAGGGTTTAATTGTATTAAAATAAATATATGTGTCTGTATATAAGTTCTTGATTCAAAAAGATTTAAGATGGGTTAAATTAAGTTCTTTAAATAATTAAGAATTGTTCTCATCTCTCAATTAACCTGAAAAATCTCCGAATCACCCATAATCTGGAATGACTTTTTAGAGAAAAAACACTCTCTTTAGTTCTATTAACAAAATTATCTAATTACCTTTGTTAAGGCACATTTCTGCAATTGTATCGTACAAGTTTCAAATTGTTTTTCACGCACACTATGGTTGAGCAGGCAAAACGTCCGCATCATGGACAGAACGTAAAACGGATAAGAGAGATCCTGGGCATCAAACAGGAAGTTCTTGCACTTGCCCTTGGTGCAAGCCAACAAACAATGTCTCAAATTGAGAAGAAAGAAAAAATAGAAGAAGAGACTTTAGAAAAATTGGCGAAGGCAATGAACATTACGTCAGAATCAATAGAGAATTTTTCAGAGGAAGCAGCTATCAATATAATTTCAACAACCTTTAATAGTCATGACAATTCAACATCTATTGCCTATAACTCGACTTTAAATTTTAATCCAATCGACAAGATAATCGAACTTTACGAAAGGTTATTGGCGGTAGAAAAAGAGAAAAATGAGTTATTACAACAATTGCAAGCAAAAAAGTAATTGGATATATTTGGCCAATACTACAAACTTTTTATACTCACTATGATTCTTTAAGGGAATTTGGAAGCTTTTGTTCTTGACAATTTTATTGTCGTTTACTTTCTACACTATTATATTACTTGGCAAATAAGCTCTTATATAATTTTCCAAAAAATTTATATAATTATCAACTTTGTTCATTTGGAAATATTGTTCTAATCTACTTGAAGCAGTTTTTCTCATAAACTTGCCTTACGCCTAATGTGATTTTCTAATTTTCTGGAATACTTTTTTTGCGATTCTATAAAACGATATTACCATGAAAAGATATTCTATCATCGTCACGTCATTACTTACATTTACTGTACTGACCACTCTTGCACAACATCATCAGCACCAACAACCTAAGACTAATAATACGGAACATCATCAGATGATGGAAGACGATTCATCTATGAAGGATATGCCCCCTATGAGTCATGCGTTTTCTTTAAACCTCCCAATGAGCCGCAATGGATCTGGAACGGCTTGGCTACCTGATGCCTCTCCTATGTATGGTGTTATGATACATAGTAAAAAATGGATGTATATGTTGCATTGGAATATAGCTCCCAGATACACTGTGCAAAACATTGGCAAAAAAAACACAAGAGGAGGAGAAGCATTTAGTGCACCTAATTGGTTAATGTTTATGGGGCAAAGCAGAGTAGGAGAAAAAGGCTTGTTTCGTTTTAATGCCATGTTATCTGCTGACCCCTTAACTGAAGGTGGAGGAGGCTATCCACTTTTATTTCAAACAGGTGAAAGTTGGCAAGGGCGGCCTTTGGTTGATGCACAACATCCACATGACCTTTTTTCGGAACTTTCTATCGGATATACGTATGCTTTCTCAAAGCAATCCGATTTGTCTTTTTACTTAGCTTATCCTGGGGAACCTGCTTTAGGTTCAGTAGCGTTTATGCATCGTCCATCCGCTTTAGCTAATCCTGATGCCCCGCTCAGCCATCATTGGAATGACGGAACACATATTACTTTTGGTGTTGCAACTATTGGTTATCGGTTTAATAATCTAAAACTTGAAGCATCTTCTTTTACTGGACGGGAGCCTGATGAAAATCGTTATAGTTTTGATAAACCACGTTTTGATTCTTACAGTGGACGTCTATCATATAATCCAACTAGTAACTGGTCATTTCAGGTTTCTCAAGGATGGATAAAAAGTCCAGAGTTCTTGCATGCTGACGAAGATATAACCCGCACAACGGCCTCTGCCATTTATGCCAAAAAGTTTGGAGAAGAAAAATTTTTAAATATAACTACACTGTGGGGTATAAATAAACACAGAGAAAGCCAAGGTGAAAATGCAGTATTAATTGAAGCAAGTTTAAGACAGCAAAAATCAGCCTTTTATACACGTTATGAATGGACGCAGAAATCGGCTGAAGAATTAGACTTAAATGAGACAGATTTTAATGCAAATAGTGTATTTCCTGTCAATGCTTTTACACTTGGGTTTAACTATGACGTGTTCTCATTCAACAAAACTCGTTTTGCCTTAGGCAGCCAATTTACAATATATTATGCTGATAACCGATTAAATGATTTGTATGGCAAAACGCCTGTCTCTGGACAAGTTTTTTTAAGAATATATCCTTCTCTAATGAAAATGAGCATGTAATTTAAATCAAACTAAATTTATCTATGAAAAACTTATTTAAAAACCTTGGAGTCTGTATCGTTTTAATTTTAAGTAGCTCTTGCAAAGAAGATAACGATATGATTGTAGTACAGCAACATGATGAAAATCAAATGATGAAGCTAATGCATCAAATGATGGACAAAATGGATCAAATGATGATAACCAAAGATCCAGATATTGATTTTGCAATGATGATGAAAATGCATCACCAAGGTGCCATTGAAATGGCTAAGTTTGAACTTCAGACAGGAAGTGATAAACAGATAAAAGATATGGCACAAAATTTAATTGCCGAGCAAGAAAATGAGATTAGGGAATTGGAAAACTTCTTATCTAAAAATAACCCTAAACCCAATAATCCCGAATTTGCCAGCAAAATGATGGAAATAATGGACAAAATGGATAGAAATGCTGACTTGCAGATTATCAATGGGATAGTTGATGAAGATTTTTCTACATTAATGATTGGACATCATCAAAGTGCTATCGAAATGGCTAATCTTGAACTACTAAATGGAAACAATAGTCAATTGAAAATACTGGCTGCAAATATTGTCACTGCTCAACAAAAGAAAATCAAAGATTTTCAAGAATGGCTTTTAAACAATCGCAATTAATTAGGTATAACAGATTATATTAAATAACTTCAAACAGAAACTATTATGGCGCATCAAAGATTTCAAGACTGTATACAAGCATGTAATGCTTGTGCCGTTATATGTAGCCATTGTGCTACAGAATGTTTAAAAGAAGAACATCTGCACCATTTGGCAAAATGTATTCAACTCGATTTGGAGTGTGCAGCAATATGTCGTTCGGCAGCAGAACTCATGAGTTTAGGAAGCGAATTTTCTAGTGATATTTGTAAAATCTGCGCAGATGTATGCAGAGCTTGTGCCGAAGAATGCGAGAAACATGCAGAAATGGGTATGGAACACTGCCGTCAATGTGCAGAGGAATGTCGTAAATGTGCAACTATTTGTGAGGAAATGGCGTTGCTGGTGTAACCTCTATTTTATAAAGTTGCAATATTTAGATAGAGTGCCTTGATATATTTCAGGTACTCTATCATATTTTATACTATTTTTTCGCCTTCAGGGTTATCAATATCAGATGCGCGAACTGATACATCTGAAAATTATATAAAATATAAAGAACAAAGTATAATTCTATTTTTAGAAAATATCTGACATTTGTACTTTATTTCAATGAAGTGAAAAGAAGAATTATACAAATATTTTGTTTATTGATGGCATTCCAAGTGCTTTTTGCAAGCATGGGGTTTACCGTAATAGAACATTTGTGTAAAGTTAAAGGGAGGCAGACTTTTGTAGTTTCTACACCTAAGGAGTGTTGTTCTGATAAAAAGGAGGCAATAAATGCTTTAAATCTCCAACATTTCAAGAAAACCAAGTGCTGTGAAGAGCACACTGCTGTTCACAAAGTCATTACAGATTCTTCGAGTCGATACAATCCGGAGCTACAAGCCCCTGCCTTTTTCTGGTTAGATAAACCAGTTTCCAATTTTATAATAAACTCATGGGAAACAGAATCTGTTTCATTCAGAATTCCACATTTCTATGATACTGCTCCACCTATAGCAGGAAAAAATCTGCTTATACGTATCCAAACCTTTTTGATTTGATGAATTGAATTCTTTTTTCAATCATGTGTTTGACATGGTTGACAATTTAGTTTTCAATCAAAATCAAAATATTATGTTGGCCAATTTTAAAAAAATCTTCATAGGGTTTTTTATCCTAATATCTTATCATTCATTTTCACAAACTCTTAAAGGAATTGTTTTAGAGAAAAAAGCTGATGGTAAAACAGAACCAATTATAGGAGCAGTTGTTCGTTGGCAAAACTCTAAAGCAGGTACATCTGCTGACATTGAAGGCAAATTCAGCCTACCTAAAGCTACCGAAAATAATCAACTTATTATAAGTTCGGTAGGTTTCAAAGCCGATACTTTGACAATCCATTCAGAAGATTTTATTACAATACATCTGCTGTCAGAGTCATCAACCCTTCAAGAAGTAACAGTAAGAAGTGAGGCAACCGTTATTGATAGATTAAATCCTATACAAACAGAAATCATCACAACCAAAGCCCTTGCTAAAGCAGCCTGTTGTAATCTTTCCGAGAGTTTTGAAACAAACGCAAGTGTTTCAGTTAGCTATGCCGATGCTGTTACAGGCTCAAAACAAATACAATTATTAGGTTTAAGCGGAAATTATGTGCAGACTAATTCTGAGAACATCCCCAATATTCGTGGGTTAAACACTACTTTCGGACTTAATTATATCCCTGGAACCTGGATAAGTTCAATTGATGTAGGCAAGGGTGCCGGATCAGTGGTTAATGGCTATGAGTCTATGACGGGACAAATTAATATTGAGCTGCAAAAACCTGAACTAGCCGATAAGCTCTATCTGAATACCTATGTTAATTCATTTGGACGAGGAGAAGTTAACCTCAATTTGGCAAAAAAAATCAATAAAAAACTTTCAGTTGGATTATTAAGCCATGCTTCGACCCTTCAAAACAGAATTGATAAAAACGGTGATAGTTTTTTAGATATACCACTTTACAATCAGTATAATGTTATTAATCGCTGGAAATATCAGACTGACGATTATATGATTCAATTTGGTGTTAAAGGATTATATGAAGATCGCTTGGGCGGGCAAAGCAGTTTCAGACCCGCACAGAGAGGTTCATCATTAGTCTATGGTTTTGGAAGCCAAACCAAACGTATTGAGTTCTTTAGCAAAACAGCGCGGCTATATCAGAGTAAACCTTACAAAGGATTAGGCTTAATTTTAAATGGAGCGATTCACGATAACCAGTCTTTCTTTGGGCTTCGTAATTATTCAGGTGTACAGAAAACTTTGTACGCTAACTTGATATACCAAAATATCTTTGGGAATACTAACCATCAATATAAGGCTGGCTTAAGTTATTTATTAGATGATTATAATGAAACCCTTAAAGGTATTAACCCTCGCAACCGTCAAGAATCAGTACCAGGTGCTTTTTTTGAATATACCTATACTTTCCCAGAAAAACTGACGGTTGTTGCAGGTGGCAGGATTGACTTTCATAATCTCTATGGCACAAGATTTACCTCAAGAGTCCATGCTAAGTATGACATCAGCAAAGATATTCATTTGCGAGTAAGTGCAGGTAAAGGCTGGAGAGTAGCAAATCCATTGGCAGAAAATTATGGACTTTTAGTCAGCAGTCGATTCGTCGAGTTTGAAAAGACCCTTCGACCTGAAGAATCTTGGAATTACGGTGTAAGTTTAAGCAATGAGTTCCACTTATTTGGCAATAAAGCTTCCTTTATTATAGATGCTTATCGTACTGATTTTCAAAATCAGGTTATTGTTGACATGGAAACCGCTGGTTTATTGCGATTCTATAATTTACAAGGACGCTCCTATTCCAACAGTTTCCAAGCTGAACTTAACTATGTTCCAGCAAAGCGATTTGATTTAAAAATAGCCTATCGTTTGTTTGATGTTAAAAACGATTTTCTTCAAACAGATGGAAGTCTACAATTAAAGCCCAAACAATTCTTAAACCGAGATAGGGTTTTATTCAATATTGGTTATGCCTTACCCTATGACAAATGGAAATTCGATTTGACCTGGCAATGGAATGGGGCAAGAAGAATCCCTGTTATGCCACAACATATCGAAGGCTATTCCAAAGTAACTGCCACTATGCCTGGCTATTCTAACATCAATGCGCAACTTACCCGGACTTTCTTGAAATGGGATGTTTATTTAGGCGGTGAGAATCTGAATAATTTCACACAAACCAATCCAATTTTTGCTTCTGATGATCCATTTGGAAGGCATTTCGATGCAGGTATGGCATGGGGGCCAGTGATTGGCAGAATGGTATATATAGGAATGCGTTATAAAATCAAATAAACCACGAAAAACATGACTTTATATATTAAAAACATGGTTTGCGATAGATGCAAGATGGTAACAGCAGACCTGTTTAAAAAAAATAATATTAGAACGATAAAGGTCGATTTAGGCTTGGTAGAAACAGAATCTGAGTTAGATGAGATGCAAATACAGTTTATTTCACAAGGGCTGAAATCGTATGGATTTGAATTGTTAGACGACAAACGAAAACAAATTGTCCATATAATTAAAACAACGATTATTGAGTTAGTACAAGTTCAACCGGAACAATTGAAAAGAATTAATCCATCCGTTTATATCGCTGAGAAATTAGGAAGAGATTATAAATATTTAACTACTCTTTTCTCAGAAGTGGAGGGAACAACAATTGAACAGTTTTTAATTAATCAGAAAATTGAAAAAGTGAAGGAACTCTTGGTTTATGATGAATATTCTTTGAGCCAAATTGCTGATATACTGTATTACAGCAGTGTGCAACACCTTTCTATGCAATTTAAGAAGGTTACAGGTTTAACACCAAGTCATTTTAAGCTATTAAAGGAAAACAAACGAATTTCAATTAATCAGATTTAACATATGAAAAAAACACTCATTATAGTTTCAGGCTTGTTGTTTTCCTCATGTATGGACATGAGTTCTATGCAACCTGAACAAAATATCAATTATCCCTCGGCTTATGTGGTTAATGGTGAAAGCAGTACACTCTCAGTCATAAATTTATCGACTAATGAAGTTTCTGCCACTATTCAATTAACCGATGAAACAGTTGAACAAATGGCGGGTATGAATATGGGGAAGGCATTGTCTTATCCACACCATATTTACTTGAATCCCAGTAAAACCCAGATTTCGATTGCTGCCCCAGGCATGGATTTAAGTGCAGGTCATACAGGTGTTATGCCTGGAATGGGTGGAAAGATAGCTATTCTTGATGCAAAAACAGGGACAAATATTAAAGTTTTTAATTCAATTGGTATGAATCATAATGCTATTTATTCACCTGATGGTAAAGAGATCTGGACTTCCCAAATGGATGAAAATGGGAAAGTATTGATATATGATGCGAATACTTTTGTACTTAAAAATACTGTTTCTGTCGGCATGAAGCCTGCCGAAATTACTTTTTCCTCTGATGGATCGGTAGCTTTTGTTGCCAATGGAGCAAGTAATTCGGTTAGTGCGATTAATCCAGATACAAAAGTTCTGTTAGAAACCATTGGAGTAGGTGAAAATCCGGTGGGCGCGTGGGTTGGAACGGACGGACGTATGTATGTTGATAATGAGGATGGACAAACTGTTTCAATCATTGATGTGAAAACGCTGAAAGTAGTTGAGACGGTAACCTTAGGGTTTATGCCAGGTTTCGTTGCCTATCAGACTGATATGAAAGAAATGTGGGTTACAGATCCTGATGCAGGCAAGGTACATTGGTGGACAAAAGATAATTCAGGTAAAATGGTACATGCAGGCGCATTTACTACTGCCCCAGGCGCTCATGCAATTGCCTTTAAAGACATGACTGCCTATGTAACTAATCAGGAAGCTGCAAGTGTTTCTGTTATTGATATAATGCAGCATAAAGTTATCAAAGCCCTTTCTGTGGGTAAGAAGCCTAATGGTATTGTCATCAAGCTCTGATACTAAAAGTAAAATATTTTTTAAATCATAAAATAAATCAAACAATGAAACCAATTATTTCTTCAGTTTTTGCAGTCCTATTTCTTTCAATTTTCAGCTTGGCTTTTAGAGCAGATCCACCTTTAGAAGTGAAAATCAAAACTTCTGCTATTTGTGAAATGTGTAAGGAGCGCATCGAGAAACAGTTAGCTTTTACCAAAGGAGTTACTGAGTCTAATCTTGATTTAAAAGATAAGGTAGTAACAATTACCTTCAATCCAAAGAAAACGGATATTGCCAAATTAAAAAAAGCTATAAATGATGCCGGCTATGATGCGGATGAAACTGTAGCTAATGAGAAAAGCTACGATAAGCTTCCATCTTGTTGTAAAAAGAACGGAGAA
>CALRLN020000008.1:0-36921 GCA_943368675.1 Chitinophaga pinensis | reverse complement strand
ATGCTGTGTAAGGTAGGCTTCGGGGTGAAACTGTACTCCTCTCACATCATATTTAGTATGAGCTTCTGCCATTACGTAGCCTTTTTCATCTATAGCAGTTACCTTTAATTCTTCAGGCATGGTTTCAGGCACAACTGTCCATGAGTGATAGCGGCATACTTCTATTTTTTCAGGCACGCCCTGAAAAAGCTTTTCATCTTTATCAGTAATGATACAAGAAGTGGTGACCCCATGCAATACATCGCCCATATTATGCAATTTCGCTCCAAAAGCTTCGCCGATTGCCTGATGCCCCAGGCAAACCCCGAAAATGCTTTTCTTTGGTGCATATTCTTTAATAAGATCAATCATGATTCCCGCTTCTTCAGGAATACCCGGCCCCGGTGAAAGCAGAATTTTATCATATTGGTTTACGTCTTCCAAAGCAATCTTATCATTTCTGAATACATCTACGTTTCCGCCCAGGTCTTTCAGAATATAGACGAGGTTATAAACGAATGAATCATAATTATCAAGAACCAGAATTTTCATTTTAATATTTTTATTGTTTACTGTCAATCTGTTTGATTACTGATATTCTCCATTTTCTCTTTCTCTATTGCAGCGAACCGGAGGTTCGCGCCACAAAAAACTAAATGTCGCTCGCCATTTCGATGGCCTTTCTCAGAGCAGCCAGTTTCAGATGAATTTCTTTCATTTCTGTTTCTACGTCTGATTTTGCTACTACTCCCATACCTGCCTGATAGAAAAGTGTATTGTTTTTGCTTAAAAAAGTACGGATAGCTATGGCATGATTGAAATTGCCTTTGAAATCCATGAAGCCTATAGCACCCCCATATATACTGCGATTGGTGGGTTCAAATCTGTTAATGATGGTCATGGCATTATGCTTGGGTGCCCCTGAAAGTGTACCTGCCGGAAAAGTATCGGCTACCAACTGCAAAGGGTTAGTGCCATTGTGCATTTTTCCGGTTACTTTCGAAACCAGATGTATAACATGGCTATAGAACTGTACTTCTTTGAAAATTTCTACTTTTACAGCGTCTGAACTTCTGGATAAATCATTGCGTGCTAAGTCTACCAGCATCACGTGTTCAGCCGATTCTTTTGGGTCGGCATGTAATTGGCGGGCTAGTTCAGCATCGCTTTCATCATCACCGGTTCGTCTGAATGTGCCTGCAATGGGATGAATTTCAGCCTGACCGTCTTTAATGAAAATCTGTTTCTCAGGTGAACTGCCGAAGATGTGATAATCGCCGCCATCAAAATAAAATAAATAAGGAGAAGGATTAATAGAACGAAGGGCACGGTAAACGTTAAAATCATCACCTTCATATTTTCTAGAGAAACGTCTGGAAGGGACAATCTGAAATACGTCACCACGTAAGCAATGGCCAATGCACTTTTTGACAATTTCCCGCATATCATCATCATTTATATTGGTTGTTTCCTCGCTGTCTGCCTTGAATTTCGAGGTTGTCAGCTTGGGGTTCTTTACAAAAAATTCTAAAGTTTCCAGGCCTTCTTTATCCGGCTTTGGTTCTTGCCCTTCCGGTGTATAAGTATGCTCAAAAATATACAGCTCGTCTTTAAAATGATTAATAGCAATTACATAACGATAAACCCTGTAGAGAATTTGCGGAATGGTAGTTTCAGCACTTTTTTCCTGTATTTCTATATCTTCAAAATATTCAACTGAATCATAGGTAATATGCCCGAACAAACCATTGGTAATAAAATTGAAGTCGCTTTTAGGCATTTCAAATCTGGACGCAAACTCCTGCAAAACACCGACAGCTTCTTTACGATTGGTTAATGGAAACTGATTCTTAGTGCCATCCGGGAATTTCTGTGTAACAACGTCGTTATCCAGAACGAAACTGGCTACTTCGTCGCAGGCTATATAGCTGAAACTATTGTGCATGGCGTGGTAATCGGCACTTTCAAGAATAACAGAATGCGGATAATGATTGCGGATTCTTTGAAAAATCCCGACCGGGGTAAGCATATCGGCCAATAAACGTTTGTAACGGGTTGTTATACCAAACTTTTGCATCGTATCAGAGGTTTGTACTAATATTCTTATTAATCAATTTCAGTGTTTCAATAAATTCGGCTTGCCTTTCCGGTGAAATAATGACCGAATCGTAGGTATTATAAAAAATTTCTATTCTATGTCTTACCGATAAAGCCGGAGAACTAATCGGGCTGTTTGTTTTCTCGATTTTCCGGATTTTCATTATGTCAATTTTCTGGCTATAAATAAACCCACATACAATTTTTAATGTCTGGTTCTCAATCTCATAATAGGTTCTTAATAGTAAACTAAGAATCAGTGCTTTTACTGCCAACAGGATTATTACTCCTCCCCAGACTTTATCGATACTGGCCATTACTAACAATACTAATAGAAAAGTTAGCAGGGGAACGAAAAGCCAATAGCTTATTTTTGAGTTGAATCTTTGAATCATAGCGCAAAAAAAAACGGCTTACAGGATGAACTGTAAGCCGCTGAATATATTTTTTAATCAATACATAGCTATGCTGTTCATCCTTTGTCGGAAGAACGCCACCACCAGATGTTAGCTATAATATTGCCTTGAGTCATTGTCTGTGTTTAAAATCTTGTTACAAAAGTATTGAGTAATTTTTAAAAACAAAATATTTTTAAAAATTTTATCTGAATAAGTCCGGATAACCGGAATACACTTAAAATCTTTGACAAAAATGCACAAATTTATTTATACGTATCAATAATACCCCCAGTCTGAAACGATACTTCTTTTACCAGACTGGCAGCATTAAAGTACAATAGCATAGAGCGGGAATTGGTCGGATTCTGAATCTGCTGGCATTGAGGGCCTTTTTCCAGAAAATACACAAATACTTTCTCGTTACGTCTGCTCAGAATCTGATAATCGTATCTGCCGAAGTTATCTACAATCTGATTTTCGGTTAAACCCAGTATCTTCGGTCTGAGCGCTTTCAAAGGCTCAATCAGTTTTACTCTTTTGTCTTCGCAGGCTCCCCTGTCAGTTCTGAAACTCTGTAAGTCAAAATCTCCTAAATCGGCTTTTTTATTTTTGCAGGCGCTAAGGGCCAGAAGAGCAATAATTAATATTTTACGCATCATTTTTATATTTTTACATCTACCATTTGCTTATTCAGGCGGCTTTTCTCAGCCATAAAACCCATTACATGGCTTTCTATAGAGGCATCAATGGTTGATGTTAATAATTCAGGTTTATTCTGGGCTACTGCCTGTACGAAATTACGGGCTAAGCCATAATCTCCTCCTGCATGGCCTGATGCCTGGCTTTTATACTCAGGCAACTCGCTTGCCCGCCATTTAGTGTTTTGCTTAGTCCGGAAGTCATAAGTCTGGATTTCATCCATATCCCCCCATACTTCTCCCTGCGAAAACATCAGGCGGGTCTTGCGGGCTTCAAAAGAAGTGAAAGCCTCCATAGCAAAGCTTACCGTAACACCGTCTTGAAACTCCATTGAAGTAGTATAATGGTCGGGCTGGTCATTGTTCATTCTATATACACATCGGCCATAAGGTGAGGTTTTTAATTTCTCTAAAATTTCGTCGCCCTGTTTAGTCAAATCATCAGTTACGTCAAGTACCCTTATGCGCAGCTTTTGTTTGTGATAGATATTGATGGCCGAAAACGCGCACTCTTTTTCAACTTTACAACCGTCAGTACAGCGTTCTGTGCTTCCTTCCGGCGCATTTTCTTTTGTAAACCAGCTTAGCGAACCATAGGCCGAAATACTTTTGCAGGGTTTACCAATTATCCACCTTAATATATCCAAGTCATGGCATGATTTAGCCAGAATAATAGGATTGGAATCTTTTGCTACATGCCAGTTACCACGTACATAAGAGTGAGCCATGTGCTGATATTCTATACCCTCCAGATGATTTACACTTATCAGTTTACCAAATTGGCCACTCTGGGCTATTTCTTTCAATTTCCTGAAGTAAGGCGTATAGCGCAGCACATGGCATACGGCAATGATTCTTTTGGTTTTTTTAGCCATTGCCAGTATATCAAGACACTCCTGATATGAGGGCGAAATAGGTTTTTCGAGCAATACATTATATCCCATTTCCAATGCTTTCATGGCAGGGCCGTAGTGCAGGGTATCTGGTGTTGATATTATAATAGCATCTGCAAATTTCGGAACCTTAAAGACATCTTCCCAGGTTTGGAAGCGGTTCTTTTCGTCGATTTTATGGTCTTTGGCGTATTTGTCATTACGAAAGGGAATAGGCTCAGCTACACCTACAATAGCTAACTCATCAGGAAAAGCCAGCGCAAAACGACCGTAAACATTACCCCGGTTACCTGCCCCTAAAACAATAGCCGTAACTGGTTTTTCGAGTGAGATATATCGCTCATCATCTGGTATTCCGATAGGTTCGTCAGTAGGGTTTCCAGCAAAACTATCGGTATTTAGAAAGGATAAACCACCAGCAGTTAAGCCAAATGTTTTAAGTATATCACGTCTTGAAAAACTGTCCATTGTGGAGTTGAATCGTTAAATTTGATTACTTTTGCAAATATAGTATAAACACAAATACATCAACTGATGCAAGGAAAATTAACAAAGATAGTACCTGCTGTAATGCTTGCTATTATGATTATTATCACGGCTGCTGTGCTGATAACTTACTATACAGGTAATCAGGCACTGGCACTTCGTATTCAGAAAATCCAATTTTACACAATTGCCATAGGAGCTGTCATAAGCTTATTTTTACTGTTTAAGCAACGTCAGCAAAAGAAAAAAGCTGAATAAACCCAGGAGTTTATTCAGCTTCTGCTTTCAGGCAGTTTAATCTTTCTGCCATTCCCATACTTTCAGCTTTGTAACTTTGGCTCTGCCATCCCGGCTGAATAACTGCCAGTTGGCACTATTACTTTCCGGAAAGATAAGACTGGTTACCACTGCCTCTCCATCATTACCAAATACCTCTATAGAAGACTGATCAACAAAAATTAATAGTCTTACCGTACCTCTTTCCAACCTGAGAGGGCTTGCATCCATTGAAGCAAAATTTGTAGCAATGACTTTGCCTGAGTTGATTCTATTCACATATAGTTGTTCGCTGTCTTTCTGATAACCAATGAGTGTTTCCTGGTTAGTAGCCAAATTTTTCATGACTTTTACGCCTACTTCTCTTGCAGCACCTAATTCAAACTCAACATCAATCATATAAGAACTCCCCTGATTGCGCCACATCATACCGTTATCTTCTTCTATGCTCATTTCTTCCATCTGTACTATGCCCCGCCAGTTTTTCGCTTTTAATACCTCATCGGCAGGTTTTTGCAATAGTCGTAGTCCGTCTTTGGTTCTTTTTAATGACATCTCTCTTGGTATACTCATTTGCCCTTTCCACGGAAAAGTCGGTAAGGCATCTGTATAATTCCAACTGGCCATCCAGCCTAACATGCTTTTTTTAGGCGCATTATTGAAAGGAATAGCCGCATAAAAATCCTTTCCGTAGTCAACATAAAGTTTGGTATCTGCCGGGTTGTCATTCGTAAAGGTTTTGCCATCAAAATTTCCGACAAAGTATTGCATACCTATAAAATCCTGATGAGGGCCGTTAGAAGATAGCATCAATACCCATTTAGATGTCTGTTCGCCTTCTATGGGCAGTTCTATTAATGAGGGGCATTCCCATATTTTTCTCAGATCCCCCTGTTTCGCAAATTCGCTCAGAAATGTCCAGTTAATCAGGTTTTTAGAGCCATAAAAATGTGCTTTAAATTCGGTCGGCAATACTACTACCATAATCCATTGCTTACTTGGCTCGTGCCAGAACATATTCGGGTCCCGGAAATCCTTCATTATCTTTCCGTTTGGTAGTGGAGCCGGAATAATCGGGTTATTGTTATATTTAGTCCATGTTCTGCCATTATCTGTTGAGTAAGCCAGGTGTTGATTTTCTTTTTTGCCGTGGTAGTCAGCTGTGTAAATAGCAACCATGCTATTTTTACCAAATCCACTCGTATTGTTTTTATCAACCACTACCCCCCCGGAAAATATCCATACTGAATCTTCCGGAATAGCTACAGGCAGATGCTCCCAGTTTACCAGATCTTTGCTCACGGCATGACCCCAACTCATGTGCCCCCATTTGTTTTCAAAAGGATTATGCTGATAGAATATATGCCATTCTCCCTCATGATATATCAGACCATTAGGGTCGTTGGTCCAGTTTTTTTCGGGTGAGAAATGAAAATTAGGTCTCCATTGTTCTGTAGACACTTGCTGGCAGCAGGCAGTATAAGAAACAAATAGGCAGAGGGCGAGAATAAAGTTTTTCATAGGAGAAAGATTTAAGAAATCTGATACACAAACATAAAGGAAATTATCAATTTGATAAGAAACACGGTAATTTATTTGTAAATTTTATAATCATGAAGGGTACTTAGAAATAAAATCAGCTTTAGCTGAAATAGAACCGGCATTAAATTCGTCTTATTTGTTTTCCCGTCAATCCTTTGTACCTTTGCGCCGTTATGCAAGAGTTTTTTTCAGATTCGGTACAGAAATTACAAGAATTTAACGATTTATTGGCATCACCCAAAAGAATTGTTATTACTACTCATCAAAACCCTGATGCCGACGCACTTGGTTCATCGTTGGGTTTAGCTTCCTATTTAAAGAAAAAGAATCATATCGTAACTGTTGTAACTCCTACTGATTATCCGGAGTTTTTACAATGGATGCCGGGCGAGGATGAGGTAATTAATTATGAAAGCGAAAAACAAGACCTTGCGAGACGATTAGTTGCCGACTCAGATATTATTTTTTGCCTGGATTTTTCGGTTTTGAATCGAATTAAGGGCATGGAAGAATATGTGAAAAAATCTTCAGCCATAAAAGTACTGATAGACCACCATCAGCAACCGGAAAATTTCGCCGATTTTGTTTTCTGGAATGATAAAGCTGCGGCTACCTGCGAACTCATATATCAGCTGATAGAAATTCTTGGCGATAAAGCCTTGATTGATATTCCGTGTGCAGAGTGTTTATATGCAGGATTAGTAACAGATACAGGTTCTTTCCGCTTCGATAGCACGACCAAGGATTTACACAGGGTAGCGGGTGAACTGATAGAAATAGGCGTAGCAACCAATAGTGTACATAGAAAGATATTTGATAATAATTCTTTAGAGCGTATTCAGTTTTTAGGATTTGCCTTAAGCCAGAAACTGGTTTACCTGCCTGAATACAGGGTATCATATATTACTATTTCGAAAGAAGAGCTGGCCAGATATGATTCAAAAAATGGAGATACTGAAGGAATTGTGAATTACGGTCTTTCGATCAGTGGAGTAGAAATGACCGCCATGTTTGTAGAAAGAGACGATATGATACGCATTTCGTTCAGGTCGGTAAAAGATTTTTCTGTGAGTGAATTTGCCCGGAATCATTTTAATGGAGGCGGCCATAAAAATGCGGCAGGCGGACGCTCGTATGTGAGCCTGGCTAAAACCGTCGAAAAATTTCTGGGGCTTTTGCCACAGTATAAAAATCAGCTCTTAGAACAGGTTTAAATATTTCATTACGTAATAAATTTATAATTAATAAAATTTCATGACAAAATTTTTGAAAACTACATTGGGTCTTGTAATAACCGCAGGTTTACTTTCTTCTTGCGACAATTTTAAAGTAACCCAGGAGACCGATGGGTCAAAATATCAGATTCACGAATCAGGAGACGGCAAAACAAAACCAAAAGAAGGAGATATTTTAACTTTTGATCTGATTATAAAAGCGCCTAATGATACTGTATTTACAGATACTTACAAAAGAAAAGAGCCAATTGTAATGCCTTTATCTAAGGGTGCTTTTAAAGGTTCTTTTGAAAATAGCCTTACGCACTTATCAGTAGGTGATAGCGCTACTGTATATGTAAGTGCAGACTCATTGTTCATGCGGGTTCAACAACCTTTACCACAAGGTGTGACCAAAGGCTCTGATATGAAGTTTATTGTGAAAATAAAGTCTATTCAGACCATGGCTCAATTCCAGAAAGCACAGGAAGAAAAGAAAAACAATGAGGTGAAACTAATGGAAAATTTTGCCAAGAAAAATTTTCCGAATGCAACCAAAACACAATATGGCATGTATCGTGTCGTTTTGAAAGAAGGTACCGGTGCAACCATTCCATCAGGAAAAACCGTCAAAGTAGATTATACGGGTAAACTGATGAACGGACAGATTTTTGATAGTTCAGCCGGTAAACAACCGCTTGAGTTTCCGATTGGACAGGGTGCAGTTATACCGGGTTGGGAACAAGCATTAATGATGATGAAAAAAGGCGAAAAAAGCATTTTCTTTATCCCATCAAATCTTGCTTATGGCGAGCAGGGTAGTGGTCCGATTCCACCGTTCAGCCCATTGATTTTTGAAATGGAAGTTATCGATGTGAAATAAATAATTTAATTGTAATGAAAAAGATAATACTTGGATTAGTCGTAGTATGTTGCTCTGTTTTATTGAATTCTTGCGGTGGTTTTCTTAAGAATGATCTGGAAGAAACAGTTAAGCTGAATGATCAGCAGATGTTGAGTTATATCAACACCAAAAACCTCAATATGACCAAAGCAGATAATGGTATGTATTACCAGGTTACAAAAACTAACCCTTCCGGAATTACTGTAGGATTGGGCGACGAGGTAAAAATGCATTATGTTCTTTCATTGCTTGATGGTACAAGAATTGATAGTACAGAAAGATTGAAGAATGCTCCTTTATCAGCAATTTTTGGTGGCACTATTGGTCTGCAAGGTGTCCTGGATGCTATTGGTAAGTTAAAAGAAGGCGAGAGAGGGTTTTTCTTGATACCATCTTATTTAGCTTATGGTTCTCAGACTCAGGGAAAAATTCCGGCTAAATCAGTGATAGTGTTAGATCTGGAAATACTCAGGTATCGTTCTGAAGCTAAACAAATAGATGAGTACATTGCTACTGGTACCGGCGGAGCTACTTTTGTATCGAGAGATACAACTGCGTCTGGCGTAAAAGTCCTTAAAATGACTGAAACCACTGGCACCCAACTGGCAGTGAATCAAACTGCTACTGTAAAATATACAGGTTACCTGGCAAGTACTATCAAGCAATTTGATACCGGTCAGATAGACGTTTATTTAGGTAGTGGCAGCGTGGTAAAAGGTTTTGAAGAAGGCCTGCAAAAATTGCGGGTAGGAGAGAAAGCTGTACTGGTTTTCAAGTCAGCACTTGGATATGGTACACAAGGCAGAACAGACCAGACAACAGGAGCCTACACTATTCCGCCTTATTCGCCTTTAATCTTTGTTGTAGAGATCAAGGCTACAAAATAAAACAGATTATTAATACTTTTATAAAGCCTCTGAACTTTTCGGAGGCTTTATAGTTTTATAGTATCGAACATCTTTCATATTAATGTCAAAAATATCAAAAGAACTCGAGAAGGCCATTCTGGGGCTTCCTGTCAAAGAAAAAGACAAAATGCTTTTAAAGCTGATAGGAAAGAATGCTTTACTGATAGAGCAATTGCAATACCAATTGCTTGAAAATGAATCTTTTCTGGAAGAAAGAAGAGAGGAAATCAGAAAAAGCATCCTGAGGGTTTCAAAAATGTATCACGAAACACCCGGTTGGGCTATGATGGATATGCGTGATTTGAATGCAAGGATTACCAACCATGTAAAAGTGACCAAAGACAAATATGGAGAAATAGAGCTTACGCTTTACCTCTTGAATATGTTTTTCGAGAATCAGTTCAAATTATTAGAGAAATACAACAAGAAGTCTGATACCGTTGCACTATATATAGCCAAGAGGACTGAATTTATACTAAAAAAATTGCCCAAACTTCACGAAGATTATTACATTGAGTTTGAGCGTGGTATAAATCAACTATTAGAACGGGTGCATACTTATGCCCCTGCTTTTTATGCCAAACAAATGGGCTTACCTAAAAGCTGGGAGTACTAAACCTTTAGGAATAATTGGTTTATATTTACTCAAAGCTTCTGATAGTATCTGATATAATATCGATACAATCCCATAATTGAGACTCAGTCATTATCAAAGGAGGAGCAAGACGTATCTTGTTACCATGTGTAGGTTTTGCTAATAGTCCATTATCTTTCAGTTTCTGACAAATATCCCAGGCCAAATCAGAATCTTCATTCGTATCAATCAAAATGGCATTTAGCAGGCCTTTTCCACGTATCTGTGTAACAATACCCGTTTCGCTTACTAACTTTTGCATTTCATTACGGAATATATTACCCAGATGCTCTGCATTTTGCGCAAGATTCTCATCTTTTACTACTTTCAATGCCTCCATAGCTACTGCGCAGGCAAGCGGGTTTCCCCCATAGGTAGAGCCATGCTCTCCTGGTTTTAGGGTAAGCATAATTTCGTCGTCAGCTAATACTGCCGATACAGGCAATACACCTCCAGACAGCGCTTTACCTAAGATAATCATATCTGGTCTTATACCATAATGATCACATGCCAGCAATTTACCTGTTCGGGCAATACCTGTCTGTATCTCGTCAGCAATAAAAAGTACATTGCTTGCCTTGCATAATCGGTAGGCCTCAGGCAGATACTGATCGTCAGGAACCACCACGCCTGCTTCGCCTTGTATGGGTTCTACAATAAAACCTGCAACATATGGATCATTAATCAGGGCCTCTTCCAGTGCTTCTATATTGTTATAAGGCACTATTTCGATGCCAGTCATATAAGGGCCAAACTCCCTACGTGCGATTGAATCAGTAGAGGCAGAAATCACAGATAGGGTTCTGCCATGAAAATTTCCACCGGCAAAAATAATTTTTGCCTTATTTTCAGGAATACCTTTTACCTGATACCCCCACTTCCTGCACAGCTTCATGGCTGTTTCCACAGCTTCTACTCCGGTGTTCATGGGCAATACCCTGTCATAGCCAAAGTATCGGGTGATAAACTCTTCAAAGCGCCCAAGCATGGAATTATAAAAAGCCCGGGAGGTTAGCGTGAGTTTTTGTGATTGCTCAATTAAGGCATTAATAATACGAGGATGGCAATGCCCCTGATTAACTGCAGAATATGCCGACAGGAAATCATAATAGCGTTTGCCTTCAACATCCCATACATAGACACCTTTTCCTTTATCTAAAACCACCGAAAGCGGATGATAATTATGAGCTCCGTAGCGTTCTTCCAGTTCAATCAGTTGTTCGCTTAGTTGAGTATCTACTAACATATCTATAGTATTTAGTTTTTCTTTAGTAAATGCTTCAAATATGTTAAAATGACTTATAATATTCAATAAATAAGTTATATTTGATTTATTATTGTCTGAATAAATAAATATTTCTGATGATTTATCAGAAAAAATGATTTTTGACTTATGATTAATAAAGAATTTTTAGACGAGTTTGATAAACAGATCCTGATCCAGTTAGAAAAAGACGGCCGGAAACCTTATTCAGAAATTGCCAAGAATCTGAATATTTCGAATACAATGGTGCATCAGCGCGTAGCTCGCCTGAAGAAAGCAGGGATTCTGAAAGGCGCAGGAATTATTCTGGATGAGCGTAAGTTAGGTTATGAGTGGAGCGCTTTTACCGGTATTATTCTGAAAGAGGATTCGGACTCAAAACTGATTATTGAAGAGTTAAAAAAAATACCTGAAGTAACAGAGTGCTATTATATTACAGGTCAGTATACGCTCTATACCCGTATAGTTGCTAAATCGAGCGAACACATGCGGAAGGTGCTATATGATAAAATTGATAATATCAGCGGTGTACTCAAAACAGAGTCGATGATTGACTTTGGTGCAGCTTTCAAAAGAAATGCAAGTGTAGAATTATAACTGCTTATATACCAGACTTTACCAAATAAAATTTGCTTAGTCTATCAATATTATGGGTTGTACAATACAAAAACAAATATTAATTTTGCAGAAACCAAATAAAAAATGCCTCGTATCTATCTTGACAATGCCGCTACTACTCGTCTGGATGATGAAGTTCTGCAAGCGATGTTACCCCTGATGACAGAAAACTTCGGGAACCCTTCTTCTATCCATTCACATGGGCGGCAGGTACGTTCTGCAATAGAAAAAGCGCGTAAAAGCATAGCTACTTTATTGAATGCCTCTCCTTCGGAGATTTTCTTTACCTCAGGTGGAACAGAAGCAGACAATACTGCCATTACCTGTAGTATTGATACTTATCAGCTTAAACATGCCATTACTTCCCCAATCGAGCATCATGCAGTATTACATACTTTAGAGCATCTGGCAAAGCAAGGGATAATTGAACTGAGTTTTGTAAAGCTTGATACAAAAGGACATATAGACCTGACGCATTTAGAGGAACTGCTAAGCACTAAACCCCGCTCTTTGGTTTCTTTAATGCATGGCAATAATGAAATTGGTAATCTGTTGGACTTAAAGCAGGTGAGCGAAATCTGCAAAAAGTACAATGCTATTTTTCATTCAGATACCGTTCAGACCATGGGGCATTACACCCATAATTTACAGGAACTGAATATAGATTTCATTGTAGGTGCTGCGCATAAATTTCATGGGCCCAAAGGCGTTGGTTTTCTATATATCAACGCTAATAATAAGATACATCCGTTCATACATGGCGGTTCACAGGAGCGTAATATGCGTGGTGGGACAGAAAATGTATATGGTATTGTAGGTATGGCCCGGGCTCTTGAAATTGCTTACAGGGATATGGCGTCACATCAGGCACATATCAAAGGGCTGAAAAGCAGAATGATTGAAAAACTGACAGCAAATATTCCTGGTATTACTTTTAATGGCGACTCTGCCGATGTAGAAAATAGCCTTTATACGGTATTAAACGTTAGTTTCCCACCGAGCGACGACAATGATATGCTATTGTTTAGTCTTGATATAGCCCAGGTTTCCTGTTCAGGAGGTAGCGCGTGTTCGAGTGGAACAGATGTGGGGTCTCATGTATTAGGTGCTTTAAAAGTTCACCCTGATAGAGGAAACGTTCGCTTTTCGTTTGGGAAATATAATACTGAGGAAGAAATAGATAAAGTAGTAGAAGTGCTGACAGAAATATATGCCAAAAAAGAATTGGCTTAAAATGAAAGAGGGGCTCACGCAAGCCCCTTCTTCGTCATTACAAAGTATTGTAATAATTAATCACGGCAGCAACGGAGGCATCTTCTTTAAAATTCGTCTTGTTATCTTTGATATATTGTTCTACTTCTGTTGATTTATCACTCAGTGAGGCAATAATTGCCTTTTTGTCTTTTTTTACTTTGGTATAAGTGCCATCTGCTTTTAAGAGGTAATAATTGGTGTTTTCAGCAAATGTTCTGGTTGTTGTAGCTGAGCCATAACCTTTTCCCTCTCTGATTACTTTCATGGTTTTTTTCAAAAACTTTACTTTTTTGCCTTCACTTAAAACTTCAAAATAGGGGTCTTTGTCTACTTCTTTTATTTCCGGAACCAGAATAAAATTCATGGCTACATTATTCGGATAAAGTATAAAAGATTTCACTGGTGAAGTAAAGCCCAGATCGGCTCCATTCTTGCCCTTAAAAAAAACGATACCTTCCAGTTGGTCATATTTAAGATCAAGATCCTTGTGAATCTTCCCATCTGTTAATGTTACTTCACCCTTGGTCCAGTTTTCAAAAAGGTATGGAGTTCCGACTACATCCACATATTTACCTGACATTAAAGGTTTACCGTTTACGTCTTGCATATATTGGGCTTTTGTAGTCAGGCAGGCAAGAAAAACAGAAATGTACAAAATGATTTTTTTCATAGTCAGAAATATTTTAGCAAGTATATTGTTGATACAACGATAAAATAAGCAGGTGTAGTGTTGCTTGTATAAAAAAGCCCGACTTAAAGCTTTAAGTCGGGCTTACACTTATAAATCTGAATTAATATCCAGGATTTTGTGAAATATTCGGATTAGCATTTCTTTCAGATTGCGGAATCGGCCCTATTCTGAAGTTATTGCTGAATGGAACAGTTCTGATTGCGTATTTTCCACCTACACGAACGATGTCTCTTTTCAGACGGTTCAGATCATAGAATCTGTCGCCTTCAAAAGCCAGTTCTTTTCTGCGTTCTGTGATAATGTCTTCAATCAGAGTAGCACCCGTAGAAGCATACACTAAAGAAGCATCTCTTTGTGCAACAAGTGTATTCAGATATTTCAATGCATCAGTTTCGTTATTAGTACGAGCTGCAGATTCAGCCGCTATCAGATATACTTCTGATAAACGAAGTACTTTTTTATCGTCTCTGTCACCTGCTACATTCTGGTATTTATTAACAATGTAGGCAGGGTTTTCAGCTTGTGCTCTTGAACCGATAGTAATAAGTTTCTTTCTGACGTCAGTATCTGAATAAAGTTTATATAACTCCTCATTTGCCAGTAAATCACCATAACCAGCCTGATTATATATATACCCTAATTCATCCGTTCCCACATTTAAAGTTGCATCAGCTGATACCTCAAACAGGGTTTCTACTTTATTAGAGGTAGAAGCCGGGTTAGCCCAGTAAGTTACTACTGCACCAGAAGTCAATAAAGTAAAACCACCACTATTAATTACTTCCTGTGAGTATGTCAATGCTTTTGCATAATCACCTGCATAGAAAGCAACTTTCGCCGCTAAGCCACGTGCTGCAAATTTAGAGAATCTGGCTGAACCATTATATTCAGTCATAGAACCATAAGCTTTGTCCAGGTCAGCCTGAATCTGTGTATATACTTCCTGCACTGTATTACGTTTTGGCTTAAGTGTCGGGTCATAGGTTAATACAATCGGAACACCTTCGGCCGCCATATCACCAGATTTTGCAAAGCTACGAACCAGATTGAAATATAATAACGCTCTCAACGCATAAGCCTCACCTTTTATCTGATTTACGGTAGCATTATCAGTCAATTTTGCATTGATGATATTATTGGCTCTTAAGATAGCAGTATAAGCATTGTTCCAGTAACCTTCATAATCTGCATTAGCTGTAGTAATTACGTATTGGTCAAATGCAAAATATCTACCAGAGTTTCTTGACGAAAGAAACACGTTGTCAGCGCCTAAATCTCCGATAACCGGAATAGTGCGACCAAACAAGTTAGCACTTCTTAATTGTGCATAAGTTCCTCTTAAAGCAACTAATAAGTCAGCTTCAGTAGACACGGCGGCGTCATTCGGAACCTGTGTATATGGAGATAATTCTAAGAAAGAATCCTTACAAGAAGAAAGAAAACTTGTAATAAGAACTCCCAGAACTACTATTTTATAATTGAATCTTTTCATGATAATTCTTTAGAAATTTTGTTTTAAAACGCGACTTGTAAACCACCTGTAAACGTTTTTGGAAGATATATATCTAAGTTAGTTGAGCTGTTGATATAAGTTTCCGGATCGTATGGCAGGTTTTTGTCTTTTACCCATGTCCAGATATTGCTTCCTCTTACATATACTTTTACATTACTCAATTTGATTTTAGATACAAGGTTTGTTGGTAATGTATAACCGAATGAAATGTCTCTCAGACGGATATAATCGCCACCATATAAGTATCTGCTCGATAATGAGTTTGACGCACCTGATCCACCATATACATATTTAGGCACATTGGTAATATCACCAGGTTTTTGCCATCTTGTCATCTGAATAGCAACCCTGTTGAATGTTGCGTTATAACCATCACTTTGCGTATAGTTCGCCCAGCTGTCACGCACCATATTTCCGAAGTTATAGTAGAACAAGAAATCAAGACTTAAGCCTTTGAAGCTGAAAGTAGAGCCCAAGCTACCGAATGCTTTAGGAGTAGCAGAACCTACGATAAATTGTTTAGCACTGTTATAAGTACTTGTTTTCTCTGTACGGGTTCCGTCAATCCACCATTGTGGTGCACCAGTTGCTGGGTCAACACCTGCCCAGTCTCTTACGTAAAATGACTGATAATCTTCACCAACTCTTCTGATAAATGCACCAGAAACCTGATCTGCATTATTTACAAGCGTAAGAATTTTGTTTTTATTCATAGAGATATTGAAACTTGCATCCCATGTGAAATCACCGATAATCAAAGGTGTTCCTGAAAGCGCTATTTCAATACCCTGGTTTTGTAATGAACCAATATTGTTTTTAAAACTGGTGAAACCTGTTGTTCTTGATAATGGCTCATCCAGCAACAAGTTCGTTGTTTTTCTGGTATACCACTCAAAAGTTACATTCAAGCGTTTTTTCAATAAAGTTGCGTCAAAACCAATGTCTAACGGGCGGTTTTCTTCCCAGGTAAGGTTTACGTTACCAACTGCGTTAGGGCCACTTCCTGTTGCTCCTAAGTAGTTATATCCTGCACCATAAGCATACGTTGGCTGCCAGTCATAATCACCGATAGCGGCGTTACCATTCACACCATAAGAAGCTCTCAGTTTCAATTGGTCAATCCAGGTAAGATCTGTCATGAAAGCTTCTTTGTGTATATTCCATGCACCACCAACAGACCAGAAATTACCATATCTGGTATTGCTACCGAATCTTGAAGAACCATCTCTACGGAAACTACCAGATAAAACGTATTTGTTTTGAACCGAGAAGTTGGCCATTGCCAAAGCCGATGCAAATGAGTAATCACTATTTGAACCAATAGCAGAGTTATAAACAGAGCCAGCCGATGGAACAATGATGTTCAGGTTAGCGGGAAGACCGTATGCTACAGCATTAGAAAAATATTGTTGCGATTTTTGTGCTTCGTATCCGGCAATGATGTTTAATACATAATCATCATTTTTTGTAATATCCCAGGTATAATCAGCAAGGTTTGTCCATACCCAGTTGAAATAACGGGTATATAATCTTGATGCACGACCTGCATCATTCCTACCATCACCCTGAAAAGGGTTGTTATATACGTCTTCTTCGTAGTTGTTATAATCTAAACCAATTTTAGAAGAAAGTTTTAAATCTCTCAATACCTGATACTCTAAAGCTACTGTAGAGATACCTTTCATACCTGTTGTTTTTCTCTTATCCATTTGCGCAATAGCAATAGGATTAAAAAGCGCACCTGCAGGGAAATCAGGACCTGTAATATTTACAGTACCGTCGGCATTTCTTGGAGAATATGAAGGTAATAAGAAGTAAGCAGTTAATACCGGATTAGCAAATAAACCACCGGTTCCAGGGCCTTTCTGGCCAGTAGAAGAAATCAATAAATTGGTTTTTAAGGTCAGTTTATCAGTTATTTTGTTAGTCAGGTTCATATTACCTGTATAACGATTGAATAAAGATTCAATAACTGTTCCTTCCTGTTTGAAATAACCTCCTGAAAAGTAGAATTGAGTTCTGTCATTTCCACCGCTTACCGAAAGGTTATATTGTTGTTGCTTACCTACACGTGTAACTTCGTCTAACCAGTTGGTATTTACACCGTTGTTAGTTCTGAAGTTCTGGTCAACCAAAGCCTGAGCTGCTGTTAAATTAGCTGCCTGACCACCGTTTACAAGACCTTCGGCAGTCAATTCGCGCCATTCAGAAGTTGATAACGGACGGTTGGCATCACTCAAATAAGCAATATCAGCAACCCCGATTTCAGTATCAAAACGAACTTTGGTTTTTCCGGCTTTACCTTTTTTAGTGGTAATCAGGATAACGCCATTCGCTGCACGAGAACCATAGATAGAGGCAGAAGCGGCATCTTTCAAAACCGTAACGCTTTCAATATCATTAGGGTTAATACCTGCCAAAGCATTGGCAGTCGTCGTATTTCTTGTTAAATCTCCTGAGTTAATAGGTACGCCGTCAACTACATACAACGGGTCAGAACCTGCCGTCATTGAGCCGATACCACGGATTCGGATATTCTGGATAGAACCAGGCTGACCAGAGCCACCTGCTGATTGTAAACCAGCCACACGGCCCTGAATAGCTTTGTCGACAGATGTAAAAGGAGTATTCTCAATTTTATCAGAGTTTACAACACCTACGGCGCCCGTTTTCTTAATAGTAGAGGTAGTACCATAACCCACTACAATAGCTTCTGCCAATTCCTGTGCGTCAGAAACTAATTGTAAATCAATAATTGCACGGTTGTTTACTGCTACTTGTTGTGTAACAAAACCAATAAAGCTGAATGTAAGCGTTGCGTTGCCCGGAACGGTAATGCTGTAGACACCTTCAGCATTTGTTGTGGTACCCTTAGTAGAGCCTTTTACTGTAACACTTACTCCCGGAAGAACAGAACCATCGTCTGATGATGTAACCTTACCGGATACTGTTTTGTCTTGTGCAAAAACCTGCACGCTCCAAAACAATACCAAAAGAAGGCTTGGTAGAAGAGATTTCCTCATAATCGTTTGTTTGGTTTTTAGTTTGTTTTTACTGAAAAAGATCCTTGATGGATTAATCATTTTACAAAAATAATGAAGAGATAATTCAAAAAACAAATAGTTTTTTTTAAAAAAGCTTCAACGCAAGTTTGAATAATTTTAATAAAATACTAAAAAATGTTTTTGTATGTTGTTGATTATAAGATGTTTATGAATTTCAAATTAGGTATTTTTTTTAGGTAGAAGATTAAGTGCCAGTAAGTATTAATTTTTTCTAAACGCGGGGTTTTGCCAACAAAAAAGGCAGCCTAATGACTGCCTCTTTGCGATATATGTGTTTCGGTAATTATGCTTATTTTTTATCCCACCATACTCTGGTATCCTGAGTATCGGCTCCCTGAGCAGCCACTGCCTTATCGTAGTTAACTTTGTTCAGTGTTTGTTCTGTAACAGGGTAGGCTAAACGATGAGGAATCTGACCACTCGGGTTTAATGGGTTAGCTGCAGGAGTCAATACCGGATAACCCGTACGACGCCACTCTGCCCATGCTTCATTGCCCTGATAGAACAACGCTACCCATTTTTGTGTAGCAATTTGTTCTAATGCTTTAGCATCATTATATTTTACATCAGGCTGTTGTAAGAATGCATCAACAACCGCATCAGTAGCAGCTGCACCAATCCATTGTTGGATAGATGCTTTGATTGCACTTTCATACAAGGCTTTAGCATCGCCTGGAATCCAGCCCAGTTTAACAGCTTCTGCTTGTGAAAACAACACTTGCGCATAAGTTACAACATTTGCAGGTGAGTTTTGCTGACGAATTGAACTAGCTGCTAATGATACATCCTGCGCTTTCCAGGTTGGAGGGAAAACGCCATAAGGCACACCAACATATTTTTGCAGGATATTCGGATCTGCCATTCCCGGAATACGCGGGTCATTAGTTTTGGTCAGGAAGTTCATAAACGTGCTACTTACAGCAAAATCCTTACGATTAGTTGTAATATAGTTGTTATATAATGGATGCTCATTGTTAGATTCTGCCAGATAACCATATTTTACATTATCAGCATTTGATGCCAACGGACCATCAGCCAGGGCTGCGGCAAACTCTGTTTTACCTTTTGCCGGGTCAACTTTCGACAAACGAAGAGCCATAATCATACGCAAAGTATTGGCAAATTTCTTCCAGCGGGTAGCATTTCCACCTAATAGAATATCACCTTTTACGGCTGTACCGCCATCAAATTGTGCCTGTGCCTCTTTCAACTCTTTAAACAAGTCTGTGTAAATAGCTTGTTGTGTATCATAAGCCGGGCTAAAGTTTGTACTACCTTTCAATGCCTGAGAGTATGGAATATCTCCCCAACGGTCAGTCATCCACAGATAAGTATAGGCTTTGGCAATACGCGCTACGGCAATCTGATTGTTATTTGAGCCGTTTGCTGCTGCCGTAACTTTAGTGTTTGGATTAGTGTTCAGGTCAATAATAGCCTGATAAGTAACCAATGGCCCTGTATAGTATCCATTAAAATTGAAATTGATGGTCTTATAACGAGAATCTTCAATATAGGTTACATCACCGAATTGTTGAGTATAAAGCGCCGGAACCATTTCAGTAACCATAGTTCCTATATTGCGCAATGCACCTGTCAGGAATCCAGCCGTATTCGGAGTGGATGGGTTATTTGGACTGATGTTCATATTGCCAAAATCACCCGGGTCGCACGAAGTAGTGGCAATTGCTAAGCTAAGGGCCACTGCTAATGATTTGTATGCTGTTATTTTTTTCATTTTTTTAATAGTATTTAACGACAGTAGTACTTAACATTAAGAGGAAAAGTTTATTGCCGAATCTCTAATGATTAGAATCCTAAACTAAGGTTGATACCGTATGAGCGAACCGGAGGTAACTGACCACCTTCTGTCCAGTAAAGCTCAGCTTCTGAAATATCGATGCCACCACCAGCGGCACTATAAATCAACACCGGATTGCGTACAATTAAACCAACTCTGGCTGATTTAAATACTTTTCCATTGAATAATGATTTAGGAACATTATAGTTTAAAGCAACCTCTCTTAATTTTACGTAAGTCTGGTCATAAATCCAGGCTTCGTTAAATCCGAACATTTTATCTTCGTAGAATGATTGTGTTTCTACGCGCACAGTATTTGGTTTGCCATCAGCTGTTACACCAGGTAGTAGAATACCACCACCAGCAGATACAGGGTCACGTTTAGGTTTACCCAATTCGTTCAGGCCGGCTGTTTCTGCTGCTAAACCTGCATAAGCGTTAAACATTCGTGTAGTTGAGAAGAACTTGCCACCGATAATAAAGTCGATATTAGCACGAAGGGAGAAGTTTTTGTAAGTAAATACATTCAGGAATCCACCTTTGAATTTAGGAAGCACCGATCCTAATAGTTTATTATCTTGTACTAAATAATGGCCGTCCGGACCAACTACTTTTTCTCCTTTGTCGTTAGTTACATAACCCTTACCTTGTAAAAGTCCCCATTGTTCACCCACACGTGCATTTACTGTCAATGTTCTCCAGGTTGGGCCACCCAGTTGGTAGTTAGATAAACCACTTGCCAATTCAACGATTTTTGAAGTACTACGGTCGAAGTTGATATCAACATCCCATGTAAAGCCAGAGGTAGTTTTAACAGGAGTAGCACCGATATGTAATTCAAAACCCTGGGTTTGAATTAAACCTGCGTTGATAAGCGTAGAAGAATAACCGCTGGCAGAAGGAACTGTCAAAGGAAGAATCTGGTTTTTGTTATCGTTTTTGTACGCAGTGAATTCTAAGCTTACACGGTTGTTAAGGAATTTTAAATCGATACCACCTTCATAAGCTGACGAAAGACCGGGTTTTAAATCAGCATTTGGTAATTGTGTTGGCAAATACTGTGTTGGGTTTGAACCAAATGGGTTACCAGTGGTATAAACCTGATAGATATTATATGGGCCTACGTCTGTACCTACCTGCGCATAACTACCTCTGATTTTCGCAAAGGATAATATACTGTTTTTCGGTATCCACTCAGATACTACGATACTTGCACCAATAGAAGGATAAATATAGGAGTTATGAGCTACCGGAAGTGTTGACGACCAGTCGTTACGGATAGTTCCTTCTAAGAAATAAGTATTATCATAACCTAAACTCAAACTACCATATAAACTGTTTACACGTCTTTCAAACAAGTTGTTTGAAACCGAAGGACGATCTTTTGATGCTGCTATATTGTAGAAGCCCGGAGTTGTAAGGCCACCTACTGTTGCCTGAGAAACTACAGTAGTTTTTGAGTATCTGATGTTACCACCGGCATTGGCTACTACCGAGATTTTACCGAAAGACTTATCAAGTGCTAATAAAGCCTCGTGGTTGTTTTCATAACCTGTTGTAGCATAGTTGGCATAAGCTCCCAGGCCACCTGCATTTAATGTACCATAAGCAATTCGACCTTCTCCATAGTAGTTTCTCCAGTCTCTACGGGTAGTAACTGAAGCAGTCAGGAAATCAAAGATTTTATAACTTAAACCAAAGCTACCATAAATACGGTCGTTGTTGTTAAGGTTAGTACTTTCATACATCTGTGTATACGGACTATCCCAGTATTTTGGTTTTGAATCAAGAGGGCCACCTATATTCCAGCTTCTGTATGTACCGTCAGGATTTTTATAATTTTTTAAATCTTCAATTTTGATCTGACGTTGGAACCATTGGTTGAATGACCCTACCGTCTGGTTATAACCAACTGCTGCTATCGGAACACCTGTAGGAAGACCTACACCACCTAATGTACCACCCGATGAGCCATAATTGTCCGCTGGGACATTTTTGGCACGAGTAGCAGAATAGGTAATATCAAGCATTGCCGAGAATTTCTTAGTGATGTTAAAAGTGTTTTTAGAACTGATATAATCCTTCGTTTGCTTACTGTTCGGAATAATACCGTTGTTGTCAAGGTGTGTATAAGAAACACGGCTCTGGAAATTATCTCCGCCTTTGGCAAAGGCTAAGTTGGTATTATGGCTGAATGGTTTGTTAAAGAAATCCCTAACGTTGTTAGGAGCTGCTTCGTAAGGAGTCAACTGCCCGAATTCCGGGCCTTGTTGCCATGAGAAAGCTGAACGGTGAGGTGAACCATCCAGGCGTGGTCCCCAGCTTTCGTCAGCCGAATAATCTAATATTTTTTGTCCGTTAAAGGAAGCCCATGAAGCAGGGTGAATAGCGGGATTGTAAGCGAATGTTTCCCAGTCCTGCGAGTATCCACCACCGTACTCATTCTGATATTTTGGAAGAAGACCTACTCTATCCATTGTTGTGCTATGGTTGATAGTGAAAGTAGTTTCACCAGCTTTAGCACGTTTGGTAGTGATTACAATTACACCACCAGAAGCACGGTTACCATACAAAGCAGTTGCTGAAGGTCCTTTCAATACTGTAAGGTTTTCAACATCGTCCATGTTTACATCTGAAATGTTACCAACCGGAGTACCATCTACTACATAAAGTGGGTCACCACCTGTCAATGAGTTTACCCCACGGATACGGATATTAGGCGAACCGAATTTTGCACCAGATTGCCCTAATACCTGAACCCCGGCAATTTTACCTGCTAAGGCATTCCCTACGTTGGCATCGCGCGATACCGTTAGTTTTTCTGAATTAATACTCTGGGCAGTGTAGGTAAGTGATTTTTTCTCACGCGAAATACCCAGGGCAGTTACCACGACTTCGTTTAACTGTGCAGCGTCACTCTTCAATGTTACATTAATTACAGACATATTGCCGATTGCAATAGTTTGGGTTCAAAGCCGATAAAACTGAATAAAAGCGAAGAGCCTTTAGTTGCAACAATCTTGTAATTGCCATCAGCATCGGTTTGAGTCCCTTTGTTTGTACCTTGTAATACAACGCTTACACCAGGTAGAGCGGAGCCGTCATCAGCAGTAACCTTTCCGGTTACATTTACGTCTTGGGCAAAAGTAGAGCTTGCCCAGGCCAGCATAAAGCAGGCGAGTAGAAGTTTCCTCATACAGTTCGTTAGTTTGTTTTAATTATTTTTTGGTACAACTCAATGTACTTTAATGCTAAGTTATGGTGTTTTTCTGACAAGTAGAATATTTCTTAAAAAAATTTAAATACTTATTGCGATGAATATAGAATTTTAAGCGACTGTGTTCTGACAATTCTCGACAAAATCAGTCAAAAAAATATACCGTTTTATTGCTATATTAAAGGGCTTTAACAATAAATACAGCTACAAAAAATACAATTATTTCTTTTAGAAATAAAAAAAGGAGCCTGCTTGCAGGCTCCTCTCCAGGAAAAAACAAATGTTATGATCAATCCATATCCCAGAATATTCTTGTGGTGAATACATCAATAGTTCCTTGTGCTTTCACATTAGCACCATTTGAACCACCTTCTGTATTTGGATAAAATAAACGTAAAGGGCGCTTGGTTTCACCTACCAACTGGATACTTTGAGGCGTAACCGGAAGATTAGTTCTTCTATATTCTGCCCATGCTTCAAATCCACTGAAGTTATTCAAGGCAATCCATTTCTGGATAGCAATAGCTGCTAATTTATCAGGAGATGCAGTCCAGTCGTAGTTTACAACACCACTACCTTTGTAAGCATCAGCATTAGCTGCTCCAGCACCTAACACACGGAATGATTGTTTGATACCTTCTTCGAAATACTGTTGAGCCGTATTTGGTAGAGCCAAATCAGCATATCTTTGTTTCGCTTCTGCCAATGAAAACTGAATTTCTGAGGCAGTCATGATGATATAAGGGCGGTTATATTCGCCTTTTACTATCAGGCTAGGTCCTAGTGGTACCGTATTGGCAGGTAAATAACCAGAGCTTACACCAAATGGAGTCCCTCTGTAGTTAGCGGCCACTTCTTTCAGAAGACTTGTACCAGGAGCACCACCATTTTCACCACTATTAGCATAAGCAATTCTTTTCAAACGAAGCGTATCGCCTGATGCTTTCAGGCTGTTAACTAAAAACTCGGTAATACGGGGATAGTTATTCAATGCTCTTTTAGCGCCATTAGCATCATAGCCCCAACGGTCATAAACCGGGTTCAATTTACCGGCAGTTGCCAGATAGAAGTAAGAACCACCGATACCCACATCTTCACCTGTAATGAAACCTGAACCTTCGCTTAAAATTTTTGCAATTTCACCTTTGATATAAGCTTCTTTTCCGGCAACTTTTGCCTGGCGGATCAGAATTCTCAACTTCAATGAGTTAGCAAACTGCGTCCATTTAGTAAGGTTTCCTCTGAATACGATGTCAGAACCAGAAAAAGCGCTGGCAAATGGATTGGCTTTCATATCAGCAATCCCCTGATCAATTAATGTAATTAACGACTCGTAAATGGCCTTTTGGTCATCAAATTTCGGAGCTAATGAGGCTGTTGCTTTCAATGCATCTGAAAAAGGTGCGTTACCATACATATCAACCAGGTGTTGATAAACCATAGCTTTCATTACTTTAGCAGGGCCTTTGAAATATTTCTGGTTGGCTGCATCAGCATTCTGAATCACAAATTCATAATCTTCAAGATTATCATAAATACCATCCCAATAGTTGAAATCACCATCGGTAAAGTTATAAGCAAATTGAGTAGTACTGATAATGTACCCGTTTCCTTGTGTCCATTGACCAGACCAGTATGAGCCAAGCTCATTATAACCAAGCATGTTGGTTGAGGTTACGTTTACAGCATTGGTAAACACAAAGCTAGGCGACGCAGTAGGCAGGGAGTTAGGGTTAGTGTTGATGTCAAAAAATGATTCTTTACAGCTACTACCAACCAAAACAACCAGAGCAGATATTATTATTGATTTTAATTTCATGTTCTTCAATGGTATTGTTGATTAAAAAGTAAGGTTAAGGTTCACTCCATACTGACGTACAGGAGGCGTTTGGTTAGTATTGTTGATACCTAATCCGTTTCCTGTTGTAAAACTATACTCAGGGTCAGTATAGTAGTTCATTTTATCTACGATAGTAATAAGGTTACGACCGTATAGAGCGATGCTTGCACCTGAGAAAATTTTGGTTTTTGCAAGGAGGCTTTGCGGAACAGAGTAAGAAAGGTTAATATCACGTAATTTGATAAACCATGCTTTATTAACAAAGTTTTCAGAGATATTACGATAGTTGTCAACCCATAGTGCATATTCAGGCTCGCGAACTTTAACAGTTGTATTAGGAACAACTTTACCGTCAGCACTTAAATAAGCAGAGTTAGGGAAGATGTGGTCAGTTCTGTTTTCTGTCCATTTACCAGAACCTGTAAAGGTCATTTGTCTTCCTAAGTCGCTATACATATAGTTGCCACCACGATATTCGAAGTTGAATGTAAAGGAGAAATCTCCATAGCTCATTCTTGAACCTAAACCAACAATATGGCGCGGTAATGTACCACCTCTTGGTGTAAGAGTAGTCTGACGTAATGGATAACCGGTAGTAGCATTTACTAAACGGTAACCTGAGCCGTCTGGTGCATATTGATAACCGTCAGTTTTTAACATCGGGAAGCGTGAACCTTTAATAACGTTGGTATTTGCATACGAATAACCACTAATTAAGAACTCGTTGATACCAGGGTATAGTTCCAATACTTTGTTGTCATTGTAAGAGTATCTTACGCTGGCATCCCATGAGAATTTAGTACCTCTTGAAATCAGATACTTAAATTCACCCTCATAGCCAAAGTTTTTAGTTTCACCAATGTTAATCAATAAGGTAGGGAAACCAGTTGAGTTAGGAACTTTAACAGTGATTACCTGTCCTTTTGAATTTTGTGTATAAGCCGATACGTCGATGTTTACTCTGTTATCGAATAACTGGAATTCACCACCAACCTCAGCGGATGTAACCGTTTCAGGTTTCAGGTTTGCATCCGGTAGCCTGTTACCTACTGTTAAACCTACTGTATTACCATAAGGGAAATTAGCACCGTTTGGATACGTTAAATCTAAACCATATACATCGATATTGTCATTGGCGTTTTTATTGTAGTTCACACGCAATTTAGCATAGTTCAACACATTGCTTTTCAATGATGGGAATGCATCTGTTGGGATAAACGATAAGGCAACACCGTAGTAAGGATATGACCAAAGGTTGTTCGGACGGGTTGGTTTGTAGAACAAAGAAGTTTGGTCATAACGGAAAGTACCGTTCAGAATCAACCAGTTTTTGAAGTTAGAGGTTAAGTCAGCATAGTAACCTACACGACGTTGCAAAGTGTTACCTTCACCTCCACCAAGCTCGCCCTGGCGGTTTGAAACGTTATATATATCAGGTACTACGATTGAGCTTGAACTTACACTTACTTCTTTTACATACTTTTGGTATAAACTACTACCAAGGATTAATTTATTGGCAAACGGGCCAAAATCTTTTTCTAGCAATAACTGGAACTCGTTATTCAAAACGTTTTCAGTTTTAGTATAATCGCTAACACCACCTAAAATGTCAGTGATTGCACGATATATACCTGTACCATCGCCATCAAAGTAGAAAGGGTCTTTGATAAATGCTTTTGTTTTCGCATAGTCAGAATACAGGAATTTACCTGTTGTATTTTTCTGAGTACGTGAGTTATTCATGATACCCAAACGGTTGGTAACTGACGCCCATGGGGTAATTTTATAAGTAGCATTCAGATTACCGCTAATATTGGCATCTTTATAAGCCTGACGGTTATTATCTGCATTGAAATAAGGGTTATTATAATAATCGTTATAGTAACCGTTAGGGTTAGCAAATTTATCAGTTTTCCAGTCGCGATATTCTGTATAATCAAGGTTACCCGGCTGATTAATTACGTCGTTATAGAAGTCAGAAGAGGTTCTGTCATATTTAGCTTGAGTATAGCTAACATTGAAACCAACAGATAATTTGTTAAATTCTCTGGTTGAAGATACACGGGCACCAGTTCTTTCGCTTTTATCTCCCGGAACAATACCCTGAATCTTTTGATTTTCTAATGACATATAGAAAGTGCTGTTATCATCGCCTCCAGAAAAGTTAATCTGATTGTTCATAGAAACTCCTGTATCAAAAGCGTTGAAACGCGAATTTTTAACAGCAGCATAAGGAACCATGTTAACACTTCCATCTTCAACACTGCGGCCTAACTGACGGATTGAACCATCGAATGGATCTCCGAATTGTTGGTTTTCATAAGCTCTCCAGTTGGCTTTCATACGTACCAGTGGATCGCTGCTATAACCAGCCGAACCAAAAGATTGATAATAGTGAGAACCTGAGCCATATTTATCCTGGAATTCAGGTAAAAAGCTGATTTGCTCAAAGTTTGTACTATTTGAGTAGCTTACTTTTAATTTACCTTTTGTGCCTCTTTTAGTTGTAATAACCAAAGCACCATTAATACCTGCCGAACCATACAAAGTAGCCGCCTGACCACCTTTAAGGATAGAGATATTATCAATATCATTCGGGTTAATCATCGCCAAAACAGTAGAAGTAGTCTGAATACCGTCTACTACAATCAGGGCTTCGTTGTTACCGGTTAAAGAACGGAACCCGCGTAATACGATTTTTACAGAGGGGTCAACGCTATTATTAACGTTATAAACCGCCAAACCGGTCACTTTACCAGAAAGGGCCTGCGCCAATTGAGGAGAACGCCCAACGGTTACATCTTCAGTGCTTACTTTCGAATAAGCATAACCAACCTCTCTGAGGTTTTTACGGATACCTTGTGCTGTTACAACTACCTCATTTAACTGAGCGGCATCACTTTTAAGAGTGATATCAATTGTAGTTGAATTACCGACAACTGCTGTTTGAGTTTCAAAACCGATAAAACTGAATAAAAGGGACGCTCCTTTTTTTGCAGCGATTTTGTAGATACCATTTGCGTCTGATTGTACACCAACATTTGTGCCTTTTACTACGACACTTACTCCAGGAAGAACGGAGCCATCATCAGCCGTAACTTTTCCAGTTACATTGACATTTTGGGCATAAGCATAGCTACCCCACACCAGCATAAAGCAGGCAAGTAGAAGTTTCCTCATACAGTTTGTTTAGTTTGTTTTTTAGTTTAGTTTAAAAAAGAATATGTGTGTTAGGCCACATATTGGAACGTTAAATTAATAACTTTTTTTATTAATGTATACTTTAAGATAAAAAAAAAATAAAATTTTAATTTTTTTTACAAATAAATGGCTTAAATCTTAAAAAGATAGGATTATTCTCAGAAAAACGTAAGCCCGATTAGTAAAATATATATGAAGGAAATTTTACTTAATTGTATTTTGACAGAATATTATTTGGGAATCTGTTTACGGATTATCCTTGAAAGAAGACCCGGAAAAAAACGCTTCAGGTAGACACCTAATACTTCTTTCCTGCCTATATATACTTCTTCCTTACCACTATAGACGGCCTTGACAATACTTTTGGCACAATCTTCAGGCGAAATACCAGTGGCCTGATTCTGATCCATTTTTCCATGCTTGCTGCCATCTGCTGAAATCGCATTAATAGAGATATTAGTGTGAATATACCCGGGACAAACAAGCGTAACGCCTATATTTTCTTTCCACACCTCGGCTCTTAGTGAATCAAAAAAGCCATGCAATGCATGTTTTGTAGCACAATAACCCGAGCGCATAGGTGTCCCTAGTTTTCCGGATATACTACTCGTAACGGCGATACTTCCGCTTTTTTGTTTAAGCATAATGGGTAATACCGCTTTTGTAAGAGCCACTACCCCGAAGAAATTTATATCCATAATTTTATGATAGACTTCCATATCGCTTTCTGCCACCGAACTTCTCTGCGAAATACCAGCATTATTAAATAGCACATCTATACTGCCGAAATACGTAAGTACTTCTTGCACTTTAGCGGGAAACTCATCTGATTTTTCAGCATCAATCGGTAATACCAATACATCTGCATCGGGAAGATGAGTGTTTTTCTTTACTCTTTGTAACTCATCCTCTCTTCTGGCTGAAATAACCAGTCTCGCGCCTTCTTTTGCAAACTCATAAGCGGTGGCTTCTCCAATACCTGAGGACGCACCTGTAATCCAGACAACTTTATTTAAAAATCTTTTCATTGGTTTGTTTAATTCTTTGAAGCGGCAAAACTTCTATTCACTTATTATTGTTCAGATAAATCAGGGTTTTATTATGATAATTCAGTATATCTTGGTAAAAGCCCTGAATATTTCAGAACTTTGCAAAATAGTTGAAGAAAATATGGAAAAACAAGATATAAGAAAGCTTTCTGTAGACCAACTGAAAACATGGCTTTCAGAAAATGGCGAGCAGGGCTTTCGGGCAAAACAGATTTGGGAGTGGCTGTGGAAAAAATCAGTAAGGAGTTTTGATGAAATGACGAACCTTTCATTGAAAACGCGGGAGCTGTTGAAAGAGAAATTTGAAATAAGACCTGTATCAGTTCTGAGAAAACAGATATCTAATGATAAGACCATCAAATCTGGTTTCAGATTATTTGATGGTAATCTGGTAGAGGGGGTCTTGATTCCGTCTGATGACCGGATGACCGCCTGTGTCTCGTCACAAGTGGGTTGTTCCCTTACCTGCAAGTTTTGTGCTACTGGCTATATGCCACGTAAAAGAAACCTTGATGCAGCTGAGATTTACGATCAGGTTGTATTAATAAAAGAACAGGCCGAAGAGCATTACCAGGCCCCCCTTACTAATATAGTATATATGGGCATGGGTGAGCCATTACTTAATTATGCCGCTGTTATAGAATCTGTTAATAGAATTACTTCACCAGAGGGACTGGGCTGGTCTCCCAAGCGTATTACTGTAAGTACTGCCGGTATTGCCAAAATGATTCAGAAACTGGGAGATGATGAAGTGAAGTTTAACCTGGCTTTATCGCTGCACGCTGCTAATGATACCAAACGCAATGAGATTATGCCTATCAATGAAACCAACTCATTGAAAAACCTGGCAACCGCTTTAAACTACTTTTATAAAAAGACGGGTAATCGTATTACTTTCGAATATATCGTTTTCAACGATTTCAACGATTCGTTGCAGGACGCCAAAGAATTATGGGAGTTTACCAAGAAAGTACCAGCCAAAGTAAATATTATAGAATATAACCCGATTGCAGAGGCTGATTTTCTTAATACCTCAGAAGATAAACTGAGCAAATTTGCAAAATTCCTTGAGGACAGAGGTGTGATAGTAAATGTGCGGAGAAGCAGAGGGAAAGATATTGATGCAGCCTGTGGACAGCTGGCTATTAAAGAACCAAACGCTGCCGCTTAAGATTTTTTTGATAGAGGTGCCCAATCAGGCACCTCTTCGTTTATAGAATAGTTTTAGCTTTATATAAAGATGTATAGAAAACGTAGCGAGCAATGCGTTGCTTAATCATTTAATTGATGGTTGTATTTAGCCATACATTTAAGGCAAGAATCAGCGTCAGATGGGCTAAGACAGTTAATAATGAAAATAATTCTTTTTTGGGTTCACGACGAATAATATTATTAAATACAGACCCTGCTAAGATAACTGCCCAGATAGCAATACCAAACAGGCGAAGCTCAGGGAAAAGGATAGATACTGCCCCGATAATTTCTATCACACCAATCACCTGCATCATTTTTGCCGGATATCCCCATGCTACGAATTTTCTGACTTTGGCCGGTTCTGCAATCATTTTTACGTAGCCGTAATAAAAAGTAGGCCCTACAAAAAGCGCTACTAAAATCCATTGAAGAGTTGTTAATAGTTCCATAACTGAGCTTATTTTTTGTTTGCATAACAAAGGTAAAGCCTCCTATTGACAACAGTATGTCAGCAATGTTCCGGTTTTTTTCTAATTATTTTCTCCTTTTTCAAAATCAACGTATTACCACGCTTAAGCTACTTTGAGGTATGCCCGGAAATGACGCCGGGAGATGAGAAACAGAGATTTTAAAATTTGAAATTAAAATTGCATTTGCCCTTTCAGCCTTGCTAAAGGATAATTATATTTGTTGAATCTCAATACACTTACGCAAACATACCCATGAAACACCTTTTCCTTTCTTTAGTAATAGGCTGTCTTTCTTTTATAGCCTATTCACAGACAGAACCTGTTAAGTATACTCAAAGTACCTCGATGATTCCGATGCGGGATGGTGTGAAATTATTTACTACTATCATCAGCCCGGCTAATACAAAGGATGCCGTCCCGATCCTGATGATCAGAACGCCTTATAGTGCCGAGCGCTCCCCGGACTTTGATATTACCAAATGGTCGTATGTAGCAAATATGGCCAGAGAAGGGTACATATTTGTGATTCAGGATGTAAGAGGTAAATACAAGAGCGAAGGCACATTTGAAATTCATAACCCACTAACACACGCACAAGACCCTAAAAGTGTGGATGAAAGCACCGATACCTACGATAGCATTGATTGGTTAATAAAAAACTTACCCAACAATAATGGTAAGGTAGGTATCTTGGGCGTCTCTTATCCGGGCTGGTTAGCATTAGTGGGTGCAGTTGATCCTCACCCTGCCTTAAAAGCATCGTCAGAACAGGCCTGTATGAGTGATTTGTTCCTAGGTGATGACTTCCATCATAACGGAGCTTTTCGCCTGAGTTATGGCTTTGAATATACCTATGGTCTTGAATCTTCGAAGGGTGGTGATGATTTCCCTTTTCCGCAACATGATTTATATGACTGGTATCTCAAACTGGGTTCTTTGAAAAATGTGAATGATAAATATTTTCATAACAAGATACCAACCTGGAATAATTTTGTAAAACACCCGAACTACGATGCTTTCTGGCAGAAGAACTCTCCGCTAAGCTATGTAAAAGAAGCACAGGTACCCATGCTTCATGTAAGCGGTTATTATGACCAGGAGGATATTCTGGGCCCGCAACTGATGTACAAACACATGGAGAAACAGGATAAAAATAATATGAATTTTATCTGCCTGGGTCCCTGGAATCATGGACAATGGTCGAGATTAAAAGCTGATAGCCTGGGTAAAATAGGTTTTGGTAGTAATACAGCCGAATGGTTCCAGACCTTGCAGAAGAAATGGTTTGACTATTGGTTGAAAGGCACAGGCGATGGCAAGTTTGATGAAGCCTATGCTTTTCAGACAGGTAGCAATCAATGGAAAAGTTATCAGACATGGCCGCCTAAAGAAGCGACTATCCGGAAACTATATGCACAGGCAGATAATACCGCTTCTTTTACAAAACCAGTAAAGAGTGGCGCAGTAAGTTACGTAAGCGACCCTGCCAAACCCGTACCATACCGTATGCCACCCATTGAAATGACCTACGGTCGTGGAAGTCGCTGGGGTGCCTGGCAGGTAGAAGATCAACGCTTTGTTTATTCCCGACCTGATGTAGTGAGTTTCAGAACTGATTCGCTCACAGAAGACTTAACTGTGTCAGGTGAAATCATTGCCCATCTTTTTGCGAGTACTACTGGCTCAGATGCCGACTGGGTAGTAAAATTGATTGATGAATCTCCGGCATTTGATGCACAAAATTATACTATGAGCGGGTTCCAGTTTCCGGTAGCTATGGAGGTATTCAGAGGTCGCTTCCACAAGAGCTTTGAAAAACCGCAGGCTTTGGTACCTAATAAGCCTGAAGAGTTTAAGATTGATTTACATCAGATTAATCATACTTTCAAAAAAGGTCACCGTATCCTGATTCAGATACAAAGCAGTTGGTTTCCTGTGATAGACCGTAATCCGCAGAAATATGTTCCTAATATCTTTGAAGCCAAAGATGCCGATTTCATTAAGGCTGAACATAAAATCTATTGTTCACCCACGATGGCAACTTATGTCGAACTGCCGGTTATTAAATAATTACAGGTGATGGCAAACAATGATTTTACCAATGCTCTTGCTTTTGAAAACCGACATGCATGGAGACAATGGCTATCCGAAAATCATGACAAGAAAAAAAATATCTGGATTAAAATCTATAAAAAAAATAGTGGGGTTGACAGCATTTCTTTTGATGAGGCATTAGAAGAGGCCTTGTGTTTTGCCTGGGTAGACAGCTCAATGAAAGGTACAAACGAAAGTTATTATTATCAGTACTTCGGACAGAGAAACCCCAAAAGTAACTGGAGCAAATATAATAAAGCCAAAGTTGAGAAACTCATAGAAGCAGGACTGATGACAGAAGCGGGTATGAAAGTAATTAATTTTGCCAAAGAAAATGGTTACTGGACAGCCCTTGATGATGTTGAGAATCTGATAAACCCACCCGACTTGCAGCAGGCGTTAGACAATAATCTTACGGCAAAGGGATATTTTGAGAATTTTCCACGCTCTATCAAACGAAGTATATTAGAATGGCTGTTCACTGCCAGACAGGAAGAAACCCGTAAAAAGAGAATTACAGAAGTAGTAGCATTAGCTGAAAAAAACATACGTGCAAAATAATAAACTCCTAAAAATGGAAATGCAGAACAGACGGAATTTCGGTAAACAACTATTGAGTACAGCCCTAAACTACTTTCTATTAGAAAGCCTTTTTAGCTCACAGGCTTTTGCTAAGCCTGTGGCTCCAATTGCCAATCATTGGGCAAAACAATTGAGTGAGATTTGCAATGACCTGAAATTGCAGAAGATTTCTCCGGCACTATGGCAAAACCATGTAGAAAAACTATTTAATCATATAGAGTTGGAAGAACTGCTTAAATTCATAGAATTTCAGACATTGACCAGAAACTTTGATTATCCGGATTTAGGAGTCAATACAAAAATGATTACTTTTCCTAAGTTGGATGGGTTGCCTGAAAAAACGGTATTCATCAAGAAAATTTTTGGTATGAAAAAAGACCGTGCCATTATTCCGCATGGGCATTCCAATATGTCTTCTGCGCATCTGGTGCTTAAAGGAGAGTTTGCCTTGAAACACTATGATAAAGTGGACGAAGACGAAAAGAATCTGTTTATTAAACCGACTATTGAAAAAACGGCTAAACTGGGCAGCAGTTCCTCAATTTCAGACGAAAAGAATAATATACACTGGTTTATTGCCAATACCGAAACAGCCTTTACTTTTGATGTAATTATGCTTGATTTAGGCGGGAAAGCTTACGACATTCATAATATTGATATACATGCCGGAGAAAAAACAGGAAACGGCCTGATAAGAGCACCAAAAGTAGATGTGGATACAGCTTTGAAAAAGTATGGTAAGCAGCACCATTAACAGACATACATTACACTAAACCCCATGAAAAAGAACTTCCTTCTGGCTTTCCTGCTTTTATCAGCAGGTTGCTTTGCACAAACCCAATTTGCCATCACTGCGCCCAATCAGCAGGGGCTTCTGGATGGAAGATTGCTGGTAATGCTTTCTACCAATGCTACCAGAGAGCCACGCTTTGATGTAACCGATGCATTGAATACTCAACTGGTATTTGGCATTGACGCCGAAAACTGGAATGGTAGTCAGGCTAAAATCGTCAACAATGCAAACAGCTTTGGGTACCCTAAAAGATACATGAAAGAATTACCTGCCGGAGAATATTATGTGCAAGTGCTATTGCACGTATATGAAACCTTTCATCGGAAAGATGGACATACAGTGAAAATGCCGATGGACAGGGGAGAGGGGCAGCAATGGAACAGAGCACCGGGCAATCTGTATTCTAAGCCTATTAAAATAAAATTTGACCCCAAAGGCACATCGGTTGTGAAGCTAAGTCTGGATCAGGTAATACCACCGATTGAAGAGCCAAAAGATACCAAATACATTAAGCATATTAAGATTCAGAGTAAATTGCTGACGGAATTCTGGGGAAGACCAATGTATCTGGGGGCTCATATTCTGTTACCGGAAGGCTTTGATGAACATCCGAATGTAAAATATCCCTTAGCTATTTTTCACGGTCACTTTCCTGATGATTTTGATGGTTTCCGTACTACTCCGCCTGACGAAAACCTGCCCAATGATTATAATGCCCGTTTTAAAATTTACGGCTATGCCAAAACTGTTCAGCAGGAGGCCTACGATTTCTATAAGATGTGGACTGGAAAAGACTTCCCTCGGGTAATAGCAATTGAAATCCAGCACGCTTGTCCGTTCTATGATGATTCTTATGCCGTAAATTCAGAGAATATCGGGCCTTATGGAGATGCCATTACGTATGAACTGATTCCGGAAATTGAAAAAAGATTCAGAGGGATTGGTGAAGGCTGGGCAAGATTTACCTATGGCGGTTCTACAGGCGGTTGGGAGGCGCTGGCAGTGCAGGTAAAATATCCGGATCAATACAACGGTTGCTATGCAGCCTGCCCCGACCCGATAGATTTTAGAGCCTTTACAACTGTTAATATCTACGAAGATAAAAACGCCTATTGGTATGATAGCCAGTTTAAAAAATTAGCTAAACCAGGGCACAGAGATTATCTGGGGCAGGTCTCGGCCACAGTGCAGGAAATGAATATGCGAGAATTAGCTTTAGGCACCAAAACACGGAGCGGGCAGCAGTTTGATATATGGGAGGCCGTTTATTCGCCTGTGGGTAAAGATGGTTATCCTAAAAGAATATGGGATAAGGAAACAGGAGTGATAGACAAAGAAGTAGCCAACTATTGGAAGGAGAATTACGATTTAGCTTATATTATGAAAAGAGACTGGGCTAAGAATGGTGAGAAGTGGAAAGGCCGGATACATATCTATTGCGGTGATATGGATAATTATTACCTGAACAACGCAGTATATCTGACTGAAGAAATGTTGAAAGGCTTATCGAACCCATCTTATGATGGCGAAGTAGATTATGGTGACAGAGCCGAGCATTGCTGGAATGGCGACCATACCCAGCCTAACTATATTTCAAGATTGCGTTATCACCGGATGTTTGTACCCAAGTGGGCAGAAGAGGTAAAGAAAACCGCCCCTAAAGGCGCTGATCTGAAAAGCTGGAGATACTGACTTTGTGGGGCGAACTTCCAGTTCGCCTATTTTAAAATTTGCGGTTAACAATATTTAATACACCTACCTCATAAATTTTTCTTATTTTTGGCGTTCTATTAAAAATAGAATGAATCAACCAAAAAGTAAGAAAAAATTGTGATAAAATTAGAAGGCAGGCTGGCTAAATATAAAGAGCTGATTTCGTATTTCTTAATAGCGTGTTCGGGGGTAATTATACAATTGATTGTGAGTTCTATCACACAAGGTTACTTCGGTTTTTCTTTTGAGTTATCAATAGCTACAGGGTACGTCATCGCGTTTATTATCGGTTTTTTTCTTACCAAGATTTTTGCATTTAATCAGCGTCATTCAAAAAACTCTTTCAGAGAGGGTATCAAGTTTTTGATGGTTTCTTTTATTTCTGGTATTATCACAGTTAAAGGCGCCTATTATTGCAAATATTTATTAGACGAGTGGGGTATTTTTGGCAAAGAGCAGATTTTATTCGGCAAAAGCATTGATATAGCCGGGTTGATTTCTCACTTTTTTGGTATGGGTATGAGCTTTGTCGTTAA
>CALRLN020000007.1:0-39504 GCA_943368675.1 Chitinophaga pinensis | reverse complement strand
AGTTGACAGTACCCGAAGTCAGATTCACGATGCCGAGGCAATGACTGCTTTGGTTAAGCAATAAAATCTTGCATTGTTCGATTAATTCAATTTTGTCTGAATCCCATGAGGCACTGAAAATGTCATAGGCGACTGAGGGCTTGTGAACTTTAATCCTGTCCTGATAAGGGGTATGATTGTGATAGCTGACTTCTATTTCTGCTACCTGAAACAGTTCGGGGAAAAGTGGTCTGTTCATCATTAATCTCTTTTGTGGGTGGTGGATGATGGCAGCAAAAAAGACTCAAATCGTGGTGATAGCTCCCGGAGTGGACGCTCCCCGAATGACTAAAAATCGATCACGACCAACGGGCGTGCATCTATTTTTTGTCATGAGTCGCACAGCGAGCTTTTTTGCACAGCAAAAAAGAGGGATAAGCGTCATCGCCACGATTTGAGGCATGCTGACAGCAAACAATCACCACCCGCAAAAGAATGAGGCAAACGATGGAACACGTACAACACAAGAAAGGATTGAAAAAACTTGGTTTTCAGCCAGAAAGTAATGAAATTCGTGGACTTTTTTAGTCACAGCAAAAGTTGTTTTGGGTTCATCGGGGGCAGATTTGTCCCCTTTGCCTTTTTATGGTGCTGGCTTTTGACTGGGCATGATCCCGTTTTCGACAATTGAGTAATAGCCATAGGATGAAACGATTTGATGATCCAGGACTGAAATATCCAGTATCTTCCCTCCCTGCCATATTTTTTTAGTCAATTCTATGTCGGCTTCACTTGGCTCTAAATTGCCACTTGGGTGATTGTGAAATAAAATAACGGCACTTGCTTTTGCTTTTAAAAGCGTTGAAAATATAATTTTTGGATCGGCAACACTTCCAGTAATCCCACCTGTTGAAATCTCTGAAAACCCCAGACAATGGTTACTACGATCAAGTAGAAGTATTTTGAACTGTTCTACGAGTTCAATTTTGTTTTCATCCCATGAATGCATAATCGTTTGATAAGCTTCATCGGGATGTTTGATCTGAACCCGTTCCTTATAAGGTACCTTATTTCTATACCTTATCTCAATTTCAGTAGCCCTGAATAAGGATTTCAGTTGTGTATGGTTCATACGATTATCCTTACTGATTTGCTTGAACTTGTTGTTGATACCATTTGCTTAAATTTTTAAAAGGCGCATACAGTTTATTCCTCGGCATATGCCGGAGTCCTTCTTCCTTTTTAGCGAGTTCATCTAAATACTGTGTTGTTGTTGCTCCTGCTTCGTTATTCTCCATCCAAGTATATATCTTCTTATATCCGTATTCTTTGATATAAGGATTGATTTGTTCCACGCATTTATTTGCATGCAGAATAATTGCATCGATTGTGATTTTCTTTGTACCTAACTTGCTCAAAAAGGCCAGATAGTCCAGGCTTTCTTTGAAGATATGCATGCTTTCCGGCTTGGGATTTGTACCAGCAATAAAGGAAATTCTTTGAGTTCCAATGGTGCCTTTGAAAAATGGATTAATCAGCTCAAAGCCTTCTTCATCATTTAGAAAACCTAGCGTTCTCAATTTTTCACGTGTTTGTTTGTTATAAATATGGACTTCGTGAAAATAGTGTCGTGCAATCTTCAAAGGGATACCCAATTCTTCCAAAAATTCAATCAATCCGGCGCTTTCAATTTTTTTCTGTGTCTTGATAGTTGATAAATCTGAACTTTGATAATATTTTATGATAGGGAAATCCAATACATTAAACTTTGACTCTCCAAAGTTGCTTAAATCTTCTTGCTGATGATATTTACTAATATCCTCTTTAGATTTTGACATAGAATCAGCATTCGCATTTGGCTTATCCATTGCGTTCTCCATTAGATAAATTGAAAAAAGATATTTGACTTAGGTTGCTAATCAGAAAGATTTACGGGTGCGTAATCGCTCTAAGTTGAACATGTACAAATCATAAGGTCGATAGCGAACGGCTCTTCCTATTTTGATATAGATAAGATCAGGGTTCTTATTGGTAACCCAAACTGCCAATGTTCCAGGGCTAGATTTGATTTGTTTAGCTGCGCTTTTACGGTCAAGCAAAGATTTATATTGATGTGTATTTTTTAAAGGTTGAGAAGCGTGTTTTTCAATAAAAGCATTCAAATCTGATAGAAAGTAATGAATCTCTTTCCCCTTTTTATGGAAGGGTAATTGATGGCGTTTGGTAGAACGCCAGCTAGCAAGCGTACATGTTGAAAAACAAAGATATTTGGCGGCAATTGCAGCATTCAAAAGAACCTGTGTCGGTGAATGAGTTTTTAATATTTTAAAAAGTTCAAAGTCAATTGATGATTTGGTCAGGTTAGGGTTGAAATAAACATTAGATGCGGTCGCATTGGCACGGTTCGGCATTGATTTTCCTTTTACCCCGAAAGTTGAGAATGATTTTTACCTCGGGTTTAGTGGGTATAAGATTCGGATACCAACTGTCAATTCAAATGCCACTTCATTAAGCACAAACAAACATTGAGATGAAACAGCGATGGTTTATTCTTCAATTTATAGTGCTATCTGCTCAAACACACAGCCGCATGGTTGACTAGCTTTACTATTTCCCATTTCGATTTGATCTGATACTGAACTTAATGAGATAGATTTTTTATTCTGTCTTCAAGAAAATGTAATAATACTACTCTCTGCGTTTCGATACATAAAAATCGAAGATAGTCCTCTAAATAGGGAGTGTTTGAATGACCAATTGCGCACAATGTGAAAAGAAGCCTCTGGGCTTTATGCGTTTAAAGCAAGTGCTAAAAATAATCCCAGTTAGTGAACCAACTTGGTGGAATGGATGTAAAACAGGGCAATTTCCAAAACCATATAAATTAGCGCCACGTATCACTGCATGGAAAACAAGCGATATTTACCAATGTATGGAACAGTTCAAACCATCTGATTAGCAGGCACCTTATTGATTATTTGGCTTGATATTTTTTTGTTTGTCAATTTTTATTAAATACTGACCTAATTTTTCAAAAGCTTCTTTTTGCTCCTGAATCAATGATGCCCTTTGATAGGTTTCAATGATTCTATCCTCGATCTTCTGGTTCAGACACTTCTTGACAATATGCGGCAGGACACCTAATTCCTGCATAATTGTTCCGGCAGTACGTCTTAAATCATGAATGACCCATCGACCTTTTGGAAGTACCAGGGCCTGCGGATTAGGAACCCTATTTTTTTCAGAGGGTTCCTGTTGCCTATCCATGACTTGCTTAGTTAATACCTGTCGGGTGATTGGCCCATCTGATTTGCGATTGGGTACAAGCCATTCAGTCGTTCTAGTTTTTTTCAGAATGATTAACTGTTTCAATGCAAAGTGAGAAAGAAAGACTTCATGCTTTAAGGTGTTCTTGGAATGTTCAGAGGGAATGATGAATATTCTTTTGGAGATTTCAAAATGTTCCCATTTTGCGCGTAACACTTCATTCACTCTGCATCCTGTGGATAGCAAAAACCAAATTAAGGCTTGATATTCAGTTCTTAAACCTGATTGAGGTAGTAATTCTTTTAATCGAAATAGTTCTTGTTCGTCTAAATACCTTTTCCGGGATTTTTCTCTTCCTCCTACTCGTGCTTTGATTAAGCGACGTGTCGGGTCAAGACTGATTAACTCTTCATCATCAGCATATCCAAAAAACTGCTTTAAATTAGCGAGCAATTTATTAGCCATGCTTTGAGCTTTACGCCTAAGCGGACGTTGAAGTACAGATTTTATATCATCTTTAGTTACTTCATTGATTGGTTTATCACCAATAATAGGAAATATATCTTTTTCAAAACTCCGTTTGATTTCTTCCCCTTTATCCTTACGGTTTTGAAGTTCAACTAGCTTCCAATCCATAAATACATTGTACACTGAATGCTTTATCTGTCGTTTTCTTTCAGATAGGGCTTTGGCTTCGTTTTGTATCTGCTTATCAGCTTCAATTAAAGGGTCTAAACCTGAATCAAGTAGACTTCTCTTTTGAGAAGCTAAAACCCTGGCCTGTTTTAAATTCGTATCTCGATAAGACCCTAGAGACTGTTTACGACGTTGCTTGGTAATTGGGGAGGTGTAGCGGAAAATCCATTCCTTATCGCCATAGTTCCTTATGTACAGATAAAGACCGCCACCATCATTGTGCATTTGGTCGGTATCTGAATGAGATAAGCGTTCAACTTGTAATGAAGATAATAGGTGAAGTTTGTTTCTAGGCATTATGTCTCCTCGCCGTGTACCATCCCGTGTACCAATAAATCTTTAACTAGGCTGAATCCTATTTAGTCAAGATAGAGGAAGTATATAAACAAATCAATAGTTTCTATTAAATTCTAAGACCCTATTTTATCCTATTTTTTTATAGACGTCACTTTTGACATGGAAGAGGTCACAAGTTCAATCCTTGTTACGCCCACCATTTAAATCAAATACTTAAATTATATTCAGTTTTTCCATATTGAGAATTGCTTTTTGCCGTGTACCAATCCGTGTACCAATAATTTCTCTTTAGTAATCTCTTTTTGCTACGTTATTTTATTTGTTAGTTGTAGTTGTAAATAATCATATAAAATAGACTTATAAATTCCTAAATAGTTATACTAAAAGATATATTTGTGTATAAGTGCTAAAGTCGATTTAGCTCATATAAATATTTAAACTTATATGGTCTAAGTGGACTATTGTAATTACCTTTGTATAAACGGTGAATTTATGAATCAGGAGCTTTTAACACGTTTATTCAAGTCGATAGAGGGGGATCGAAATTCTTCTCTATTTAAGGTGGCGTATAGCATTATTGAAGAAGAGAAGAAAAAAGGACATGGAAAGTTAGCTGAAAGATTAAGTTCTATTCTTATCAACAAGGAAAATAGAAAAGAACATAATGTCTCATCTCTTAGACTAGTAAAGGAAGGTGAGTACAAGGTTCCTGTTGATAGAAGATATAAGCTTCCATTAGCTAAACACATTGAGCATGACAACTTGCGTCATGAAATGGTATTATCTGGGGATGTTGAAAAAAAAATTATTCGAATTGAGAAAGAATATTTAGGAAGAGAAAGATTAGCTCATCATGGGTTGAAGCCCAGGAAAAAAATATTATTTTATGGTTCGTCCGGGTGCGGCAAAACTATGACAGCCGAACGTATTGCATGGGATTTAGGCTTGCCATTTTATAAAGTGCGTTTTGACTCTATTATTTCTTCCTACTTGGGGGAATCAGCTTCAAATCTTCAAAGTCTATTTGAAAGTATCAAAGACTTTCCATGTGTCGTATTACTTGATGAATTTGATATAATTGGAAAGCAAAGAAATATATTATCCAATGAAGTTGGAGAGATCCATAGAATTGTAAACGTATTACTTGGATTGTTAGAGGAATACGATGGTGAAGGGATATTAGTTGCAACAACAAACTTAGAAAGTAGCTTAGACAAAGCACTGTTCAGACGTTTCGATGATATAATTGAATTTAAAATACCAAGCGAAGCTGAGATTGAAAAACTGTTAAAAATATCATTTTCTGCCTTAAGACTAAATAAGGAAATAGACTTAAAAAAGTATTCAAAAGAAATGATGGGGCATTCTTATGCAATAATTGTAAAGATAGCCAATGACGCAGCAAAGAAATCAATTATTAGCCTCAGAAATGAAATATCAAAAGAAGATATTGATACAGCCTTTCTTGAGAATGTGGATATCACGAAATAATAATGGAACAATTTGCTCACTTAAGACTTGTTACAAAAAAAGTCGGCCATGCTATACTTTCTGGCGGAGGAGGCTTTGCGCTCGAAACTAGAAGAAACAAAGCCAATAGAAGTGTACATTCAGGAAAGTTACAGCGCTGGATTGATATTATTAAATCCAGTTGGGGGGAGGATTTTTCTGAAAGAGATGAAATGCAATTAGCTCCATTAGACAAAGACGTTGTAAGCGTTTTCTTTCAAATAAACCCTGATTTGCTGCTTCCCACTTTTGATCTTGAATCTTTTGGAATAGAAATTATTTCTGAAGGAGATGACGGATATATAATTGGTGCATCCTCAGACAATTTCAGAACGCTTGAAGAAAAAATAGCAGGATTCATTAATGGAGAATATGCTACAGCAAAAATAGCAGACCTTTGGAATATTATTGATGGAGATAGGACAGATTGGCGGCCTCAATATATTCTATCTGAAGAATTATTTGCCAAGTGGTCAAAAATAAACGATCAAGACAGATTTAGGCTTGAAGTCTCTGTTGCTTTCGCAAAACCGTTAAGAGCTCAACCAGATGTTACGAAAAGAGGGGGAGAAAAAAGATTAGAGAAGTATAGAAGGGAACAAGAAGAAAGGGATGATGCTTTGCGAGAAAGAGAAAGCCATTTTGAAAGGTTTATCTCGTTTTATGGTGGTAGTATAAGCAGCATGGTACATCTAGAGGATAGCTTTAGTACGCAAGTCGAAATAACTGGAAAATGCCTAAAGGACTTAGTTGAAAATTATCCTTTTGTTTTTGAAGTTGTTGAAATAGAAGAGGTAGATATTGAGAATGATTTTGGTCCAGAAAAAGATTCTGATCAAATTGAGATTTTACCTCCACCAGAGGGAGCTACAGTAGTAGGTGTAATTGATAGTGGTATAATGGAGGGACATAAATATTTAGCCCCTGCAATAGATCATGGTAAATCGATTTCATACTTGTTGAATGACGCCTCAACCGCGGATCAGGTTGCAGGTGGAGGGCATGGAACCAAGGTCGCAGGAGCCATACTTTTCCCCAACGGTGTTTCTACATTAAATTCACCTTATTCCTTGCCTTGCTACATTCGGAATTTAAGAATTTTAAATGCCGCAAATAAATTAGAAGATAGATATCCGGCATATCTTGTGCAAAGAATTGTTGAAGATAACCCTGACTGTAAAATATATAATCATTCTGTTTCTTCATTTGCTCCATTTAGACTGAAACATATGTCTTCTTGGGCGGCAGTTATTGATAAACTTATACACAATAATGATATACTATTCATCTTAGCAGCTGGGAATGTTCCTAAATCTTCAATAAGGGATTATTTACAAGGAAGTGAAAACTATCCAAATTATTTAGAAAAACCGCATTGTCGAATTGCTAATCCAGCCCAAAGTAGTTTTGCTATTTCAGTAGGCTCAATAGATCATATTGATTTTGACGATGTAGATTGGAAGTCTGTTTCAGGAAAAGATAATGTTTCTGGATATTCAAGAATCGGACATGGAATCTGGGGGCATATTAAGCCTGATTTGGTTGAATTTGGTGGGGGAATTGTTGTGTCCAAAAATGGGCTTTTCCAAATTAAATCCAACAATGATACTTCTGTTGAGTTAATCTATTCGACACTTAATGGAGGACCAGCTATTGGAAAATCTAATTTCGGAACTTCTTTTAGCACGCCCAAGGTTACACATATCGCAGCTATCTTAAAAAGTATATATCCTGATGAAGGAATAAATTTAATCAGGGCTCTTCTGGTTCAGGGAGCACGACTTCCGGGAACGTTATTCTATAATCCCTCTCTTATAGGCATTAAACAACTAGGTTATGGACTACCTTCAATTGAACGAGTTATAAGGAACTCAGAGTATAGAGCGACTTTTTATAATACTAATTCTATTGCTGTACCTTCAGCCCATCTCTATTCCTTACAGATACCACAGTCTCTAAGAGATCCTGGAAATGAATATGATATTTTAATTGAAGTTACTTTGGCATATACTGCGAAAATCAGACGAACTAGGCAAAGATTAAAATCATATTTGGGAACATGGTTAGATTGGACGTCTTCTAAACTGGGTGAAACGTTTGACGTTTTTTCTGAACGTGCCATCAAACAAGATGGAGAGATTGAAAATGAAGATATAGAATCTGGTAAAGTAATTCAGTGGAAAATTAGAGAGCGAAGCGATCGTGGTGCTATTAGAGGAATTAATAGAAACCAAAGTAGCTTGCAAAAAGACTGGGTTATTTTGAAATCGCATCAACTACCAGAGGAATTATCATTTGCTGTAAGAGCACATAAAGGCTGGGATAAAAATTTTGAGGAAGTACCCTATGCGTTTACCGTTTCTATCGAGGTATTAGGTTCTGAAATACCTATTTATGAAGAAATAAGAACTGAAAACCAAGTCGAGATGAGTGTAGAAAACGAAGTTAGGATATGAAATATTTCCACTTATCTTGAAAAAAGTGCTATACACTATGATTTAGAAATACAGATTTAATATTGAATTTTACGAGTATATTTATATTGTAGTAGTAATTTAGTTTTATAATTGCAAATAATAGATAGCTATTTACCACGCATCAATTTAATAAAGACAAATTGGATTTCTTTGAGAAAGCATACGTATACGCTCATCGTTTGTACTGATTTTTAGAGATATACTCAATTTTTGATATTATCACCTAAATTAAAACATTTATAGATTGCTGGCAAAACAATTAATGTCAGAACAGTAGCGGTTATCAGGCCACCGATGACAACTGTCGCCAATGGCTTTTGCACCTCGGCTCCTGCTCCAGTGGCGATGGCCATTGGTACAAAGCCCAATGAGGCTACAAGAGCCGTCATCAACACAGGCCGTAAACGCGATAAGGCACCTTCTAAGATGGCTGTATCAGGCTCTTGACCCTCAAGGATAAGCTGGTTGATCCGGGAGACCATGACCAGTCCGTTTAAAACAGCCACACCTGACAAGGCAATTAAACCCACCGCTGCTGATATTGAAAACGGCATGCCACGCACCCACAAGGTCAGGATACCACCTGTCAAAGCCAGCGGCACACCACTGAATACCAACAACGCCTGTTTGACTGATCCCAGTGCTGTAAACAACAAGAGGAAAATCATAAAGAAGCAGGCAGGCACGACCAATGACAGCCTTGCTTTGGCCTCTTCGAGGTTCTTGAACTGACCACCCCATTCCAACCAGTAACCGGCAGGCATTTTCAATTTCTGATCAAGTGCCACTTGCGCATCGGTCACAAAGGATGAAATATCCCGTCCTCGTACATTTGACTGGACAACAACACGCCGCTTGCCATTTTCACGGCTGATCTGGTTCGGCCCGTCATTAATTTCCAGTGTCGCTACTTCCTTTAAGGGAATATAGGTTGGCCGAATATGCTGGGCTGTGCGGATCTGATCCGATGGATCATTATCGTCCGGCAACAAGATTGGCAGGTTTTGTATAACCTCAATATCCTGGCGCAATATATCGGGTAAACGCACGATAATGTTAAATCGGCGATCCCCCTGGAATACCAGACCCGTCTCACGACCACCAATGGCAGTAGCAATCACGTCCAATACATCACTCACATTTAAGCCGTAACGGGCAATGGCAGCTTTATCCAACTTCATTTCCATCATAGGCAAACCAGATGTCTGCTCAACCTTAACATCCGCTGAACCGTTTACGCTGCGCAGGATTTGAGCGATCTGATTGGCTGTCTTTTCCATCGTACCAAAATCATCGCCATAGACTTTGATAGCGACATCGCTTCGCACCCCGGAAATCAGCTCGTTAAAACGCATCTGGATTGGCTGGGTAAATTCGTAATTATTACCCGGCACGGCAGCCACTGCTGTTTCAATGCGTTTAATCAGCTCTGCTTTATCCAGACTTGTATCAGACCATTCTTTACGTGGTTTCAAGATAATAAAGGTATCCGACACATTCGGTGGCATTGGATCGGCTGCCATCTCGGCGGTTCCCGTCTTGGAATAAACGAATGCCACTTCTGGAACGCTACTGACAGCGCGTTCAACGGCAAACTGTAAATCCTGCGACTGAGTCAATGATGTGCTTGGGATACGCATCGCATGCATGGCAATGTCTTTTTCATCCAGGGTCGGGATAAACTCTTGACCCATATTGAGGAAAATAAATACCGCCAGTACAAAAGCCGCTGTTGCTCCGATGATAAAACTCATAGGTGCTTTCAGGCTCATGCTGAGCAAGGGTTTATAACCAGACTTAACGCTGTGAATGACCCTGTTTTCTTTTTCCTCGACTTTACCACTGACGAATAACGCAATCATGGCAGGTACAAAGGTCAGAGACAGGATGAAAGCCGCTACAAGTGCGATAATGACTGTTAAAGCCATTGGCTCGAACATTTTGCCTTCGATCCCCGTAAAAGTCAGCAACGGGATATAAACCATGATAATGATGGCCTGGCCGAAGACGGATGGCTGGATCATTTCACGTGCTGCCAGACGGATTTCGTGTAACCGCTCCTGCAATGTCAGGATACGGCCTTCATGATGCTGTTTCTCCGATAAGCGGCGCAAACAGTTTTCCGTGATAATGACTGCACCATCGACAATCAGACCGAAATCTAAAGCCCCTAGGCTCATGAGGTTACCGCTGATATTAAAACGCTGCATACCGATGGCCGTCATGAGCATCGCAACAGGGATAACCAAAGCTGTAATCAAGGCTGCGCGGAAGTTGCCCAGCAACAAAAACAGAATAATGATAACCAGCAAGGCCCCTTCGGCCAGGTTCTTTTGCACTGTGTCAATCGTGGCATCCACCAGCTTTGTCCGGTTTAAAACCGTTTTGGCTATAATGTCCGGTGGCAGGCTCTTATTGATGTCCTGTAACTTGGTATCGACTGCACCGGATACAATGCGGCTGTTTGAACCGATCAGCATGAGCGCTGTACCAACGACGACCTCATTGCCATTTTCGCTGGCCGACCCGGTCCGCAGTTCCTTCCCCATACCTATGTCAGCAATATCTTTCAAGTAAACAGGTATACCACGACGGTTAGCCACGACGATATTGGCCAACTGCTGGATATTGTCGATCCGGCCATCCGAACGCACGACATAAGATTCCCCGTTTCTCTCGATATATCCTGCTCCGATACTGTGGTTATTCTTTTCAATCACAGTAATCACATCATTAAAACTCAAACCCAACGACACCAACTTTTCAGGATCGGGCATGACATGATATTGCTGAACATAGCCGCCAATTGCATCGACACCGGCAACCCCGGTGACACCTTTCATCTGCGGGCGAATAATCCAGTCTTGTACTGTACGCAAATACCCAGCCAGTTCAAAATCCTGTCGCAAATGCTGGCCCTCTGGTGTGAGATAACTGCCATCTGTCTGCCAGCCCGGCTCCCCATTTTTCGGCGTTGCCCCCTTGCCGTTCGGATTTTTGAATTCCACCGTCCACATATAAATTTCACCCAGGCCGGTGGAGATTGCCCCCATCTTCGGATCAACACCCTCCGGCAGGCTTTCTTTGGCCTCGGCCAGACGCTCATTGACTTGCGCACGGGCAAAGTAAATATCGACATCGTCAGCAAAGATTGCCGTGACTTGCGAAAAACCGTTGCGTGAAATAGAGCGCGTTGCTTTCAAACCTGGAATACCGGCCAAAGCTGTTTCCACCGGAAACGTCACTTGCTTCTCCACCTCCATCGGTGAAAAGGCTGGAGCGGTGCTGTTAATCTGCACCTGATTATTTGTAATGTCCGGCACGGCATCAATCGGCAAGCTTTTGAGGGAATAAACCCCAAACCCTGCAATAGCCGCCGTTACTAAGGCAACCATCACCCGGTTGCGCAGGGAAAAACCTAGAATACGTTCGATCATGGCTCTATCCTAATGTTCGTGCTCAGCTTCGGATTTGGCAATATCGGCTTTCACAATAAAGCTGTTCGTTGCCACATAATGTTCGCCGGCTTCCAGCCCGCTCAGGATTTCAGTCCATTCACGGTCACTCTGGCCAAGATCAACCTTGCGCATTTCGTACTCATTGCTTTTTTGGACATAGACGACGTTTCCACCTTCCTGTCGCTGGATGGCAGATGTCTTGACAGCCAAAGCAACATCACGCTCGCTTAAGACTACATCACCACGCACGGTCATCCCTGCCCGCCATTTATTATCCGGATTGGCAATAGTGACACGGGCAACGACTGTTTGACTGGAACTTTCCGTTGTCGGCAACAGAGTGGCCAAAACGGCTTCGGTGCTCGTTTCATCGGTCAGGCTTTTAATATCGATTTTCTGGCCTGGCTGAATACGTTCGACATCACGCGAGAAAATAAAAAACTCTGCCCACAGTTCGGATAGATCAGCAACAACAAACATCGGCTCGGTATCAGCTACATCACCGATATTGGTATTACGACCTAAAACAATGCCGCCCAGTGGCGATAAAACCGCATAAACCTGTAAACTTTCATTACTTTCCACAGTCGCCAAGGTTTCACCTTTTTTGACTTCGTCAGCAATGGATTTTTTGACAGTCCGGACAATACCGGGGAAACGGGCGCGGACCTGTGCAACCTTGTTCTGGTTCAAAGTGATCTTACCCGTCAGGCCAATTGTCTGATGAACAGTCGCTGGCCCTGCTTGTAAGACTTCAATCTTCATGGCCTCGGCAGATTTTGGGCTGATTTCCGTTTTATCGCCGTGTTCTTCTTCACCATCGTGATCATGGCTGGCCTCATCAGCTTGCTTCGCCTTTGGATGATCATCATTCGCGGTGGCTTTGTAAACAATAATGCTGCCGCTCAGTAGCAGGATTATTATAAGTGCGTATATCTTTTTCATCGTTTAGCCTCTTGAGAAATAGTGTCATCGGGTGCGGTCAGGCGTTCAACTTCGGCTTTGTTCGCATGGTAATCATGCAAAGCCTGAATGTAAGAAATACGGGTATCAGTCAGCGTCCGTTGTGCATCCAGTACTTCCAGATAGGCAAATTTACCGGCGTTATAGCCACGTTTGGCTTGGGTAAAGGCTTCCTGGGCTTCGGGCAAAATGTCAGACTTGATCCGCGTTGCTGTCAGCCAGGCGTTGTGCATGGCCTGAGTATGCTCCACCAGATTCATCTGATTGTCTAACAGGATACGCTGCCTGTCCGTCCCGGCTTTGACGGCTTGCTGACGTGCTTTCTCAACGTTACCGCCATTGATATTAAACACGGGCAGCGGGATCGACAGCCCGACAATTAGAGCCTGATCATTGGTTGCCCTTAGATCACGCACACCAAAGCTGACCGTTGGATCAGGGATGGCATTCGCCTGCTCCAGATCAAGCAATGACTTCGCGTGTTCAACATTAGCTGTCTGCTGGCGGTAATCAGGGGTGTTTTTCAACAACTGCTCGGCATCCACACCAAAATCAGGCTTTTCGGTTTTGTAAAAACTGTCCGATGATAAAGACGCTGGTGCTTTGGCATTGTTCCACAAGGTCGCCAGCACTTTAAGCGCAGTCTGTTTCTGCCCCTTGGCACGTTCTGCCGTCAATTCAGCATTGGCCAACAAGATCTTGGCCTTATTCCGCTGCACAACGGGCTCTGCCGCAGCCGTCACACGCTTGTTGACCGTGATATAAACATCTTTAGCCAGCTTGGCCTGCTCTTGCGTAATCACCGCCTGTTCCTGGGCAGCAACAGCATCGGCAAAAGCAACCTTGATGTTACGGATTAAATCCAGCTTCGCGGTGGATTGGCCATACTTAGCGATTATCTTACCTGTATCAGCCGTAGCAATACGTGCAGAACGCTTACCACCGATCTGCACTTGCTGGTTAAGCCCTAATGTCAATTCGGCATTATCGACACCACCATAAGGACCTGTACCAGCCACATTCTCAGCTTCAAAGCCAATACTGGGATTAAGTAATGCACCAGCCTGTTTCCGTTCGCCTTTGGCCATACCATAGGATGCATCTGCACCCTTGATGTCCGGCGAATTGGCTAAAGCCAGATCGATTGCCTCGTCCAGCGTCAATTTTGAGGGGTCTGTTGTCTTATCAGCAGCATAGGCAGGACACGATAAACCCAGCACCAATGCAATTATCCAACCATATTTCATGACATCGTCTCGTCGTTTGACTCGGAAAAGATGGCTTTAAAAAGCCAGTATCAAACAGCCGCGAAACCTATAAGGCTTTAAAGCGACTTAAACGAGAGATTTGGGAGGACGGTCAAGGCCATGTATAATTTGGCCTGATACATGCTGATTGGTGAGTATAGGTAAATTAACGGATATAACAGTTATAAATGTACTTTCTGACATATTCGAAAAACTAATCTTAGCCGTACAGCAATGATGGCTAACGCAGCAATTGTCAGCACCTTTATCCGATGTTTGTTTTTGACTCTCTTTAGAAAGTTCTGCTTTCTTTTCTACAAAAACATTGCAATCTGCGTCATAGATAGCGGAACCTTGCGCATGAGATGCATAGAAGAGAGTGGCAAAAGATGGTATTGCAAACGCGCAGAGCGTAAGCAATATCATAAAAGTAGCCGAAAAGGATTTGACCTTCTTCTTCATGCCCTGATTGTATCAGGGGAAAGTTAAAGAAGTCAATGGAGATTTTTTAACTTTATTAATAGAATTTCAATACTTTAAAATCGTATCACACTAAAAAACAATAAAAATATCCTTTTTGAAAACCTGTTGCACTTGTATTTATCATACATTTGCTTCATGAAAATATTTTCAGTCATATTATCCCTGTATATTATTACTCTTTCATTCCTGCCTTGCGGGGATATTGAGGACTGTACAGTTACGGATAATCCTGAAATCTCGCTTTCACAAAAAGATCATTCAACCCACAATGAGGATGCAGAATATTGTTCTCCTTTCTGTATTTGTGCGTGTTGCGGCTCGAATATAAGTTTCAATTTCTACATTCCGGTCTTGGCTCCTGAAAGCCAAGCATCTTTTTATGAGCAAAACTCAGGAATTGCTTATAAAAATGATTTTTCTCTTTCTAATTTTTACGAGAATATTTGGCAACCCCCCAAGTTAGCCTAAGAACCTCTTCTCATGAACTGTGCAACAGTCCTTATAATATGGGTCTGTAATGGTTTCTATTATTCATTTTCTCCTTGTAAAAAATGGCCAATAGTAAAAAATCCAAAAAGGCTGCACAGCCTTTAGCTAAATTATCAAATCGTCACAAGCCATCAACACAGTCATTTGTGTCAAAGGCACTCAAAGTATTATTTATTGTGATTTTGGGAATTGTACTTGCTATGGGTATCATGGCCAGGCTTTATCACTACAATAAATACGAAATCAATAAAAAGAAGTAATGTTAGATAAAATCATACAGTTTTCCATCGTCAATAAGTTCATCATTGGCTTATTGACATTGGCACTGATACTAGTTGGTATTTATAATCTCAGCCGCTTACCTATTGATGCGTTGCCGGATATTACCAACAATCAGGTGCAGATTATTACAACGGCTCCCACACTGGCCACCCAAGAAGTGGAGCAGTTTATTACCTATCCAATTGAGCAAACAATGAAAACGATTCCTAAAATCGTCGAATTGCGCTCATTTAGCCGTTTTGGTTTAAGTGTTATCACCCTCGTTTTTGAAGAGAATGTCGATATTTACTGGGCCAGGCAGCAGATTAGCGAAAAACTCAAAGACGCAGAGCGGTTAATTCCACAAGGAACGGGTATTCCGGAATTAGCACCCATCAGTACAGGATTGGGTGAGATTTATCAGTATGTCATCTTTGCCAAAAAAGGCTTTGAAAACCAGTATAACGCTTCAAAACTTCGTAGTATTCAGGATTGGTTGGTTAAGCCTCAACTTCTTGGCACACCAGGCATTGCAGAAGTGACCACCTTAGGGGGTAGCTTGAAACAATACGAAATCGCTGTACAGCCTGATCGCCTCAAGAGCATGAATATTACGATTACGGATATTTTTGATGCGCTTGAAAAAAACAATGAAAATACAGGTGGGGCCTATATCGACAAACAGCCCTATGTCTATTTTATCAGGGCTTTGGGAATGGTTAAAAATATCGCTGATATTGAAAAAATAGTGGTTAAAAACAATAATGGAATACCAATTCTCATTCGGGATGTGGCCAAAGTACAGGAAGGAGCGGCGCTGCGTTATGGGGCTGTTACCAAAGATGGTAAAGGTGAAGTGGTGGGTGGCATGGTCTTGATGTTAAAAGGCGAAAACTCATCTGCGGTAGTAAATCGAACAAAGGCAAAAGTTGAACAAATCAAAAAAACACTGCCGGAAGGGGTTGCTCTTGAACCTTTTATTGACCGGACAAAATTAGTCAATAATGCCATTGGCACCGTTGAAACGAACCTGTTAGAAGGGGCTTTGATTGTCATTTTTGTTTTGGTCTTATTATTGGGGAACTGGCGTGCAGGTTTGATTGTCGCCTCTGTTATCCCCCTTTCCTTATTATTTGCTGTGATCATGATGAATCTGTTTGGTGTCAGTGGCAACCTGATGAGTTTAGGGGCCATTGATTTCGGGCTTATCGTTGATGGAGCTGTCATCATTGTTGAGGCTGTTATTCATAGCCTCCACCAGAATAAGGAAGGACGCTTAAGTCCACAACAAATGGATGATGAAGTCCTGACCGCAGCAACTAAAATCAGGAGCAGTGCGGCCTTTGGCGAGATTATAATTCTGATTGTCTATTTACCAATTCTGACTTTAGTAGGCACAGAAGGAAAGATGTTCAAACCAATGGCACAGACTGTTGCTTTTGCAATTTTGGGTGCTTTTATTCTTTCACTCACTTATGTTCCAATGGCTTCGGCTCTGTTTTTAAGTAAAAATATTAGTCACAAAAAAAATATATCTGATAAAATTATAGATTTTATTTATCGGTTTTATCAGCCACTCCTCAATAGAGCTTTGCAAGTCAAAACGATTATTATCAGTGTCTCGGTCGTTTTGTTATTGCTTGCCATTATTGTCTTTAGTCGTATGGGCGGTGAGTTTATACCGACATTGGAAGAAGGTGACTATGCGATTAATTTTAGAAATGCGAATGGAAGTTCATTGAATATGAGCATTGAAACATCCACAAAGTTAGAGAGGATACTCAAAAACAAATTTCCAGAAGTGGTTGAAGTTGTATCAAAGATAGGATCTGCTGAAATCCCGACTGACCCTATGCCCATTGAATCGGCTGATTTGATTATCATTCTGAAAGATAAAAAAGAATGGACGACCACCAAAGATTTTTATGAGCTTGCCAATCTCATGAAAGAAGAGATGGAACAACTTCCAGGCGTCAGTTTTGAAGTCTCGCAGCCTATTCAGATGCGCTTTAATGAATTAATGACAGGTGTTCGCAGTGACATTGCCATTAAGATTTTTGGTGAAGATTTAGAAAAACTAGCGGCAACCGCCAATAGTGCTGTTGGGCTTATCGGAAATATTGAGGGTGTTGCCGATGTTAAGGCAGAACAATTAACAGGGATGCCTCAGATTACAGTCCGTTATAATCCCGACAAAATGGCTTTATATGGCCTAAATGTCGGGGATTTGAACAAGGTGGTACGGACAGGGTTTGCCGGTGAAGCAACAGGGACGGTGTATGAAGGTGAAAAACGATATGAGTTGGTTGTACGACTTGAAAAGGATTTTCGTCAGGACATTTCCAATGTCCGCAATATCTTTATCAGCCTTCCAACCGGAAACCAGATCCCTTTGGAACAGGTGGCAGATGTCAACTTTGAGCAAGGCCCGGCACAAATTAGCCGTGAGGATGGCAGACGCCGCATTGTGATTGGTTTGAATGTACGTGGACGGGATGTCAAATCTGTTGTCAATGATATTCAAGCCAAATTAGATGCTCAACTCAAATTACCCGAAGGATACTACGTCACGTATGGCGGTCAGTTTGAAAATCTCGTTGAAGCCAATAAGCGTCTGTCTGTGGCTGTACCTGTAGCGTTACTGCTCATTTTTATTTTGCTCTATTTTACATTTAATTCTGTCAAGCAATCCCTGCTCATTTTCACAGCTATTCCTTTTTCAGCAATAGGCGGCGTTTTTGCTCTCTGGCTTCGGGATATGCCTTTTAGTATTTCAGCCGGGATTGGGTTTATTGCCCTTTTTGGTGTGGCGGTTCTCAATGGCATTGTCCTGATAGGGTATTTTAATCAATTGAAATCAGGAGGCTGGGATAATGTTTTAGACAGAATAAGAGAAGGCACAAAAGTCCGGCTTCGTCCAGTGGTGATGACAGCGGCTGTTGCCTCACTAGGTTTTTTGCCTATGGCTTTGAGTACCGGATCTGGCGCAGAAGTCCAAAAACCATTAGCCACAGTTGTTATTGGCGGATTGGTGACAGCGACCCTTTTGACCCTGATTGTGCTGCCGATTTTGTATTATTTACTGGAAAAAGGCTCACAATCGAAAGGAAAAGCGAAAGTCATCACGTCCCTTGTACTTTTCTTCTTTTTAACAGATCAAGCAATGGCTCAGGACATTCAAACATTAAACTTAAATCAGGCGATTGAGATAGCCAGTAAGAATAATCAGCAAATTCAGGCTAATGAGTTGAATGTAAAAGCCCAAAACCAGTTACGACCAACGGCTGGCGAAGTACCGAAGACAAACCTGAATGCCATGCTAGGCCAGTATAATACACGCAGTTTTGATCAGAATTACAGTCTCTCACAAGGGTTTAGCCCGTTTCAGGTGAATGCCAAAAAGCAACTCATTACTGAAAATATCAAAAATAGTGAGTTTAAACTCACCTCCACCAGACATGAGATTAATTACCAGATTCGTCAATCCTGGAATGGCATTCTCTACTGGTCAGCCCTCAATGCCTTGCTACAAAAACAGGAAGAGTATTTAAAGCTTTTGGTCAATGCCGCCAATGTCAGGCTTAGGACGGGTGAAGGCACACTTTTGGAAAAAACGACAGCCGAGACAAAGCAGCAAGAATTGGTACAATTGAGAAAACAGAATGAAGGGGAGATAGTGCGTGAAAAACTCAAATTGAGACATCTTCTTAATCTCCAGCAAGACTTCGTTTTAAAAGAGAATTCCTTTATTCCGTCCAAAATCCTTTATGCAGATTCAACCTATATTCAACAGAATCCAACTCTGCAACAGGCACTGCAACAAGTCCGTATAGCAATAGCCACCAAAGACGTGGAAAAAGCACAGCGAAAGCCTGATTTTTCTTTAGGCTATTTTCTGCAATCTCTGACAGGAAATCAGGAGGTCGAAAATAATAATATTTATTACAATGGCATCCCTCGCTTTCAGGGCGTTACGCTTGGCATAAACATTCCGATTTTTGGCAGAGCCAGTAAAGCCCGTGTCCAAGCGGCTGAAACAGATATTTTAATGCAACAGAAAAATGCCGACTATTTGAAAAGCCAACTGGTCACCCATTTGCTCCAGCAAATTGAAGAGCAAAACGTCAATCAATCCTTATTGGATTATTATACACAAACGGCTTTGCCCAATGCAGACATTATCTCCAATCATGCGCGAAAAGCCTTTGAGAATGGAGAGATTGGCTATGTTGAATATTTACAGGCTTTAGAGACGGCTTTGAAAACGCAGGAAAATTATCTCAATGCTATTAATCAATTCAATCAGAACAGTATCAATATTCAGTATTTATTGAACAACTAAATCAGTGAACAATGACATTCATTTCATATAGAACAGTAAAATATATTGCTTTCATTCTTTTGCTCACAGGTGTTGTCTCCTGTAATAAAACGACAGATACAAAAGAAGCAGAAGAACATCATGAAGATGCAGAAGGCGTTGTCGAACTAACATCAACGCAGATTAAAGCCTCCCAAATTGTTTTTGGAAACTTTGAGAAGAAAAATCTTAGCGAAGTAATCACGGCCAATGGCTATACAAAGCTCCCTCCGCAGAACCAAGCCGATGTCGCTGTATTTGTAGGAGGTATGATTAAATCCATTGCTGTAATTGAAGGGCAGTTTGTCAAAAAAGGCCAGACTCTGGCAACGTTTCAAAGCGTTGAGTTTAATAATATCCGCCTTGAAAAAGAAAAACTGCGTGAAGAATTGCAACAAGCGAGAGTGAGCAAAGATTATCTGGATTTGGAATTTGCGAGGCAAAAAGAATTAAGCGAGGAAAATGTAACGGCCAAGAAAAACTTTCAAAAAGTCAGTTCTGATCTGGAAGGAGTTAAAACAAAGACCGAGACCCTGACCAATCAAATCAAAATTATAGAAGAGACCCTTCAACTCAGTGGCAAAGAAAGTTCTACGGTTATTGCTATTACTGCGCCCATTTCTGGATTTGTAACGTCTGTCAATGTTAAAATAGGCAGTAGTGTTACGCCAAACAACTCTTTATTTTCAATTGTTGATAACTCAAAGATGCACGTTGATTTACTGGTGTATGAGAAAGACCTTTTCAAAATAAAAGTAGGTCAGGATGTTCGTTTTGTGCTGACCAACCAGGGCAATCAGGAGATTATGGGCGAAATTTTTAGTGTTGGAAAAGCTTTTCAGAATGAAACGAAATCTGTAGCCGTGCATGCCGATATTAATAATAAGAGCGCAGGTCTTATTTCAGGGATGTATGTCAGTGCCCTCATTGATATTGGCAAGAATGAAGTAAACACCCTTCCGATTGAAGCGATTGTAAAAGCGGAAGGAAAAGAGTTTATCTTCATTCAGGATAATGAAGTGCCAGCCGCAAAAACACCCGATCCGACTAAGCCAGAAGAAAACACGGTACATTTTAAACAGATAGAAGTTAAAACAGGCACCACTCAATTAGGGTTTGCTCAGGTAACTCCCTTGCAGGATATACCTAATAGTGCAAAAATTGTCATCAAAGGGGCTTACTATTTACAATCTTCCCTCTCCAACACAGGGGATGATGATCATGGACATTAAGCAACGATGCATTACATTAAATAACAAATAGCAATGAAATCCTACACAGACACATGGCACGACAATTTTAAAGAAAAACTGTCTCACATTCAGATTGAGTTTGACGCTCTTTTTGTAGAAGGTAAAATTGATGACTATTATTCAATTAAGGTAGATGAAAACCAAGAGATACTTATCCTAAGTATTTTTGAACAGAATATTTTACCAAAACAGATTGAAGAGGCACTCATTGACGCATTTAATCAATCAAAACCTTATGTATAGTATTGTTATAGGAAGCTTTATATTGAGTGTCTTGCATGCAGCCATACCTAATCACTGGCTGCCTATCATTGCTATTGGCCGGAAAGAACAATGGACATTAGCGGACGTGCTTAACGTAACCCTTATAGCAGCCCTGGCTCACGGTTTCAGCACCATATTGATTGGGTTGCTCTTGGGGTTTGTGGGACAAGCAATAGCAGATCAGATTAGCCATTTCACCCATCTGATTGCACCCATTATATTTATTCTGTTAGGCGTGGTGTTTATTTACAGGCATCACCGTCACAAACATTTCCACCTATCCGGTCTGGCACCAAAAAAACAGTCGAAAAAACATATTATTTTCGCTTTGGTCATAGCTATGTTCTTTTCACCCTGTATGGAAATAGAAGCCTATTTTTTACTGGCCGGAACGCAGTCGAATTGGTTGGTTGCAGGGATAGCCCTCATGTATATACTGATAACAACAACCGGGATGATCATGCTGGTATCACTGGCCTATAAGGGCTTGTTAAAACTCAATTGGCATTCCCTGGAACATAATGCAGGAATCATAACGGGCATTACATTAATAATTACAGGAATAATATCTTTTTTTATATTTTAAACTTAAGATTATGGCAAAAGAATGTTGCAGCACTGATGATGAACAAAAGCCAAAAAAATCATCGAAAGCAGGACTTATAAATAGCATGGAGGCGAATAAACCAATCATGAAAACACATACTCATGCAGATGATGACGGTCACGATCATATTGAAGAAGAACATACTGAGGATGATGGACACGATCACGGCGCAGAAGATGATGCCGGGTGGAAATCGTACTGGGACTTACTGTTAGCCCTCCTCATTCTCGTGGTGATGATGGTGCTAAATTATGGGTTTGATTATGTTCCCCCCAAATGGATTGATTTTGGCGTTCATTTTATCGCATTTCTTTTAGCAGGCTGGCGTGTGTTAGATCTGGCGTTTCGCAAGCTTAAAAGAGGTGACATTTTTAATGAGTTCTTTCTGATGAGTGTTGCCACTATAGGAGCCTTTATTATTGGGTCTTATAGCGAAGGCGTGGCAGTGATGGTGTTCTATTGCATCGGTGAATGGTTTCAGGATGCTGCTGTCAATAATGCCAAGAAAAGCATTAAAGCGTTATTGGATGTACGGCCAGACAAAGTATCTGTGGTGCGCAATGGCAAGCCACAGGAGGTTGCCCCGGCAGAGGTACAGATAGGAGAGACAATTCAGACCAAGCCAGGCGAAAAAGTCGCCCTCGATGGTGAACTGCTCTCGGAGAATGCCTCTTTTAATACCGCAGCCCTTACAGGTGAAAGCAAGCCTGATACCAAATATAAAGGCGAAGCGATCTTGGCTGGAATGATTAACCTGAACAGTGTGGCAGACATTAAGGTCACCACCTTATTTAAAGACAGCAAGTTGAGCCGTATTTTAGAAATGGTTCAGGATGCGACTGCCCGCAAATCACAAACACAACTCTTCATCTCACGGTTTGCCAGAATCTATACACCCATTGTCTTTTTCTTGGCCCTAGCCGTTTGTTTTATTCCTTATTTTATTGTTGATGACTATGTCTTTCAGACATGGTTTTATCGGGCATTGGTCTTCCTTGTTATAAGTTGCCCTTGTGCTTTAGTCGTCTCTATCCCATTAGGGTATTTTGGTGGCATCGGACTCGCGTCAAGGAATGGTATCCTCTTTAAAGGGGGTAACTTTTTAGATGTCATGACAAAAGTCAATGTTGTAGTTATGGACAAGACTGGAACACTGACAAAAGGGGTATTCAAAGTTCAAAAAGTGCAACCGGAAAATATGACGGAGGATGAACTGGTAAAACTAACTGCTGCAATAGAAGCAAATTCGACCCACCCTGTTGCCAAAGCCATCACAGACTATGCGAAGGAAAAAGGGGGATTAGCAAAGGCAACGGATGTCGAAGAGATACCAGGTCATGGCTTAAAAGGTAAAATAGATGGCAAAGAGGTATTAGCAGGAAACCTAAAACTCCTAAAGAAATTTAATATAAACTATCCGGCTGATATTGAGAAAATAGTCGATACAATCGTCACTGTCGCTATTGATAATAAATATGCTGGATACATCACGATTGCCGATGAAATAAAAGAGGATTCAGCAGACGCTATCAAGCAGATGCACAGTCTGAATATTAAAACGGTCATGCTGTCTGGTGACAAGCAAAGCGTGGTTGATAATGTTGCCAAGCAAATTGGCATTGATGAAGCTTACGGTGATCTCTTGCCGGAAGGAAAAGTCGAAAAAGTACAGGCGTTCAAAGACGCTGGGAAACATATTGCCTTTGTTGGGGATGGAGTGAATGATGCGCCTGTGGTGGCTTTGGCAGATGCAGGGATTGCTATGGGTGGCTTAGGCAGTGATGCGACTATTGAAACGGCAGATGTCGTTATTCAGAATGATCAGCCTTCCCGTATTGTGGCTGCTATTAAAATTGGCAAGATTACCAGACGCATCGTGTGGCAGAATATCATACTAGCAATGGGTGTCAAAGTGATTGTCCTTGTGCTGGGTGCCGGAGGTATAGCAACACTTTGGGAAGCTGTTATTGCCGATGTAGGAGTCGCGTTACTGGCTATCTTAAATGCCGTGAGGATTCAAAGGATAAAGTTCTAATATAAACGATAAAACGATTTCTGTATGAAAAAACCAAAACTGACCACCATTTTTGCTTTTCTCTTTACAGTGGCAGTCCTCATGCTTGGCTATGTAATGCTAGGACTATTACCCACCTTTCTTTTCGCCTTCGGATTTCTGGGTGGTTTTATTCTCTGGCTGATCATACCAACCAATGCACCATTCGATGCCATTAAAATTCCATTTTATGTGACACTGGCGTTTTTTGTGATTCATAAAATGGAAGAAAAATATATGGACTTTTTCCCTCGTCTATCAGAAATCACGGGAGTTCCTGTTCCTGAAACCAATTCGGTTCAGGTCTATCTGCTCTATGCCTTTGCCGGAGCATGGCTTTTGATACCTTATCTGGTCAAGCATCACTACAGTTTTGGTTATTATCTGGCATGGACATTTTTTACAGCAATGGGGGTCACAGAGTTGGCCCACTTTGTTTTGCCCTTCTTTACAGCGAAGCCCTATGGCTATTTTCCAGGCATGGCCAGTGTCATTTTACTGGCACCTGCTTCCTGGTGGGGCATATATAGGCTTTCACGTAAAAGGATTTGAGGCTAGTATCATGAATATTGTTTCATCACTTAAAAGAAAAGTATATGACATTCGGAATAGAGCTTGAATTATTTGTACTTCTGATCATTCAAACGGTCTTTATTTCTGCTTTTGCAAAGTTTGAGGTAGAAACTCCCTTGATTAAAAAACTAGTCAAATGGTTTCTGATAGACGCCGTAACCATCGGTCTTTATTACCTTGTCGAGCATTGGGCGGTAATTTTTCCAATTTTAGGATTGGTACCGGGAATAATCGTGCATTTTACATGGTGTAAGAAAAATAGAATTGATCCATGGAAGGCAACTCCCAGGAAGAAATATTATGAATTGAGAGGTTGGAAATGGGAAGAATAACGTTATTCTTCCCAAATATTATTCAAAACTCAAGGCAATCTTGAAGCCATTATAGTTTTATTTTAATACCGCCATTCGTCACAAATCCATCAACAGGAGCATAAATATCTCTGAATGTCGGATTTGAAATTGACCCAGTATAAATAGTATCAAACTTCGTTTGGCGGGTATTAAGGAAGTTTTCAAAATTGATAAAGATTGAGAATTTTTCCCAAAGTTTTTCAGCCATTAGTCCGCAGATCCAGTATTCTTTGCCTGTCTTCCCGTCATTCAATTTTTGCGGACTGAAATAATAAGCTTCCAAGCCAATTTTTAGCTTTTCTTCAATTTCATACATCAGCACATTATTCAGACGATGTTTGGCAACTAGTGGGAATACCGTTTTAGTGCCATTATAATGCTGATTGACATCGGCCAATGTATAACCAACAAAGAGTTTAAAATCCCCGAATGCCAGTTTGACATTGGTTTCTATACCTTTGGTATCGATATTACCCTTTGGCTGTTGAAATGCATACAAACCATTGCCTGTACTATTTAATACTAAAGGATCGTTGACCTTTGTATAAAATAATAAGGCGTTGACGGTTAAATAAACGTCTTCTGATATGGGTGTTTTATAATTAATATCAAAGTTCGCGCCTATTGATTCTTCTGCTTTTGTTTGAGAAACGTCAATCGGCAATACATTCCTGAACTGTATTCTTTCGGCATCCTCTGTAAAAACAGTGGGTGTTTTATAACCTAGCCCACCTCCCAATCGTGTACTGAATTTTGGACTTATTTTATACAAGGCGGACATTCTGGGTAAGGCGAAAAAACCATACTCATTTTGATAGTCACCTCTCAATCCGGTTTCAAGAATAAACTTTTCGCTTGCATTCCAGGTATTTTGAACAAATCCGCCAATGGTTATATGTGCATAATCGACAACCTGAATTATTCCTGTTTTTTTCTGCGTAAACTGGTCAGTCCAAAGATTCAGCCCTGTAATCCATTCTGATTTAGGGGTTTTGTAGTTATAGCTTACTTCGCTAAAGGAAGAAAACTGAATGCCTGAAAATTCAAAAGAAGGAATTTTAATAGTTCTGTCATAGTGACTCAGACTATTCTTAAATATCAGCCTGGACTGATCGTTTATTTTATGTTCAAAACCGATCTGCGTACTCAAACGGTTGGTATTATTCTCCTCAAAATAGGTATGCATAGCATTGCCCTCACCTTTGATGAATTTAATATACCCACCAATGCGGTTTTCAATCGTGCTATTAACGCCAACATTGAAGGTTGTTTTTTCATTTAGATACATAAACAGCCTTGGATTGATTGTAATCCTGTTAAATTTAGGAATGGCTGTAAGGCCGATATTGGCCGGATCATATGGCGTTCCCACATTATAGGATGCAAAGATTGTTGTACCAACCTTATTAAACTTCTGCGCATAAAAGCCACTGACATCCAATCCTAATGCAGACGTACCATTGAACATAAAGTTCAGTTCCCTGTTTTCCGTTGGAACTTTGGAAACCAGATTTACCAGGCCAGCAATAGCTCCACCACCATACAGGGTTGAGGATGCTCCCTTGACGACTTCCACCTGTTTGAGATCGAGTGGTACGATTTGCAACAAGCTTAAACCGCCTGAAAAACCCGAATAGAGTGGTAAACCGTCTCTCAGGATCTGGGTATATTTACCATCAAGTCCCTGTATCCTTATACTTGAATTATACGATGTGGCAGAAGTTTGTTGTGTCTGAATACCTGTACTTTCATTCAACATCATCCGGATATCACCGGGCTTCATATTACCCTTTTCTTCTAATTCTTCGCCTGAAATAGCTTCAATTCTCGTAGGTGTATCGTCGATTGTCCGGCTTGAACGGGTGGCTGTGACCACCACCTCCTCTATTTCTTCTTCTTCCACAGATAAAAGAATTTCCATTGGCTCGGTTTGTTGCAGAGGAAAAGAGAGCGTATCCGTCCTTTCCTGATAGCCGATGTAAGTAAACACTATGACTTGCTTGCCATTGGGGATATTTCTTATTTCAAGGAAGCCTTCGGTATTTGAACTTGCACCAATTGAGGTGCCGGATAACTTGGCATTAGCCCCAATTAAAACTTCTTTGCTATCTGAATCTTTTAAAATGGCTTTAAACGTGTTTTGACTCCAACAGGTGGAGGTATATAGAAATGCCACAAAAGGCAAAATAATCTTTTGCATGGTATAGTATATTAAAATAAGAAGTGATATGGCCATATAGCCAATTAAAAACGACAGGAAACCAATAGCTTTAAGCTAATCGTGGTGGTTGCCAGATTTTAGAAGAAAAGTCAGAGAAAGCATTAGGATCAGTCGAAAAAATAAACGTGGATTCTCTTAATACGCTTATAATAGATTTAAACAGAGGTGGCTCGAAAGCATTAAATGTAAATCCTACGCAGCTACCACAATTCATAAAGGGTGAGCAATTACTACATTCATGTTTTTCGTTGTCGTGAGCAGATTGCTCTGTTGTGACAGCCTCGTTGCAATCATCATCCGCACAGCAAGGAACGGCTGTCAGGGAAAGAATATAAAGTGATAAGACAAAACAGAAGACTTTCATGGAGCAAAACTAAGATTTATCAAAAACAAATACAATTTAAATCAGCGTATTTGCACATGATCAGGTAACTTCCAGAAAAACCAAAACATAGTTTTTAGCGTATTTTAAAAATAAAGAATAAAATAATCTAATTTTATTTTTAGGCTAATCTAAAAATATTATCTTTGTTCCACGTAACAATAAGTTCCTATTACAATGAGTATACGATACCTATTACTTATAATTTCAACAAGTGCTTTTCTTATCATATCATGTGAAAAGATACTGCCTGTTGCCCCACTAGAGAATACCGTTTTAGATGGCCCGATTGAATCCCTCACCCTTACAGAAACAGCTCAATTTTTACGCGGTGATGCGGCATTTGCTAGGGTCTTTACAGCGAATACAGGTTTAGGCCCATTGTTTGTCTCGAACTCATGTATTAGTTGCCATGCGGGTGATGGCAAAGGGCATCCGAGTACAAGCCTTACCCGTTTTGGGCAAAGTGACGAAACAGGCAACCATTTTTTGACAAAAGGTGGCCCGCAACTCCAACACAGAGCGATCGCAGGGTTTATACCGGAGACTATTCCATTTGGTGCTTCCAAATCGACATTTGTAGCCCCTGCCAATACAGGGTTAGGCTTTTTAGAAGTTGTTTCAGATGCCGATATTTTATCACTCGCTGACTCGGATGATACCGATAAGGATGGTATTTCAGGGGTTCCGAATTGGATAATAGTACCCGATTTTATTAAACCAAAAGCCCAGGCTGTCAGTAAGGATGGCAAATATATTGGACGGTTTGGCAGAAAAGCAGGAGCCTATAATTTACTACACCAGACCATTAATGCATATAATCAAGATATGGGGATTGTCAGCTCTTACTCTCCCTATGACACCTATAATAATGATGAATTAGACCCGGAAGTCAGCAATATTGAAGTGGTCGATTTGGTACATTATCTGCAAACCTTAAAGGCTCCAATTCAGCGCAATGTGGATGCTGTTAAAGCCGGGAAAGACCTTTTTATAAGCATTCAATGTGGAGGATGTCATGTCCCAAGCATGAGAACCGGTCATTCAGCCATTGCGGGGTTAAGTTATAAAATGTTCTCTGCATATACTGATCTGTTGATGCATGATATGGGCAAAGCCTTGGATGATAATTATACCGAAGGCACAGCCAAAACCTATGAATGGCGTACTACGCCATTGTGGGGTTTGGGATTATCAAAGCAATCACAAGGCGGAAAAGTCCATTTAATGCATGATGGCCGTGCTAAAAGCATTGACGAAGCCATTCTATTGCATGATGGAGAAGCCAGGCAAAGCCGCTTAAACTATACGGCCTTGAACAAAGCAGAAAAAGAAAAACTCATAAATTTTTTAGAAAGCCTATAACCATGAAAAGACGCGATTTTATCCGCACAAGTTGTTTAGCGTGTATGGGTGGAAGTGCGCTGGCACTTGCCTTACAAGGTTGCAGTTCGGCTTACTATGCCAAGCAAGTGACGCTCAATGACAATAGTTTGGTCGTGAATAAAGCTGAATTTGTTGAGATCAAAAAGGACGTAAAAAGTGAACGGAATGTGATTGTAGTCAAGCATGAAAAACTCGGCTTTCCAATTGCTGTTTTCCGACTAGCTGATAATCAGTATTCTGCCATTTATTTGGAATGCACACATCAGGGAAATGAAGTGCAGCCACATGGAGATTATCTGGTCTGTGAAGGGCATGGGAGCGAATTTGATAATAAAGGAAACGTGCTGCAAGGCCCAGCAGAAAAACCGTTGAGGGTATTCCCTTTAAAAACGGATGGAGATCATATTTATATAAGCTTAGCTTAAATCCATCATGAAAAGACGACTTCTTTTACCGCTTTATTTTCTGCTCTGTCAAAGCAGTTTTGCCCAGATTGATTCAACACTTTTTAGACGAAAACCCAGCCTGGATTCCAATAAGTTGAACATGGATGCAGTTTATAACCGTCCTTTTCTGCAAGTGGGGCGTACCCCATTAGGTGTTGGCGGTTATGCAGAATTAAATACCAATTATGCATCAACAAATGGGATCAGCGAAGGCTTCTCATTCCAAATGCGCAGGATGACCCTGTTTTTAGGGGGAAGTTTGCATCGAAAAATAAAATTTATCTCTGAAATTGAGTTTGAGGATGGTACAAAAGAAATCAATATTGAATTTGCAGCCATCGATTTTCAGTTTAATAATCTTTTTAATGTTCGTGGTGGAATCATTATGAATCCCATTGGTGCCTTCAATCAGAATCATGATGGGCCAAAATGGGAATTTAATGACAGGCCGATTTCAGCCACTCAGTTGCTGCCTGCCACTTTTAGTAATGTCGGCATGGGTCTGTACGGCAAGAAATACTCCAGGCAATGGGTGTTTGCCTATGAAGGATACCTGACTAATGGCTTTGATGACAGTATCATTGACAATGATCAAAGTCGAACATCCCTGCCCGCCGCAAAGAAGAATAAAGATCGTTTTGAGGAAAGCAGTAATGGGCAAGTCCTCTTTACAGGCAAAATAGCCATCAGAAATAGAAAAATAGGTGAAGTGGGGATTTCGTATATGGGTGGGATTTATAATAAATTTCAGGATGACGGGCTTGTTTTAGCCCCTAAAAGGTCTGTCAAAGTATTTGCTCTTGATTTTAATACGACCATTAAAAAAACAAAGACCTTTATTACAACCGAATGGGCCTGGGTCAATGTTGATTTGCCCCAAAATTACGCTGTGCAGTATGGCAGACGACAAAACGGCGGGTTTATCGATATTGTACAACCCATCTATAAGAAGCCTCTTTTAGGGTTTCCCAATTCTACCTTTAACTTAGCCTGTCGTGTTGAATATGTCGATTTTAATGCAGATACTTTTACGGAAACCGGAGATAAAATCTATGATGAGGTTTTCTCCATTATGCCAGCCATTAGTTGGCGACCTATAGCCTCGACCGTCATCCGGTTTAATTACCGTTTCCAAAAACAAGTGGATTTACTCGGAAATCCGCCCTCACATACCGGAGTTCTTCAACTTGGTATTTCGAGTTATTTTTAGATGAAAGCTCAAAAAACTATCGTATTCTGAGCTTTCAATACTATTCATCTTCACTTGATTGAAAAATCTTCATAAAAACTGCATTTTTTGAATAATAATAAACATTCAATGAGCGGTTTTCCGGCAGATTTGTTATAATTTTTCAAATATATTATTGCTTATTTTTTATAACTAATTGTACAACCTTTAGCGATAGTAGTTTTTACTTTAACTTCCTCTTGTGCAATTATAGATGAAAGAGCAGTTTCAACATATTTATTTTTTACATTGTCTTCGTTTTTATTGTCATCAATAGCACCAATATAGGCAATTTTAAATCCATCTTTCTCTTTCGTTAAAATACAGGTATGGGTATTTACTATCGCACCATATGCCCATGAAATTTTTTGGCCTACATCCTGTAAATAATAAAAATTAAATTTCTTTTCTGATGCTTCCTGATTCATTTCTTCTATTGTGTCGGATGGATCTATTGCAACAACTGGAAATCCGAGTTTGCCGTATTTCTCTTGCAATGCTTTCACACGGTCTTGATAAACCTGTGCATAAGGACATTCGTTTGTCAGAAAGGTTATAATAACGCCTTTCGCATCCTTAAAGCTATCTAATGAAATTGTTTTGCCATTATAATTTTTGAGTTCAAATGGAATAGCCTTTGAGTTAATTGCCGGAGCCGTTGGCGCATCCCCTGTAAAGAATAAAATACTTGTGAGTAAAGCAATAAGTAGTTTCATAAAATAATGTTTGATTGTTTTTAATTAAAAATATGTGATAAAGTTTATAAATTTAACTCAGCCTTGATAAAATTCTTGGCATTTTTTGGCCCGGTCAAACTAAGCCAGATAGCATTCTCATCACTAACAATTGAAAGCCCGAAATCAAAAAAATCGCAGCATTGTCTTTCAGTTTTGATAAACTCAGTTAATTCATAAAGCATTTTATCAGTATTATCAAATCTGTAAGAAAACCCGTTTGGCAACTCTTTCTTTTCCATTACCTGCTTTCTCAGATTTTCTAATACAGTCTCTTTTCTTAACTGAAATTCTTTTGTGGTTAGCTTACATACAAGAGCTGTATCTGTTTTTTCTGTAGCAGATTTTAAATGGATGTTCGTTTGCTGACTCATTGCATTAAAGTAGAACAGGAATAAAAAACCTGTGGTTATACGAATACAAATCTTCTTTTTCATTCCTGTATTTTTATTGACTTGGTGAATAATAAATAATTGCTGCTCCTATTAAAGTAATAATTGCACCTATTACTTCATATCTACTTGGCACATAATTATCAAATTTATATGCCCAAAGTAAAGATAACACAATGAATATGCCACCATAAGCTGCATAAACTTTTGCAAAGCTTGAAGGTTGCCAGGTTGCAACTACGCCATAAAGTATCAGTATTAAAGCTCCCATAATTCCATACCAGAAAGATTTTTCTTCCTTCAGCCAGAGCCATATAAGATAACCTCCACCGATTTCGCAAAGCCCTGCAAGTATAAAAATAAGGTATGTCTTTATGACTGATATCATGTATTATATACTTTATGCCGTTGTTTCACTCTTACATCCACAGTTTCTATCACAGGTCGGTGAACAAACTTCCAACTGCTGCTTTTTTCTATAATGCGTATAAAGAAAAATAACAACGCCAAGTCCGATTACAAAAATACCAATTTTTTCAAGATAAAAGGCAATAGCCGCTAAAGACCCTATACCTGCCAATCCTCCGATTATTGGCAGCGCACAGCATAAACCACATAATCCAATTCCTGCCCAGCTTAATCTTTTAGCCCAGGATGTTTTGACTAACAATTTTCCCATTTTCATTTATTTAGAGATTATATTTGCAAAGTAAAACATTGGAGTATAGTCCATTGTCAAGAGAAACTTTAAAATATTTTCTATATGTTGATTGGGGAACTCGCACAAAAGACAGGATTTTCAAAAGATACTATCCGGTTCTACGAAAAACAGGGTTTAATTGAAGTTGGTCGTAAAGAAAGAAGGTTCAATAATTATAAGGAGTATACCGAGAAAACATTACAAAAACTTTTGGCGATAAAAAGAATAAAAGGTTTTGGTTTTACATTAAACGAAACCTCTGAGTTTCTTGAATTAATAGATGGAAATATTGCTTCCTGTGATAACGTAGCAGATAAAATAATTCAAAAAGTGGATGTTATTACAAAGAAAATAAAAGAGTTGGAAGAAATTAAATTAGCCATGATAAATGGTGTTAGAAAATGCAATGATTGTTGTAATAATAATCCGTCAGCGAACTGCTTAATGCTCACAACTGATAATTTTTAGAAAAGGATAAGTATATGCATGACTAGTCCTAAAACGGTATTTTTTTAGAACTAGTCTCGATACTAAATAGAAATAATTACTTGGTAAAGTATTTTTTTGACTGATTTACCCATTCCTTTTTAGCAAGCCCAAAGTCATTTATAAAATCAGGATTCTTCATATACTGAATTACCATCTGATAAGTAATCTGCCTTGCTGCTTCATTATCACTTGGATAGTGAATACCCATTATCTCACGTGATTGTCTAATTTCTTCTGCTAATGCAATGAACCCATTTCTTTTTTCAGGAATTATTTCACTCCAGATATAAGCCTGAATAAATGCCCACAAGGTGTGACCACTTGCGAAAGAAGGAGAACCTATGCGATCTAATGATTCGAGTTTCTTTTCTAAATGATAAGGGCGTGGTCTGAAATAAGTATATTTTATTGTAAATTCCATCACACGCATGTCTTGCATGGCTCCTGCTAAGACTTTCGCAATGGCAGGAAAGTTCTGAGCATTACACCAATTGCCCATGATTGCATTTCCTTCAAAAAACAGATCCTTCAAATTCTGCTGATAATTAGGATGGGATGATACTAAATTGGTCTGTGGCCAAAAACCAATGTTAGCCAGAAATCTTACTCTTTCAATTTGCTTGGGTGTACGGCTCGCTTGTAGCAATAATAGGTATTCTAATTCCTTCCGCGTTTGTTCAGAACTGTTTGCCGGCGGCTTGACATTTCCTGTTAAAGCCTTCACCTGTGAATCTGACAGATAATAAGGCTTTACCAGAACAAAAGTCAGTGAACTGCCAAACTCTTTGGGGGGGTAGCTGATTGTATCCATCCATGCAAATTCAGGAGAAGTTTTTGCACTTAACTCACCTAAAGTTTTATAGTGCGCATAAATAGGTTCTTGCGGGTGAATGTTTTTTTGAGCAGTAACAGAAAAGTAACCCGCTAATAAGAGAGTGACTAAAACAATTTTCTTCATGGTATGATAATTAAAATGATTAAATATATACCATGACGTGTAACCTTTCAAAAAGACGCAACGATCACTGAAATTTTAAAAAGTATTTTCATTCAGAAAGTGCTGAATGGCTTTGCAATCACTTTTGGGTTGGAAAGAGTCTATCTTTCCCTCTTCCGACAATTCCAGGTGAAAACATTCAAAAAGTAAATCTTTTATCAGAGATCTTGATTTTTGTATGCGGGATTTGACAGTCGATAGATTCAGATTTAATCTTCGGGCAATTTCTTTTTGATCAATGCCATCCAGTTCAAGACGAAGAGGCTCTGCGTATATTTCCGGTAAACAGGTCAAAAGCGGACGAATAAAAATAGAAATATCCTGATAGATGTCTGTGTGTTGTTCTTCTGGCAGATCATACTTATCGCAATCTAGAGTAAAATCAGCTTTTTGTTTCCGGTAATAGTCGATAATTGTATTATGCGCTATATCAAAGAGCCAGGCCCGCTTATTCTTCACGCCGCATTGTTTTTCACAAAAGCGATAAACCTTTAAAAGAACTTCCTGTGTCAGGTCTTTGGCCAGATCATTATCATTGGTGTTCTTTTTAATATAGCCATACACCATCTCTTTATTCGCTAACCAAAACTCCGGCACATTGCATAAAGTCGTCATTGACTGAAATAATTTTAATTTTTATCTTTCTTTTCAATTATTAAAATCAAAAGTATACACATTTTTTGAAAATTTCTTTTCTGGCAAAAATCTTTATCGTAATATTGCAATATTGTAATAAAGATGCTAAACTCTTACAGAATGAAATTTTTATTTTTCCTCGAACTTCTTTTTATCATGATCACAACAACCTCTTTGACCAACCCTGCTCCAATGGGAAATGAAAAGCTCCTGAATGACTCTTTGGAAGCATACGTTACCAATACGGAAAAGGACTTTTCCAAAATTCCGCAGGAACGCAAGGCTGAACTGGAAAAAATAGCTGCTTTTATCCAGGCCAGAGTAAAATCAGGTGAGCCTATTCAGCTAACCTATATATGCACACATAATTCACGTCGAAGCCACTTTGGCCAGATCTGGGGAGCGACTGCGGCAGCCTACTATAACATTCCCCATGTAAGCACATTCTCCGGTGGCACAGAAGCAACAGCCTTTAACGAAAGGGCGGTTGCGGCCTGCAAGCGTGTAGGATTTGAAATAAAGAAACTCACCGAAGGCAAAAATCCTGTTTATGAAGTAAAGTATGCCCCAAATGCTGAACCTATCAAATTATTTTCAAAGCTATTTACGGATCAGAGCAACCCTCAAAACGGCTTTTGTGCTGTCCTGACCTGCTCTCAGGCCGATGAAGCGTGTCCGGTCGTCAAAGGAGCCAGTTTAAGGGTATCTGTTCCTTATGAAGATCCAAAAATGTATGACGGACAATCCAATGAAACGGATAAATATGATGAACGATGCAAACAAATTGCTACAGAGACGCTTTATGTGTTTTCTCAGGTAAAAAAGTAAGCATGCCTCAACGAATTAAAAAGAATTTCCACCATTAGAATTAAGCGAGCTTATTTATGGGACTTACCAAGACAGAAAATTTTTCTACTGAACAAAATGAATTGGCGACAATCATTAAAGCACTCGGACATCCTGCCAGAGTTGCTATCGTTGATTATCTCCTAAAAGTAGATACGTGTATCTGTGGTGATATTGTCAATGAACTGCCATTGGCACAACCTACTGTATCACAGCACTTGAAAGAGCTAAAAAACGCAGGCATTATTAAAGGAAATATTGAAGGTAATGCCATCTGTTACTGTATAGATGAAAACACCATCTATAAATTGAAAAACTACTTTGATACAATGGCATCAACTTTAGACAAGAAAAATCTCACATGTTGTTAAAAATTAAAGGATAAAATCATGAAACTATCAGACGTAAAACAAATTTTAGATACCGTTGAAAACGTAAGTTTTGAATTAGAGGACGGTTCATTCGTGCCAGAACATTTCCATGTAACCGAGGTAGGTGTGGTTACTAAACATTTTATTGACTGTGGCGGTACAGTCCGGAATGAAAAAGTCGCCAATTTTCAGCTTTGGGATGCCAATGATTTTGAGCATCGTTTAAAACCACAAAAGTTACTGAGTATTATCGGGTTGTCTGAAAAAATACTGGGAATGGAAGATCTGGAGATTGAGGTTGAATACCAATCCAATACTATCGGCAAATACGATTTAGGATTTAATGGCAACCATTTTGTCCTTGTTTCTAAACAAACTGCGTGTCTGGCTCAAGAGCAATGTGGTATTCCACAGCAAAAAGAAAAAGTCAGTTTATCAGAAATAGGAACGCCTGCGGCCAGTTGCGCGCCGGGTAGTGGTTGTTGCAACTAAAATATAAATCAGAATGTCAGCTAATAATTGTGCCCCTGTCGTAGAAAGAAAGAAGCTAGGCTTTCTGGATAGGTATCTTACGCTTTGGATATTTCTGGCGATGATTATCGGTGTGGGAATTGGAAATTTTTTCCCTTCCAGCACCGATTTGATTAATGCCTTTTCATGGGGAACAACCAATGTCCCATTAGCCATCGGGCTTATCCTGATGATGTATCCGCCTCTGGCAAAAGTCCGGTATGAAAAGATGGCGGAAGTGTTTGCCAATACAAAAGTCCTGGGCGTGTCTTTATTGCTGAACTGGGTTATCGGCCCCTTATTCATGTTTTTACTGGCGATAACCTTTTTAAGAGACTATCCCGATTATATGGTAGGCTTAATTCTTATCGGCCTTGCCAGATGTATTGCAATGGTTGTCGTATGGAATGATCTGGCAGGAGGGAACAGAGAGTATGCGGCAGGCTTAATCGCGCTAAATAGTATTTTTCAGGTGCTGTTATATAGTGTCTATGCTTATATTTTTATCACCGTCCTGCCGCCTTTCTTTGGATTAGACGGCCTGGCTATCAATATCAGTATCGGGCAAATTGCGGAAAGCGTGGGTATTTACTTAGGTATTCCCTTTGTCATGGGCATACTAAGCCGTTACACCCTAATTAAATTCAAAGGTCAGAACTGGTTTGATACGAAATTTATTCCAAAGATTTCGCCTATAACCTTAATTGCCCTCTTGCTGACTATTGTGGTCATGTTCAGCTTGAAAGGAAAACTCATTCTCCAGATCCCATTGGATGTGTTAAGGATTGCGCTGCCACTGGTTATTTACTTCACGGTGATGTTTGTTATCAGTTTTTTAATCGGTAAATATTTTGGTGCGGATTATTCCAAAAGTACGTCAATCGCTTTTACGGCCACCGGAAATAACTTTGAATTGGCTATTGCAGTGGCCATAGGCGTATTCGGCATTAACAGTGGTCAGGCATTTGCAGGCGTAATAGGCCCGTTAGTAGAAGTCCCTGCCCTGATTGCCTTAGTGAACCTGGCTTTCTGGTTTCAAAAGAGATATTTTATTGCTACCACATAAAATCAAAGAAAATGAAAATTGCCCTTTTTAGTGATATACACGCTAACCTACCTGCATTGGAAGCATTTTTTGCCGATTTAGACCAACGGAATGTTGATATGACTTACTGTCTGGGAGATCTGGTCGGCTATAATGTATGGCCTAATGAAGTCGTCAACGAAATCAAAAAACGCAATATTCCAACCATTGCAGGCAACTATGATTTTGGTATTGGTCGCATGAGCAATGAATGTGGCTGTGCCTATAAAACAGATCATGATAAGCAGAATGGCAATGTATCTATTTTATTTACAAATGAAATCATGCAACCGATAGAGCGGCAGTATTTAAGAACCTTGCCAGCTCATATCAGAGTAGAATACCAGTTAAATGAAGATAAGTTGAATTTGCTTCTGGTACATGGAAGCCCGCGTAAAATAAACGAATATCTTTTTGAAGATCGTGAAGAAAAAAGTCTTTTGCGCATAATGGAGCAAGCCGATGCGGATATCATGTGCTTTGGTCACACCCATAAACCTTATCACAGGGTTTTAAATTCAGGATTAGAAGACAATAGTCATTTCCGACATGCCATTAACATTGGATCGGTCGGAAAGCCAAAAGATGGTGATCCAAGAGGCTGCTATGTAATTCTGACTATAAAAGACAATAGCTCAGTTCTTGACAAGGATTCTATTGAGGTAGAATTTATTCGTTTTAAATATGATACTGAGAAAGCGGCTAAGGCTGTTGAAGATAGCCCTCTGCCGAATGAGTATGCAGATATGCTGAGAAAAGGCTATTAAAAATACTAAAGATAATATGGGGTCAGAAATGATTCATATTGGTGTAAATTCAAAAAAGTCGGGGCATTGTTCCGATTTTTTTTGTTAAGAGAGACTCAAATATCACTGCAATAGAAATCTGAAATCTTTCTCTGGAAGACTATAATTAAAAATTCAGTAATTATTTAAGCAAATACTTAAATACTGTTATATTTGCCGATAATTAATTTGAAGAATGAAACACATAGAACAAGAGATAGAGGTTGCAAACAGTTGTATTCGCTTGTTTGCTGATCACGAGCAAATACGATTTTGTAAGGAAGTATTAAAAAAAAATAGTATAGCGTTTACTAACTTAACACAAATATATGCGCTTGCTGGAAACGAAGCCAGATTAAAAATACTCTATCTTCTTGGGCAACAAAAAGAGCTTTGTCCATGTGATTTAAGTGATATTTTACAAATGACTGTCCCAGCTGTCTCACAACATCTCCGAAAACTGAAAGATGCTAATTTAGTGCGTATCAGAAAGTCGGGACAAACTATTTTTTATTCTATTGTGTCAAGTCAGATAGAAGCAATAAATAAACTTTTTATTCCCATTTCTAATTAAGAAACTTTTGTACTATGAAAGACCATAAATTTATTAATAATGCAGGAATATTTACAGCATTGGCAAGTTCTGTTTGTTGCATTATGCCTTTAATTGCCACAATAGGTGGAATGAGTAGTTTGGCAACAAATTTTGTCTGGATACAACCTGCACGTCCCTATTTAATTATAGCAACCCTACTTATTCTAGGCTTTGCTTGGTATCAAGCTTTAAAACCTGTAAGTAATTCATCATGTAATTGTGAACCAAAAAATATACCTTTTATGCAGACCAAAAAGTTTTTAAGTATTGTAACAATAGGCTCTATTTTGCTTACTGCGTTTCCAAGTTATTCCAAACTCTTCTATCAGGAGAAACAAACACTACAACAACCAACCCCCAAATCTACCCAAACTGCATTTGTAAAAATCACTGGTATGACTTGTGAAAGTTGTGAACATCATGTGAAACAAGAAGTAGGTAAATTGAATGGAATACAACAGATTCAAGTGTCCTATAAAAATGGCAATGCCACTATTAAATATGACAGTAATAAAACTTCAATAGCAGAAATAAAAAAAGCAGTTGTTGCCACAGGATATAAAGTTGCTGAAATAAAATAAAGAACCATGAATATAGTATTAGAATCTATCATTACCTGTCCTAACTGTATGCACGAACAAGAAGAGATAATGCCTGTCGATGCTTGCACATACTTTTACGAATGTACCAATTGCAAAACCCTGTTGAAACCAAACGCAGGCGATTGCTGTGTATTTTGTAGCTATGGCAGTGAAAAATGCCCACCAATTCAGGCAAATAAGTCTTGCTGTGTATAAAAAACGATAAAGTAATACAATGAAAATGAAAAAAGCGATTCCCGCTTTACCTGTAGAAAATATTCAGGAATCAACCAAATTCTATTCTGAAAAGCTGGGGTTTATAATTCAATACCAAGATACTGACTTTGCTAAGATCGTTCGTGATGAGGTTGAAATTCATCTGTGGGCATCATCTGATGAAACTTGGAAAGAAAGAGGTGCAAACATGGTTAATCTGCCGATATGTAGCGGGGCAGAAACTTTTCTTGCAGGTACAGCCAGTTGCCGTATAGAGGTAGTCAATATTGATGAGTTATATGAAGAATATAAATTT